>JBKJWL010000188.1:0-40815 GCA_046716885.1 Thermoanaerobaculia bacterium | reverse complement strand
CAACCTGGTGGACGTCGTCGGGGATGGTCTCGCGCGCGACGACCCGGTGCTCGATCCCCGAGGCGCTCAGGGCCTGCTCGCAGGCGGGTCCCCCGAGGTCGGACCGGGCGCCCGCGGCCACGCCGTCGGAGACCGTGATGATCGCGACCCGAATGCTCATGCTACGAGCCTCACGCGACTAATATAGACCCCCATGACGCTATCCGACACCCTCGGCCGCCCCCTCGGCAACCTGCGCCTCTCGGTCACCGACCGGTGCAACCTGCGCTGCGCCTACTGCATGCCGGAGCAGGACTACGCGTGGCTGCCGCGGGAGGACATCCTTCGCTTCGAGGAGATCGCCCGGCTGGTCGGCGTCTTTGCGGACCTGGGTGTGGACCGGGTGCGTCTGACGGGGGGCGAGCCGCTCCTGCGCCGGGACCTGCCGGACCTCGTCGCGATGCTCGCGTCGAGCGGCCGGATCCGGGACCTCGCCATGACGACCAATGGCGTGCTTCTGTCCGGGAGCGCCCGGGCGCTTCGCCGCGCGGGGCTCGGCCGCCTCACGGTGAGTCTCGACACGCTCGATCCGGAGCGCTTCCGCGCGCTGACGCGCTTCGACGAGGTCGATCGCGTCCTGGCCGGAATCGAGGCGGCCGCGGCGGAAGGATTCGCCTCGCTCAAGATCGACACGGTCGTGATCCGCGGGGTCAACGACGGCGAGCTCGTCGCATTGCTCGAGCGGGGACGCGTCTGGGGAGCCGAAGTCCGGTTCATCGAGTACATGGACGTGGGCGGAGCCACGCATTGGACGCGCGAGAGCGTCGTGTCGCGCCGGGAGATCCTCGAGGCGCTGGAGCGGCACTACGGACCGATCGCGCCGATCGTCGAGACATCCTCCGCCCCGGCGGAGCGCTTCCGCCTGCTCGACGGCACGGCCTTCGGGATCATCGCCTCGACCACAGCGCCCTTCTGCCGCTCCTGCGACCGCAGCCGCCTGACAGCCGACGGTCTGTGGTACCTCTGCCTCTATGCCGCGCGGGGCCTGGACCTGCGCGGCCCGCTGCGCGCTGGAGCCTCCGGGGAAGAGCTCGCCGCGATCATCGCCTCTGGCTGGCGCGGGCGCTCGGACCGTGGAGCCGAAGAGCGGCTGGCGATGCGGGATCGGGCCACGCTCGTCCCGTTGACGGAGCTGAAGAAGGACCCGCACCTGGAGATGCACACCCGGGGCGGTTAGCGCCGATACGTGCCGGACCGTCCTCCGGACTTCTCGACCAGAAGAATCTCCCGGATCACCGCTCCCCGATCCAGCGACTTGACCATGTCGTAGAGGGCGAGGCACGCGGCGGCGGCGGCGGTGAGCGCTTCCATCTCGACGCCGGTCTTCCCGGTGATGCGCGCCGTGGCCGTGACGACGGCCTCGCGCCGCGCGCGGCCGAGCGACACGTCCACCTCGACGGACTCGAGCGCGAGGGGATGGCAGAGAGGGATGATCTCGGACGTGCGCTTGGCGGCCTGGATTCCAGCCACGCGCGCCACCGCGAGCGCGTCGCCCTTGGCCAACCGGCCCGAGGCGAGGGCGTCGAAGGCGATCTTGCCCATCGCGAGTACTCCGCGCGCGACCGCGACGCGGCGCGTCGAGCGCTTCTCGCCGACGTCCACCATGCGCGCACGCCCACGGGCATCCACGTGCAGGACGCTCCGGCGCAGCGGCCCGCTCGCACGCGGCCGGCGGGGTTTGCCCTTCTCCGTCTCGCTCATGCCCTCTCCCGCAGCGCCTCGTACTGCTCCAGGGTGTTAAGATTCGTGAACGCGACTCCGGACGGGTCGAGCTCGCGCCACTCGCCCTCGTCGAAGATTTCCGCGCCGACCTCTCCGGCCAGGCCGACGAGCGAGAGCGTTCCGGAGGCGGCGCGTCGGCGCGCCGGCTCGAGCGCGGCGCGGCGCCAGACGCCGGCGAGCGGCTGCAGGATGCCCTTCGCGCGGGGCAGCAGCGCGGGCGCCTCGCTCGCCAGGCTCCGGAGCGCGATCGCTCGGAGCAGCTCCGGGGGGATGGCGGGTAGGTCCACAGCGAGCACGAAGATCCGGTCGTCCGCTTCTTCCAGAGCCCGGATGAGCCCGTGGATCGCGGCGTGGTCGGACGCGCCGTCGAGCACGACACGCACCGGTCCGGCCGGGAACGCCGGCGGCTGCTTGGCGACGACGAGAACCGCGTCGAACATCTCCGCCAGGCGCGCGGTCTGGAACCCCAGGAGCGTCGTAGCGCCGTAAGGCAGCGCGGCCTTCGGCCGGCCCATCCGCCGCGAGGCGCCGCCGGCCAGGACCGCCGCCGGCATCGGGATCTTCATTCCGATCCGGATGCTAGCATCCGGAGGCCGTGTTCCCGGTCATCCTTCCGATCGAGAACGAATCGCCCGAGGCCGCAGCGCCCTTCGCCCGCCTGGACTCTCCCCCGACTCCGAGCTCCTCGGGCGTCGATATATGAGCGAACGCTTATATATCGTTACTTGTCCTGTCCTCCCAGGATGATCGGCAGCCCCGACTTCGGGTTTCCCACGATGACGATCTTGGTGTTCGGGCTCATCGCCAGCTTCTCGGTCGCCTCGATGCCCTTCCACTCCAGGAGCAGCGGCGAGAGCCCCTGCGCGACGATCTTCTGGAAATCCGCGATGCCCTGGGCCTCGATGCGCTTGCGCTCGGCCTCCTGCTGCTCCTTCTGGAGGACGAACTTCATCTGCTGGGACTGCTGCTCCGCCTTCAGCTTCTCCTGGATCGCGTTGGCGACGATCGGCGGCAGGCCGATCTTGCGCAGCAGAACCGCCTCGGCGATGATCCCGCGACTCCCTGCCATCTTCTGGAAGAGCGCGAAGGTCTCGCGGGCGATCTGCTCGCGCTCCGAGGAGTACAGCGCCTTGGCGTCGTAAGAGGCCGTGATCTCGCGAATCGCGGAGCGGATCTGGGGTTGAACCACGATCTCCTGATAGTTCCGGCCGACCGTCTTGTACATCTCCGCGGCCTTCAGCGGATCCAGCCGGAACAGCAGCGACCCCTCGAGGTCCATGACCAGCCCCTCTTTGGAGGGAACCTCTGCGGTCTCCTTGACCTCCTGAGTCTGGATCGACATCTTGATCACCCGCGTGAACGGCAGGATCAGGTGCGCGCCGTTCGGCAGAGCGTTGGGCGACACTCTCCCAAAGAAGTCCTTCACGCCGACGTGCCCGGCGGGCACGACGGTGATCGGCCCGCCGATGACGAGCAGCACGAACAGGACGATCCCGATGATCGCCCGGCGAACGAACTTCGGGCCGGGCCCGGCGGGTGTTACGAATTCGAAGGTCTTGGCCATGGTGTTCTCCTTGAGTACGCGGCAAAGGATACGCGGATTCGGATGCGGATGCGGGGGTGGGAGATCTAAACGAGCTTGAGCAGGTGCCCCATCTTGTTCTTTTTGGCCTCGAGATACTTGCGCGAGCGGTCGGTGGGATGGACCTCCAGGGGCAGGCGCTCGACGATCTCGAGGCCGTAGCCGTCGATGGCGACGTACTTGGACGGGTTGTTGGTCAGCAGCCGCATCTTGCGCACGCCGAGGTCCCGCAGGATCTGGCAGCCGACGCCGTAGTTGCGAATGTCGGGCGGGAATCCCAGCTTCTCGTTCGCGGACACCGTGTCGTGACCCTGGTCCTGCAGCTCGTACGCCTTCAGCTTGTTGATGAGGCCGATCCCGCGACCTTCCTGGAGCAGGTAGAGGAACACGCCCTTGCCGGCCTCGACGATCTTCTCCATCGCGAGCTCGAGCTGCTCGCCACAGTCGCAGCGCGCGGAGCCGAACACGTCGCCCGTCAGGCACTGGGAGTGCACGCGGACGAGCACGGGCTCCTCTTCGCTGATCTCGCCGTGCACGAGCGCCAGGTGTTCCTCGTGTGTCACGTCGCTGCGGTAGGCGAAGAGCCGAAAGTCGCCGAGGCGGGTCGGCAGGTGCGGCGAGGCTATCCGCTCGACGAGCCGCTCTGTCTTCATCCGGTAGCGGATCAGGTCGGCCACGGTGACCATGAGGAGGCCCAGGCGCTCGCAGAACTTCGCCAGGTCCGGGACGCGCGCCATCGAGCCGTCCTCGTTCATGACCTCGCAGAGAACGGCCGAGGGATTCAGCCCCGCGATTCGCGCGAGATCCACCGACGCCTCCGTCTGGCCGGCGCGCTTCAGGACCCCGCCGCGCTGCGCCCGGAGGGGAAACATGTGGCCCGGCCGGTTCAGGTCCGAGGGCCGGGCTGCCGGATCGATCGCCGTCAGCACGGTCGCCGCCCGGTCCGCGGCGGAGATGCCCGTTGTCGTGCGGCCGCGCGCCTCGATCGAGACGGTGAAGGCGGTGCCGAAGTTGGACGTGTTTTCCTGGACCATCGGAGGAAGCTCGAGCTCGTCGCAGCGCTCTTCCGTGAGGGCGAGGCAGATGAGGCCTCGCCCCTCGCGCGCCATCACGTTGATGGCCTGGGGCGTGACCTTTTCGGCGGCGATGACAAGGTCACCTTCGTTCTCGCGGTCCTCGTCGTCCACGACGACGACGAACTGGCCGGCGCGCAGCGCCTCGAGGGCCTGTTCGATGGAGGAAAACGGGCTCTTTTCTCGATCCGTCATCCCCTCATTCTCTCACGCAGCACAACGCCGAATTGGGGCTTCCGGAGCGAGCGACGGCTTCCTTCCAGCGGGCCCCGGTTCGCGGCGCGCGAAGTCTCCCGAAGTAACCGAGGGAGGAGGCGCGCGCCGCGGGAGCGAGCGCGCAGTCGAGGGAGTTTCATGGGGTCAGGTCTTCATTTTTCGGATTTCAGGATCGCTCCGGCCTGGGCAATGGTCTGGCTGAAATCTCGAAAAATCGAAGACCTGACCCCTAGAACACCGCCGGCTCCTCGTAGGTCGCGAAGACCTCGCGCATGACGTCGGAGATCTCCCCGACGGTGGCGTAGGTCTTGACAGCCTCCACCAGCGGCGGCATGACGTTCCGACCGTCGGCGCAGGCCTGGCGCAGGGTCGCCAGGGCCGAGGTCACGGCCTTTCCGTCGCGGGTGCGGCGCAGCTCTGCCAGCGCCTCCTTCTGCTGTCCTTCGACCGCCTCGTCGATGTAGAGCGTTTCGATGGGCTGCTCGATCGCGTCCACGAACTCGTTGACGCCGACGACGATCTTCTCCCCGGAATCGACCGACCGCTGGTAGGCGTATGCGGCGTCCATGATCTCCCGCTGCGGAAACCCGGCCTCGATCGCTTCGACCATCCCGCCGAGCTCGTCGATGCGGCGGAAGTAGTCGAAGCAGCCGCGTTCCATCTTCGTCGTCAGGTCCTCGATGAAGTACGAGCCGCCGAGCGGGTCGATCGTGTTCGCCACGCCGGACTCATGCGCCAGGATCTGCTGCGTGCGAAGCGCGAGCTTGACCGCGAAGTCCGTCGGCAAAGCGAGAGTCTCGTCGAGCGAGTTGGTGTGGAGCGAGTTGGTTCCGCCGAGCACGCCGGCCAGAGCCTGGATCGCCGTCCGCACGACGTTGTTGTACGGCTGCTGCGCGGTCAACGAACAGCCGGCCGTCTGCGTGTGAAAGCGGCACATCCAGGAGCGCGGGTCCTTCGCGCCGAAGTCCTCTCGCATCGTCTTCGACCAGATGCGTCGCGCCGCTCGGAACTTGGCGATCTCTTCGAAGAAGTCATTGTGAGAATTGAAGAAGAAGGACAGGCGCGGCGCAAACTGGTCCACCGGCATCCCCGCCTCGATGCCGTACTTCACGTATTCCACGCCGTCGCGCAGGGTGAACGCGAGCTCCTGCAGCGCAGTCGAGCCCGCCTCGCGGATGTGGTAGCCCGAGATCGAGATCGTGTTCCACCGCGGCACGTGTTTCGCGCAGAATGAGAACTGATCCGTGATCAGGCGCATGGAGGGGCGCGGCGGAAAGATGTACTCCTTCTGGGCGATGTACTCCTTGAGGATGTCGTTCTGCAGAGTCCCGCCGACCTTCTCCCAGGGCGTGCCGTGCTTTTCGGCGACCGCCAGGTACATGGCAAGGGCGATCGGCGCCGTCGAGTTGATCGTCATCGATGTCGTCACGCGCCCGAGGTCGATGCGGTCGAACAGGACCTCCATGTCGCGCAGCGAGTCGATCGCGACGCCGCACTTGCCGACCTCCCCCCGCGCCATGTGGTGATCGGAGTCGTAGCCGTATAGCGTCGGCAGATGGAAAGCCGTCGAGAGGCCCGTCTGCCCGTGGTCCAGCAAGTAGTGGAAGCGCGCGTTGGTCTGTTTCGCCGTCCCGTACCCCGCGAACTGCCGCATCGTCCAGAGCTTGCCGCGGTAGCCGGTCGGGTGGACCCCCCGGGTGAACGGGTACTCTCCGGGCCAGCTCAGGTCGCGCTCGGGGTCGAACCCGGCGATCGTGTCCGGCGCCACGAGCGGCTCGACCGGCGCCCCGGAAACCGTGGTCCAATCCTTCTTCCAGGGCGCCGTCTTCGCGAGACTCTTCCCGTACGCCTTTTTCCAGCGTTCGCGCCCCTCCCGGGTTGCCGGGGGAACCGTCGGATCGGGGTCCTTTTCGGGGGCCATCGAACGCACCTCCGGCGACAGGATAGCCGTTCCCCGCGGGATTCCCAAGACCGGACGGCGGACGGCATGAAACCTGCACGTGGGGCAGGGAGGCCACGCGGATGGGTGGAGGACGGGTTCCCGGCTCACCCGGGAAAGCCCGAAGCGTGGGGGGGTTTGAAACGCCGATGTCCCAAGAGGACCAGGCAAGAGAGGAACAGACATGAGGAAACATTCACTGCTCGGGCTTCTCGCGGCGGCCTTGATCACGGTCGGGTGCGCCCAGACGGACGCGGGGATCACCACCAAGGTCAAGTCGAAAATGGCGGCGGACGACACGGTCAAGGCGTATCAGATCGATGTGGATACCAAGGAGAAGGTCGTGACGCTCTCGGGCAACGTGGAGAGCGACGCGGCCAAGGATCGGGCGGCGGAGCTGGCCCGCGCGACCACGGGCGTCATGGACGTGGTCAACAACATCACGGTCGGCGGCGGCTCGATGGCGATGCCAGGCGGCTCGATGGCGATGCCCGGCGAGGGCGGCGCTCCGGCGCCCGGCGGAGAAGGCGACGGGGCGGTGGGTGGCAACGCACCCAACCCGGAGCCGGACCGGTCGGCGGGACAGGTCGTGGACGACGCCTCGATCACGGCCTCCGTCAAGACGAAGCTCCTCGCCGACTCGATGGTCGGAGGCCTGAAGATCGACGTCGACACGCGTAACGGCGTCGTGTATCTGACGGGCGACAACATGAAGAGCCAGGCGGAGATCGCCCAGGCGATCAAGCTCGCCAAGGAAACCTCGGGCGTCAAGAACGTCGAGAGCAAGCTCGTCGTCGGCGACAAGAAGTAAGGATCCCAGCGGCGCGCAAGCGCCGTATCTCCGGGGGGCCGAGCGATCGGCCCCCCTTTTTTTGTCAAGCTCAGGCGAGCGCCCCGCGGAAAGCCGCTGCGAGATCCTCGGCCGGCATTCGCGCCCAGGTCTCGTTGACGGTCAGCCAGAAGCCACCCTCCTCCGGCTCGGGCAGGAGAACTCCGCGCGCGGCGAGCCGCGTCCGATAGTCCTTCGGCGAAACGCCGCGCACGGTCAGGCGCATCCTGCTCGTGCCGTTGGCCACCCGCTGGATCGTGAACCGGTCCGAAGTGCTGAGCGCCCTCGCGAGGCCCTCCGAAACGGCGATCCCGGCGCGCAGGCGCTCGAGCGCGCCGTCGGCGTGGTGCCGCGCGACCGCGGCGAACGGCCATGCAGCGTGGAGCGCTCCGCCGAACATCCGGCGCTCCTGAAAGAGGTCCGCGAGCTGCGCGCGCGGCCCTGCGAGAATCGCGCCGCTCCCGGATGAGAACGACTTCCAGAGCGAGACGTAAACCGTGTCGAAAAGCGCCGCATAGTCCGCGGGCGGCACCCCCGTGTAGGCGGAGGCGACGAAGAGCCGCGCCCCGTCGAGGTGGAGGCCGATGCCTCGTTCGCGAGCGAGTGCCGAAATCGAACGCATCTCTGCGAAGTCGAACATCGTCCCGCGCAGGCGCCGCACCGGCGACTCGATCGAGATAGCCCCGACCCCTGTCGCGACGCGGCCCGAGGCCGTGCGCACCAGCTCGCGCTCCACGTCGGCGCGGGTAAACATCGCTTGCCCGGGCGATAGCGGCACGAGGTTCAGCCCGGAGAGCCGCTCGGCGCAGTCTCCCGAGTCGTTGTAGAGATGGCTCTCCGCCTGGACGACGACCCGCGGCCGGCCCTGCGCGAGCTTGCGGACGGCGACATGGTTGGCGAGCGTCCCGCTCGGAAGGAACACCGCCTGCTCCTTGGCGAGGAGCCGCGCGAAGAGCGTCTCCAGCGCCTCGACCTCTCCGCCGAGGGAGTACTCGTCGGGCTCGAGACCGCCGGAGAGCTTCTTGAGCAGGTCCGCGAATTCCGCCGGAGTCAGGCCGAGGCCGTCGACGTCCGTGCGCACGAGTTTCGCCGATCCCGCCGGGCCCGCTCCGGCGGAAATGCCGCGAACGCCCAGGAGCCCGGCCGCCCCGGCCAGGCCCAGAAGCCTCCGCCTCGAAACCGCGGCACCGCCACGCATCGAAGCCTCCTCTCAGCGCCCCGGCAGCAGCGCCGACTTCGCCAGGTGCGCCGCACCGCTCAACGAGAACGGCAGCGACGAGGTCATGAAGCAGGAATGCGTGCACCAGCACTCGCGGCGCGCGATCCTCCGGCGCATCTCCACGGCCTTCTCGGAGAACCAGGCCTTCTTGAACGAGTAGCCGAAGTCGCGGATGTTGCCGATCTCCCACTGCACCTCGCAGAGCGAGACAGTGCCCTCGGGATTGAGCACGCCGGAGATGGTGCCCGCGTAACAGGGATAGACCATCCGCTCCTGCTCGAGCGTCTCGAGCTCGGCCGTGCGGGCCCCGACCTTGAGGTTCCGGAGGATCGGGTTGTAGTTGCCGAAGCGCGCCCAGTAGGGCCGCAGGAACCGCAGCGCCACGGCGTACTCGGCAGGCGTCAACGCGCGGATCGAGGGGTCTGGAAACGGCGGCCTCAGGAGCTCGAACGAGTGGAAGTTGATCTCGGGCAGGTTCGCCGCGACCCATCCCGTGATCTCCGCCAGGTCGTCCTTGTTGAACGAGGCGAGCACGGTCTGCACATTCAGCGTGAAACCGCGGGACTTCCGCTTCAGCGCCGCCAGCCTCCGGTACGTCTCCTCGAGCTTGACGAAGTTGCCCGGAGCCCCGCGGATCACGTCGTGCCTCTCGCCCAGGTGATCGAGCGACAGGCCGACGGTGAAGGTCTGGCGGTCGTCCTTCCGGGACTCGAGCACGCGGGCCACGATCGCCTCGACCTGCTCGGGGATCAGCGAGTTCGTCGGCATCGTGACGTTCGACGCGTCGTGGCGCCGGTAGAGGATCCGGGTGATGTCGGGAAGCTCCCGGTTCAGGGTCGGCTCGCCCCCCGTGAGCACCACCGAGTAGAGGGATCCCAGGTCGGCGAGGGCGCGGTCGTACTCCTCGAGCTGCATCTCGAGATGCCGGTTCACGTTGAGGTGGTCCCAATAGAAACAGGTCACGCACTTCGAGTTGCACAGGTTCGTCATCCCGAGGATGAGATAGCGCGGCAGGGTTTCGCGCCCCCGGAGCCAGTGCGCGGCGAGCTCGAGGTTGTTCATCGGGCGGCCACCGCGACCACGCCGCGGGCGATGCCGGCGACGAGGCCCGCGAAATACGTCAGGTGGTGGACTGCGAACGCGAACGGCACGGCGGGCAGGAGGGCGGCGTCTCGCCGCCACAGCGGGAACGAGAGAGCGCCGGTCAAGAGCGCGTAGAGCGCGGCCGCCGGAAGGAGGAACCGGGCGCCGAAGACCGCCGCGCCGGCCGAGCCCGCGAAGCCCGCGGCGAGAAACGCGGCGACGCGCCCCCGCGCATGGAGGCCCGGGCGCTCGACGAGCAGCCGGCCCGTCTTGACCCGATAGCGCCAGCGTTGCGCCACATACGGGCCGGGGAAGCTGCGCCGGCGATGGCGCACGCGGACGACAGGGTCAAGCACCACGCGCGCACCGCCCTCGAGCGCGCGGCGCACGAAGTCGGTGTCCTCGCCGATGTATCCGAAGCCCTCGTCGAATCCGGAGAGTCTCCGGAAAGTCTCGCGGCGCACGAACAGGTTGCACAGCGCCACGTCGTGGGGCGAGCGGACGGGTCCACCGCGAGGGTTCCACTCGTGCGCGGGAACGCCGCTGCCGATCCACGGAGTCGCGAGGAGGAGATTCGAGAGCCGCTCCGCATACGGCGCGCCGCCCGGACCGGGGTCCGGCCCCCCCACGATCTCCGCCGACGCGCACGCCCGGGCGCCCGCAGCGAGCCACTCCGGCTCCGCCGTCGCGTCGTCGTCCAGGAAGGCGAGAACGGGTGCGCGCGCCTCCCCCGCCGCCCGGTTGCGCCTGCGGGCGGGGTTGCGCGATTCGACCCGCACCCACCGCACGGGGAAACGCAGGCCGTACGCCTTCGGGTCCTCCCGCGAGGCCACGAGCGCCTCGAAGGGCGGCGGGTCGGTCTGCGCATCGAGCGACCGCAGGCACTCCGGTAGGAGCGTGTTGACCCGGTCGGAAGCGATGACGACGGAGACCGAAGGTTCCATGAGATCCGATGATATGCGTCCGCGGCCGCCTGCGCCCGGGCTCCTCGTATAATCCTTGCAAGGGAGACGCCGTGGCCGACCTGACACGCGAACAGAAGCTCGAGCTGTATCGCTACATGCGACTGAACCGCGTCGTCGAGGAGCGACTGGTGAACCTCTACCGCCAGGGGAAGGTCGTCGGCGGCCTCTACCGCTCGCTCGGTCAGGAAGCGACGTCGGTGGGCACCGCGTATGCGCTGCAGAAGGGCGACATCGTCGGCCCGCTGATCCGCAACCTCGGCGCCATTTTGGTCATGGGTTACTCGCCGCGGGACGTGATGACGCAGTACATGGCCCGCGCCACCTCGCCCTCCGGCGGCAAGGACTGCAACCTGCACTTCGGCAAGCCCGAGCGGGGTGTCATCTCGCCCATCTCGATGCTCGGGGCCCTGATCCCCGTGATGGCGGGGATCGCCCTCGCCGGCCGGATGCAGAAGAAGGATCTCGTGACGATGACCTGGATCGGCGACGGCGGAACCTCCACCGGCGCCTTCCACGAGGGGCTGAACTTCGCGGCCGTCCAGAGGTTGCCCCTCGTTGTCGTCGCGGAGAACAACGGCTGGGCCTACTCGACGCCCTTCAAGAAGCAGACGGCCTCCGCGACGCTCGTCGTCAAGGCCGCCGCGTACGGTATCCCCGGCGAGCAGGTGGACGGCAACGACGTGTTCGCCGTCTACGACGTCGCGCGCCGCGCCGTGGACCGGGCGCGCGCCGGAGGCGGCCCGACCCTCATTGAATCGCTCACCTACCGGATGAAGGGCCACGCGGAGCACGACGGGCAGTCCTACGTTCCCAAAGAAGAGCTGGAGGAGTGGCGCCGGAAGGACCCGATCGAGAGATGCGCGAGCACCCTCATCGCGTCCTCAGCCGCCACGGCCGAAGAGCTCGCGTCGATCGACCGGGCGGTCGCCGAAAACGTGGACCGGGAGGTCGAGGCCGCCGAGAAAAGCCCCATGCCGTCGCCGGAGGACGCCCTGCTCAACGTCTACGCCCCCTTGATGGAGGTCGAGGAGGCGATCGTGCGGAAGCGTTCGTGAGCGGCGGCGCGCCGCACCTCGGAGGCCCGGACCCTGGCGCGCCGGCCGGGAAGGGACAGACCACGTACGTCGACGCCATCCGCGAGGGCATCCGGGAAGAGATGGCGCGCGATGAGCGGGTGTTCCTCATCGGCGAGGACATCGGCGTCTACGGCGGCGCCTTCAAGGTCACCGACGGGCTGATTCAGGAGTTCGGCGAGGAGCGCGTCATCGACACGCCGATCGCCGAAACGGCCATCGTCGGCGCGGCCGTCGGCGCCGCCATGATGGGGATGCGCCCCGTCGCGGAGATGCAGTTCATTGACTTCATCTCCTGCGCCTTCGACATGATCACGAACTTCGCGGCCAAGTCGCGCTACCGCACCGGGGTCGGCGTGCCGCTCGTGATCCGCGGGCCGTCGGGGGGCGGGGTCCACGGGGGGCCGTTTCACTCGCAGAACCCCGAGGCCTACTTCGCGCACACTCCCGGCCTCAAGATCGTGCAGCCAGCGACCGCCTACGACGCCAAGGGGCTCATCAAAGCGGCGATCCGCGACGACGATCCCGTGCTCTTCTTCGAGCACAAGTTCCTGTATCGAAGGATCAAGGAGGAGCTGCCGTCGGAGGAGTACATCGTCCCGATCGGAAAGGCGACGGTGCGGCGCCCGGGCCGCGATCTGTCGATCATCACGTACGGAGCGATGGTGTGGACGGCGCTCGAAGCCGCCAGGACCCTCGAGGCCGAGGGCATCGACGCGGAGGTCGTCGACCTGCGCACGCTCTTCCCGATGGACGAGGAGACGGTGCTCGAGTCGGTGGCGAAGACCAACAAGGCGATCCTGCTTCACGAAGCCACGCGCACCGGCGGCATCGGCGCGGAGATCGCCGCGGTCCTCTCGGAGCGCTGCTTCGAGTACCTCGACGGGCCGCTCCTCCGCGTCACCGCCCCCGACACCCCGGTGCCGTATTCCCCGCCGCTCGAGGAGTTCTTCCTCCCCAATTCCGAGAAGGTCTGCCGGGCGGCCCGGGCGCTCGCCGCGTATTGATGGGGTCAGGTCTTCATTCTTCGGACTTTGCCGCCGACGAACCCGCCACGGAGACCTGATCCGTGCATTTCGAAGGCAAGGTGTCTATCCAGGCGTCTCGCGAGAAGGTTTGGGACTACCTGACCGACCCGAAGAAGGTGTCCAGAAGCGCGCCGGGCCTCGAGAAGCTTGAGATCGTCGAGCCCGGAAAGAAGTTCCGCGCCACGACCTCCATCGGCTTCGGCTCCGTCAAGCTGCGCTTCGTCAACGACGTGGAGTGGGTGGAGCTGGATCCCCCCAACCAGGCGCGCATGAAGGCGCACGGCACGGCCCCCGGCAGCGCCGTCGACGCAAAGACGTCGATGACGCTGACCGACGGTCAGGACGGCGGGACCGATCTCGCCTGGACAGCCGACGTCGACGTGGTCGGGACCGTCGCGAGCCTCGCGGCGCGGCTCATGGGCGGCGTGACGAAGAAGCTCACCGCCGCCTTCTTCGATTCCGTGCGCGCGGAGATCGAGAAGAGCGCGTGACCGGGTGATAGACTCCCGCCGATTTTCGCGGGAGGCTCCATGCCGTATCCCGTCTCCATCACCGTCAACGGCGCCAGGAGAAAACACGACGTCCAGGCGCGCCTCCTTCTCGTCCTCTACCTCCGCGACACCCTCGGCTTAACCGGCACGAACGTCGGCTGCGACACGAGTCAGTGCGGCTCCTGCACGGTGCTGATGGACGGCAAGGCGGTGAAATCCTGCACGGTGCTCGCGGTCCAGGCCGACGGCGCGAAGGTCACGACGATCGAGGGCCTCGCGGTCGACGGCAAGCTCCACCCGCTCCAGGACGCCTTCTGGGAGAAGCACGGCCTGCAGTGCGGGTTCTGCACCCCGGGCATGATTCTGACCGCCTGCAACCTCCTCGAGAAGAACCCGAGACCGTCGGAAGCCGAGATCCGCCACGGCCTCGAGGGCAACCTCTGCCGCTGCACCGGCTACCAGAACATCGTCGCAGCGGTGAAGGAAGCCGCGACGCGCATGGCGAAGGCTTAGGGAAGAGGAGGCGGCCATGGCATCGCGCATTTTCGGATCCGCCATCAAGCGCCGCGAGGACCCGCGCCTGATCACCGGCCAGGCCAAGTACACGGACGACTTCGTTCTCCCCGGCATGGCGTATATGACGGTCGTGCGATCGCCGTACGCGCACGCGAAGGTCTTGCGCCTCCGCACGAAGAAGGCCGCCGCCATGGACGGCGTCCTCGGAGTCTTCACCGGCCAGCAGATGAAGGACGCCGGCTTCGGCGCAATCCCGTGCGCCTGGGTCGTCCCCGGCTCCGACACGAAGACCCCCGCGTATCCCCCGATCGCGATCGACACCGTGCGCTATGCCGGCAACGCCGTGGCGATCGTCGTCGCGCGGGACCGCTATCTGGCCCGGGACGCGGCCGACGCGGTCGAGGTGGACTACGAGCCGCTGCCGCACGTGGCCGACGCCGAGAAGGCGACGCAGAAGGGCCAGCCCCAGCTCCACCCCGAAGCGGCGAACAACGTGTGCTTCCACTGGAAGGTCTCGGGCGGCGACGTCGAAGCGGCTTTCAAGTCGGCCGACGTCGTCGTCAAGGAGCGGATCCTCAACCAGCGCCTGATCCCGAACGCGATCGAGCCGCGGGCGGCCCTGGCGCAGTACTCCTCCGCGATGAACGAGGTCACGCTCTGGGTGACTTCGCAGAACCCGCACATCGTCCGATTCCTCCTGTCGCTCGACACCGGCATCCCGGAGCAGAAGATCCGCGTCATCGCACCCGAGGTCGGCGGCGGGTTCGGCAGCAAGATCCCCCACTACCCCGAAGACTCGATGGTCATCTTCGCGTCGAAGATGTGCGGCGTCCCCGTCAAGTGGACCGAGACGCGCAGCGAGAACTTTCGCGCCACGATCCACGGCCGCGACCACATCCAGGACGTGGAGATGGCGGCGAAGAAGGACGGCACCATCCTCGCGCTGCGGGCGAAGGTCTGGGCGAACCTGGGCGCGTACCTTTCGACGGCCTCGACCGGCATCCCGACGATCCTCCACGGGCTGATGCTCTCCGGGGCCTACGACATCAAGAACATCCACGAGGACGTCTACGGTGTCTTCACGAACACGACGCCGACGGACGCGTACCGGGGAGCGGGGCGGCCCGAGGCCACCTTCATGGTCGAGCGCCTCGTCGAGCTCGTGGCCCGGAAGCTGAAGATGGACCCCGTCGACATCCGCAAGAAGAACTTCATCCCGCCCTTCACGGACGGCCACACCGTCGCGACCGGACTGACGTACGACTCGGGCAACTACATCGCCGCGTTCGAGAAGGCGCTCAAGATGCTCGACTACGCCGGCCTTCGGAAGAAGCAGGCGGACCTGCGCAAGAAGGGCGAGCACATCGGGATCGGCTTCTGCACGTACGCCGAGATCTGCGGCCTCGGGCCCTCCCAGGTCGCCGGCGCCGTCGGCTTCGGCGGCGGCCTTTGGGAGAGCGCGATCGTGCGCTTCCACCCTTCCGGCAAGGTCAACGTCTTAGTCGGCATCTCCCCGCACGGGCAGGGCGAAGAGACGACGTTCGCCCAGATCGTGGCGAGCGAGCTCGGCGTTTCGGTCGACGACGTCGAGGTCACCCACGGCGACACGGCGCGCACGCCCATGGGCTGGGGCTCCTACGGGAGCCGCTCGACGCCGGTCGGCAGCGGCGCGCTCATGGGCGCGATCGTCAAGATCCGAGAGAAGTCGAAGATCGTGACGGCGCACCTCCTCGAGGCGGCCGTCGAGGACATCGAGTACGACGACGGCAAGTTCTTCGTGAAGGGATCGCCGTCGAAATTCAAGACGATCCAGGACGTGGCGCTCATGGCCAACGTCGCCTGGAACTACCCCAAGGGGCTGGAGCCGGGCCTGGAGGCCTCTGCCTTCTTCGACCCGCCCAACTTCGTCTACCCCTTCGGGTCGCACATCGCGGTCGTGCGCGTCGACACGGAGACCGGAGAGATCAAGCTCGAGCGCTATGTCGCGGTCGACGACTGCGGCCGCGTCATCAACCCGATGATTGTGGACGGTCAGATCCACGGCGGCGTGGTGCAGGGCGTGGGCCAGGCGCTGTGGGAGGGCGCGGCATACGACGAAAGCGGCCAGCTCGTGACGGGCTCGATGATGGACTACGCGCTGCCGAAGGCCGCGGATTTCCCGAACCTGGAGCTCGGCA
The DNA here is from genome assembly GCA_046716885.1 of Thermoanaerobaculia bacterium. GTDB lineage: Bacteria > Acidobacteriota > Thermoanaerobaculia > UBA5066 > Gp7-AA6 > DAHUXD01. The sequence continues at coordinate 24,863 of JBKJWL010000188.1, read as the reverse complement.
TGACCGAGACGCCGACCAACGTCAACCCGCTCGGCGTCAAGGGCATCGGGGAAACCGGCACGATCGCCTCGACTCCGGCGGTCTACAACGCGGTCATGGACGCGCTGGCGCCGTTCGGGGTCGGAAAGCTCGACATGCCGCTGACGCCCGAGAAGGTGTGGCGCGCGCTCCAGGGCGCCCGGAGGTAGCGATGTACTCCTCGAGCTTCCAGTACTTCCGCCCGAAGACGGTCGCCGAGGCCTCGCAGCTTCTCAAGAAGCACAAGGACGCGCGCGTCCTCGCCGGCGGGCACAGCTTGCTCCCCGCCATGAAGTTCCGCCTCGCCAACCCGACGGCCCTCGTGGACATCGGCGCGATCAAGGGGCTCTCCGGGATCAAGGCGCAGGGCAAGGCGCTCCGGATCGGCGCGACGACCACGCACGCGGAGATCGCGGCGTCGGCCATGGTGCGCAGGTCCTGCCCGGTCCTGGCCGAGGCGGCGGCCCAGATCGGCGACATCCAGGTGCGCAACCGCGGGACCATCGGCGGGTCGGCGGCCCACGCGGACCCCGCGGCGGACTTTCCAACCGTCCTCATCGCCCTCGGTGCGACGTTCGTCGCGAAGGGGCCGAAGGGGGAACGGAAGATCGGCGCCGACAAGTTTTTCCTGGACCTCTTCACGACGGCCCTCAAGCCCGGCGAGATCCTGACCGCGATCCTCGTCCCGACGTACGGCCGGGGCTCGGGCGGGTCGTACCAGAAGCACCCGCACCCGGCCTCGCGATTTGCGGTCGCCGGAGTCGCGGCGGTGGTCGACGTCAAGAACGGCAAGTGCGCCCGCGTCTCGCTCGTCGTCGGCGGCACCACGCCCAACCCCGTGCGGGCGGCGGCCGCCGAAGCCGCCCTGACCGGCCAGGCGGCCGACGCGGCGGCGATCTCCCGGGCCGCGGCGAAAGTCGCAGAATCGATCGAAGACCCCCTCGGCGATCACTATGCGTCGGGGGAATTCCGCGTCCACCTCGCGACAGTCCTGGCCAGGCGTGCCCTCACGGCGGCAGTCGAGCGCGCTCGGGCCTGACGCGGGCCCCTTCGCCTCCATCGACGCGCTGGGCGCGGCGTTGCGAGCGAAGCGGTACTTCGCGTCTCGTGGCCTCGCGACGGCGATCTTTCTGTCGTTGAAGCTCGGCCGCCCGCTGTTTCTCGAAGGCGAGGCGGGGACCGGAAAGACCGAGGTCGCCAAGGTCCTGGCAGACATCCTCGACACCGACCTGATCCGCCTTCAGTGCTACGAGGGGCTCGACGTCCACCACGCCGTCTACGAGTGGAACTACGCGCGGCAGATGATGCACATCCGGCTGCTGGAGTCCCGCGACGAGGCGCCGGCGGAGCGAGACCTCTTCTCTTTGGACTTCATGGAGCAGCGACCGCTCCTTCAGGCAATCGATCCCGCCCGGCGAAAGGCTCCCGTTCTGCTGGTCGACGAGGTCGACCGCGCGGACGCGGAGTTCGAGGCATACCTGCTCGAGATCCTCTCGGACTTCCAGATCACGATCCCGGAGATCGGCACGATCAGGGCGGCGCACCCTCCCGTCGTCGTCATCACCTCCAACCGCACCCGCGAGGTGCACGACGCCTTGAAGCGACGCTGCCTCTACTGCTGGATCGACTACCCCTCCTTCGAAGAGGAGCTCGCGATCGTGCGGGCAAAGGTCCCGGATGCACCGGCGTCGCTCGCGCGCGAGGTGGCCCGCTTCGTCCAGGAGCTTCGCCGCGCGGAACTCTACAAGCTGCCCGGCGTGGCCGAGACGCTCGATTGGGCCGCGGCCCTCGTCGCCCTCGACCGCAAGGCGCTCGAGCCCGGGATCGTCGCCGACACGCTCGGCATCCTGCTGAAGTACCAGGACGACATCGAGAAAGTTCGCGGCGAGGCCGCGCAAATGATGCTCGACCGCGCCCGGGCCGCCGGATGACCGGCCAGCTCTTCGGCAACGTCCTTCTCTTCGGGCGCGTGCTGCGGGGCCTCGGGCTCGACGCCGGTCCGGACCGCATGACGGACCTCGTCCGGGCGCTCGGCCTCGTCCCGATCGGGTCGAAGGGAGACGTCCGGCACGCGGCACGCGCGCTGCTCGTCCGCCGGAAAGACGAGATCCCGCTCTTCGAGGAGGCCTTCGAGGCCTTCTGGCGAAAGCCCCCGGACGGCGAGACCACGATGGACCTGCGCTCGATCGGCGAACGGCGGAGGTTTCGGCGCCCCGCGTTCGCTCCCGAGGCGTCTCAGGGCCCGTCGCACCGCGACGGCGGCGAGAAGCCCCGGGAGGACGAGCCGCCGCGGCTTCAGGTGACGCTGACGTACAGCGCGCAGGAGCTCCTGCGCCACAAGGACTTCGGCGAGCTCACCGCCGGGGAGCTCGACGAGGTGCGCCGCGCGATCCGAGGCCTCGCGTGGAGGCTCTCACGGGCGCGCACGCGCCGGCTCCGCAGCGGCGAGGGCCGCACCCTCGACCTGCGGCGCACCCTGCGGAGAAGCCTCCGCTACGGGGGCGAGGTGCTCGAGTGGGCGCGGCGCGAGCCCAGCTCCCGGGCCCGTCCCCTCGTGGTGCTCGCCGACATCAGCGGCTCGATGGAGCGCTATACGCGCCTGCTGCTGCTCTTCCTCCACGCGCTTTCGGAGGGGCTCGAAGGGCGTACCGAGACCTTTCTCTTCGGCACGCGTCTGACGCGGATCACGCGCGAGATCTCGGGCAAGGCCCCCGAGGAGGCCCTCGCGGACGTCGCCGGCGCCGTTCCCGACTGGTCGGGCGGAACCCGCATCGGCGAGGCGCTCCACGAGTTCAACTTCCGCTGGGGAAGGCGGGTGCTCGGCCGGGGCGCCGCCGTGCTCCTGATCAGCGACGGCTGGGACCGCGGCGAACCCGAGCTCCTCGCGGCCGAGATGGCGCGCCTGCAGCGAAGCGCCCATCGCGTCATCTGGCTCAATCCCCTGCTCGGCTCCTCCGAGTACGAGCCGCTGACCCGCGGCATCCGCGCCGCCCTTCCCTACGTCGACGACTTCCTACCGGTCCACAGCCTGGCGAGCCTCGAGGATCTCGCGCGGCGGCTCGAGACGCTGCCGGAAGCTCGGCCGTTCCGCCGGCAGCGGCCGCGCGCTCCCTCGCATCCGACGCGGGCGTCGGATGAAGGCCCTGTTTTGTCAGTATCGAGTTGACTGGTTCCGTCGCGCAGGCGCGGTTGTAGAGCCACTTACGGGAGGAACCGGACCAATGAGCCCCTGTTCTTCTCTACGTTCCGGCGAATGCTCGAGCGGGGGTGACGCTCGAGACACCAATCACGTGAGGACGGATTTAGCGCGAACCTGCGGAAAGCATCACCGGAGCCCCTCGATCAGATACAGGTCTGACAGCGATCGAGTGTATGAGTAGAGGTACGAGTCGCCGCTCGGCGCCGGGAAAACGTTCAGCTCCGACACGCCCGCCAGATCGGCAGGCATGACTGTCCTCCACAGAGCCTTTCGCCCCGTCGCAAGGTCGAAGCGATAGACCTTGCGGGGAATCTCCTTGGATCCGGCTACGTAGAGCGAACGGCCGTCGGCGCTGACCTGGTAGACACGGTCAGTGGGTTCCAAGCCTTTGATCTCCCGAAGCTTCCCGCCGGGAATCGAGCAGAGGTAGTACTTGCTGCCGGGCGACTTAAAGCTCAAGTCATTGACGAGCACCGACTTGCCATCGAGCGAGACAATGCCTCCTCCGTACCCTTCGGGCGTCAGAGGGATGGGCTTGCCTCCGTCGATGTCGCGCAACCAGACCCGCGGCTTCTCGCGGCCCTCTTCCGCCGCCGTGACCACGAACCGCTTGCCGTCGGGAAGAAAGCAGTTGCGGTTGATGCCCCAGAAAACGAGCCGGGTCTTCGGAAGGTGCCGCGCCTCACCCGCTCCGGTCTGGTAAACGATCAGGTCCGGATCGGAATCGGCAGCCGAAGCCTTTGTCACCGCGAGAGCGACTTTTCCGTCCGGCGAGAGTGCCGCTGCGAGCCCCCCTCCGAGGCGCGTCGGGGGCGATCCGTCGGTCTTGCGCAAGTACACAAAGTAGTCAGGCTCGTCACCGCCTCGACGATCGAGGTCGCCCGAAGGACCTGAGAAGAGAACCACCCGGCCGTCGGGAGAAATGTTGCCCGGTGCGGACCAGTCGAGCCACGTTAGCTCGCGTTCCCTCGATTCGCCGGCTGCCAGCGTACCGATCTCGGTTCGACCGATCTCCCGCGACACGAGCATCCTTCCCAGCGGCGAGATGTCCAGGAGCGTCATGGAGCCTGCGATGCGCGAGCGCAGCCTCGCACCTCCGGTCCGCTTGGCGGAGTAGAGGGCCCGACCGACGGTGCCCACTTCCGCGGCCGTGAACCACACATCGCCGTCCGGACCCCACGCAAGCCCCCGGGCCGAATAGAACGGCCCCGCGAGCTTCGTTTTTGCTCCGGAGCGATCCACGAGGAAAACAGATCCTTCGTCGGCCGCGGTGGCCGGATGGTGGATGAGGGCCACGGATTCTCCGTCGGGCGAGACGCGAGGGTCGCTGAGCCAGCCGTCGGTCGGAACCTCGTAGAGCACCTTGCCGAGTGGATACTCGAGCTTCTCCTCCCGAATGACTGCGAGGCTTTTCCCATCCGGCGCCCAGTCCGCCCATTCGACCTTCTCGAGCACCTCACGCGGCGCCGTTGAGCCGCCGATCCAGAGTCGAGCGAGCGTGCCTTGTCGGCGGACGGGGCCCGTGATGGGCCCCGGGATGCGGCTCAATGAGACCGCCATCTCCCCGGATGGCGAGATCGAAAGCAGCTCAGCGCCGACGAGGCCGAACGGGCGCGCGTCTGCGCTCTGGATCCGGCCGACGAAGATCTCCATCGGCTTGCCATCCCAGGCCGCCGTGTAGAGGATGGTCGACCCGTCGGTACCGAAGCGCGCCGAGTAGACGGAGCCACGGCGGAAGGTCAGCTGCTGAAAGGACGGGGGTGGCCGATCGTCCTTCTTCCCGCCCACCCGATAGGCGGCCCCGGCCAGGCACGCGGCGACAACGGCGGCGACCAGCCACGGCCACAGGCGCTTGCGCGCCGCCGGCGCCGCCGCTATCGCACCCGAGGTCGCCTCCGAGAGATGGTCGCGCACCGTCGCGAGCTCCCGCGCGAGGTCTTTCGTCGACGCGTACCGCTCGTCCGGGTCCTTTGCAAGGCAACGCTCCACGATCCAGCGCAGTGAGGCGGGAGTCTGCGGACTGGCAGAGGCAATCGGCTGCGGCTCCTCGTTGAGAATCGCCGAGAGTGTGTCGACCCCGGTCCTTTTATGGAATGCACGCTCGCCCGTCGCCATCTCGTAGACGATCGATCCGAAGGCGAACTGGTCCGACCGAAAGTCGATCGCCTCCCTGCTCGCCTGCTCCGGCGACATGTACCCGACCGTTCCCACGATCATCCCCGGGCTCGATCCCGTCTCCGTCGGCAGGCGTGATCCCTCGTCGCTGCCCGACCCCACGTGCGCCGGCTTGGCCAGGCCGAAGTCCAGGATCTTGACCAGCCCGTCCTTCGTCACCATCAGGTTCTCGGGCTTCAGGTCCCGGTGCACGATCCCCGCCTCGTGCGCCTTGGCCAGTCCCTCGGCGATCTGTGTTGCCACCCCAAGCAGCCTCTTGACGGGAAGCGCGCCGTTAAGCAGCAGCTTCCTCAACGTCTCCCCCGCCACGCGCTCCATCCCGATGTACAACAGCCCGTTTTCAGAGCCGATGTCGTACACCGTCACGATGTTGGGGTGATTCAGACCCGACGCCGACCGCGCCTCGTTCTCGAAACGCTTGAGGCGTGACACGTCCGAGGACAACTCCGCCGGCAACACCTTGATCGCCACCTCGCGCGACAGCCGCGTGTCACGCGCCCGGTACACCTCGCCCATTCCACCCGCACCGAGGGGGCCGAGCACCTCGTAAGGACCCAACCGCGCGCCAGCGACGAGCGTCAACGAACTCCTTATCTAGCCGGCGCGCGGACGGCTCGGTCTGCGAAGGCTGACGGTTGAACGGCGCGAGGTAACGGCCCGCCTCCTAATCCTCTAGAAACATTTGGGTTCCTTCGGGTACGTCGTGCTGACACGCTGCTTTGCAAATTGAGCAATCGCAGCCTCATGTGCGCCCCTTTCGGCGTGCAAGCGTCAAGATGAACCAGGGGGCCGATGGCGCGTTTTGGGGTGCTTCGCTGGGCCCCTCGGGGTCGAGAGCCGGCGGAAACGGTGGCGTGGAGCGCCCGACACAGGACGGCTCCACGCCACGACCTGTGGCACCGCCAAGAAGACAACGGGCGCCAAGAGCGACCTCGTTCAAGGAATCTCGGTGGCAACGACTTGGAACGGAACGTCGTACGCCCCCAGAGGTGCCTGTACCGTCCCATTGACGATCTTTGAAACGTCGGTCGAACATCCAACTCCTGCAGTGAAGGTGTAGGTGAAGTCCGCCGGATGCGAGATGACGATGCACTCATCGGCCGGATCCCAGCGAACGAACCAGCCAGTCTTGCCACGGTTGTCAGTGGTGCACCTCAGAGTTCCTCCGTAATTCTCGGGGGTGCTCGTGCTATCACCGACTGCTAAGGATCCAAGGGTTGAGAGAGTGCAGTCGTAGTTGGCGTTGAAGACGAACTGGAAGGGCTGCGTGCCCGGGCCTGAGCTCTTGACCCATGCTTCCCAGGTGAAGCTGCTCGTCGCCGAATAGTCGAGGTCCGGTACGTCTCCCAAGTTCACGCCGTCGTCGATCCCGTCGAAAAAGAAGGCGCCTCCCACCCTCCCGGGAGTCCCCGCGGTCGCTCCGTTCTCGAGGGTCCCCGGGTTTGTCCCCACAGCGTCGCTTCCGTCGACGTCGCCCGGGTAGTAGTGGACGAGACCTGGGATCTGAGCCATGGCCTCAATCGTCGCGAGCGACGCGAAGACCGATGCGAGAACCATCGTGGTCCGCAGGGCGACTTTCGTCCTCCGCTCGAAAGCCGCGTCACGAGATGAGGAGCCCGAGTGGCTCCCCGAATGCGCCCTTTGCGACCGATCCGAAGACCCCGTGAGGAATCGACGAAGCCCGGGGATGTTCATTTCCGCCTCCGGTCTGGTTTCTCGACACGCTGCTGACTTCGTCCCGCGGGCTCATCAACCCGCAGCCGAATGCGCGCCCGCAAGGACCTCACTCACCGATCAAGCGAGTCCGCACTCCGCTCGGTTTCATTGAAAAAACGTGTAGGTTGCGGCGAAAGGCATGTAGTAGGTGGCCACGAAGAGTTTCTTCGGCTTCTTGGGATTCGTGCGGTCATACCGGTAGAGCGTCGCGGTTGCCGCCGGCCCGGCCCTGACGGTGCGTGACACTTCCCCCGGCACCTGGAGGCTCGGCGGGACCGGCACGAGATCATCGAACTCGAGGGTGAAATCGAACGTATTGTTGGGAAAGGAATCCAGGAGGTTGAAGAGGAGGTTGACATCACTCGCCGTCGTCCCGCTGTAGAAGGGATTCGGGTTTTCCGCGACGATCCGGACATCGCGAACGCTGTTGATGCCGCAAGCGTCGAGAACTTCGGTCCCCGTTGCATAGAGGCAGGGTGACGGGAAACCGGCGACGGGAGCGCTGAAATCGAGCACCAATTCTCTCTCGGGAGCCGTCGGGCGGCTGCAAAAATCCGGATGCTGACCGGTTCGCATGAAAGCCTTACCCGGACGGTTGGTAGTGACCCAGGACCGGACGCAGGAGTTCGAATCCAGTGCATCATCCGCGTAGGTCCCCAGGCCATCGCTTCGAATCCTGTCTCCGGCCGAGTCCGCGAATGTCGCTTGGGCGGGCGTTTGCCCAAAAACCTGGCGCGGTAAGGCGCCGATCGACACGGTGAAGAGACCGATCACGACGCACGCTCGAATGACGGGCTTTCCGAGGTTCTTGATCAAGTTCATCGTCTTTCTCCCTTTGCTCGCATGCCTCTCGCCTCGTGAATACCGGAAGACTCCTGGATTTTGCCGACCGTCAAACGCTCTGGCATCCCTCCCCTCCTTTCGTTGCCGACAAGCTTGATTCGCCCGGGAGGCCGAGTTGTCAGATCCGAGTGAACCTTTGTCAAACATTGTGAAGGCTCCGGCGTTGCTCGTCTGAGGGGTCGCTGCGGCCGGAAGGGCCGTCAACTATCTTGAGCGCGTTGCGGAGACTCGGAGGGGCACCCGGAGGACACCTTTGCTCAAGCCTTCGGTGTCGAACTCGCCGACCCGCGCGGGGGTCGGCTGAGTTCAGTTCAACCGCCGGCCTCCGGAAAGCCGGCGGCGCAGAAGCGGTGAGGGCGTCCTACCAGCTCAGCCGGATCCCCAGCCTCAGCGTCCGCGGGTCCTGAAACGTCAGAGGCCCGCCCCAGTTCGGGTTGCCGTCCGGGCAGGCTGTGCCCTCGCCCGTGCCCGGGCCGCCGCACTCGTTGGGGTCTGGGGAGCTCTCGGCTCGAGCGCGCGTCCAGACCTGGTCCACGGTGACGGCGTCCTGAGCGTCGGTGACGTTGAAGAGGTCGCCGAAGAGGCTCACGGAGATCGTCCCGCCCAACGTCAGCGCGTACGCGATGTGAAGGTCCAGGTTGAAGAGGTCCGGTGTCCGGCCGGCCGAGCCTCGCTCCGTGATGAATCGTCCGCCCTGTCCGCCGAACCCCGGATACGCTCCCTTCTTGCTGATGGGGGTGCCGCTCAGGTACCGGGCGACGAGTCCGGAAGTGAGGCCGAAGTTCCAGTGATAGGAACCGTAGAGTTTGGCCTGGTGCGGCCGGTCGTTGGGCAGGAGGCCGGTCGTGTTCTCCAGCCTGTCGAGGCGGTCGAACGCGCCTGACAGGTTCGGGTTGATGAACCGCAAACTCTCATCGACGGTGCCAGGGTAGTTCCCCTCGAGCCGGGAATAGGTATAGCTCCCGAACAGCTGCCAGTTCCCCTGGAGACGCTTGCCGAGCGTAAGCTGGAGGGCGCTGTATTCGCGAACAGCCTCGGGAACGGCCACGGGCTCTTCGAGGGTTTCACCGGTCACGGGATTGACGCGATACGTGATCCCCGGGTTCCCGAAGAAGTACGTGCTGCCGCCGTCGACGGACATGTCGTCGAAGACGTCTCCGATCCTGTTGTAGATTCCTGTGAGGCCAACGGAGATCTCGGACCCGATCTGGTACTCGACACCCAGCGCGTACTGATCGCTGTACATCGGCTTGAGATCCGGATCGACGTACTCGGCGCCCCCGCCGATTGGAACGGCGCCGAATGATTCTCCCAGGTTCGTGACGCTCGGCAGGCCACCGTCTTCCGGATATCCAAAGATGTAGAGATAGGATTCGTCGTACGCGAAGGCGAAGGAGTTGAGTGCCAGCGGCACCGCCTCGAAGGAGCGCCCGAAGCGCGCGAACAGTCTCGAGCGGCCGTTTCTGCTGAAGTCCCAGGCGACGCCGACCCGGGGGCCGATCATCTGGCCGAAGCCGAACTTCAGCCGCAGGCTCGGGTCCTCGGCGGTGCGGTCCCCCGTGCTCTCGAAGTTGTCGGTCCGGATCCCGAGGTCGAGCGTGAGGTTTCCGGCGAGCTGGATCCGATCCTGGAGGAAGAACGCGATTTCTTCGCTCTCACTATGCGAGTCGAGGTCAAAGTCGATCAGGAAGACCACCTCAGGAAGTAGTTGCCAGGTCTGACTCGCCAGGCCCCTGGGGTTCAGAAGATTTCCGTCGCGGTCCAGAAAGGGGCCCGGAACAGGCGCCGGGAAGTGCAGCGTCGTCTCGTATTTCGACCGGCGCCAGCCTCCTCCGGCTTTCAGCTCGTGGTCGAGGCTTCCAGTCTCCCAGAGCGCGGTTGCCGCCCCCCGGACCTCCGCGCGGGAGAGGAGGAAGTGGTCTTCTCTCGAGGTTCCGCCGAGACAGCCCGGCGCGAAGAAGGCAAAGTCGCCCACGAGGTCCGGGTCGCCGCAGTTCTCGGCGATGGCGAAACGCCCTCCGGTCTGGTCGATGTAGAGGGGGACATCCGCCGCCGGCTCCGTGGTGCTCGTCTGCTTGTAACGCCCCCCCAGCGCCTCGAGCCAGATCGCGCGGCCGGGAACACCGTCATAGGAGAGGGCGAGGTTGCTTTGCCTCGATTTCGTGGTGTCCCGGAGGATCCCAGCGGCGTCCAGGTTGTGCCCAACGTTCTCGGTCGGGTCTCCGAATGCCGAAAACGCCAGCTGATGACCCGGAAACAGCTGTCCGGTCAGTTTGGCCATGTAATAGAAGACGTCGCGCTCGTTCGTCACATTCAGCGCCTGCTGCGTGGTCCAGTCCTGGTGCCCGAACGTCGGATCGATTCCCAGGAAGTACCAGAGACGGTCCCGGAGAATCCGGCCTCCGAGCGTGCCCCCGGCCTCGTAGTCGCGTGTCGCGAGCAACCGCACGTTGCGGACGTTCGCGGGGGGATCCGACGTCAGGCTGTCGTCCTTGTAGAACCCGAATACGCTCCCGTGAAGCTCATTGCTCCCCGACCTCGTGACGACATTCAGGATTCCTCCGAGAGCACCGCCGTATTCCGGCCCGAAGCCTCCCGTCTTGACGTCGAGCTCCTCGACAAAGTCCACGGGAAGCGTGCTCCCGAGAGTGCCCGTGGTCGGATTCGTGACGTCCAAACCGTCCACGATGTAGCGGTTCTCCGCCAGCGAGGCCCCGTTGATCGACGGCTGTCCATTCCAGCCGCTGTCGATAACTCCCGGAGCGAGGTAAGAGAGATCCAGGAACGTTCGGGCGGTCGGAAGCTCCTTCACGAGCTTGCGATCGAGGATCGTGCTGACTGTCGTGCTCGTGGCATCCAGGATCGGTGGGGCGCCGGTGACCTCGAGCACTTCCTGAAACGTCGGCAGCATACGGAACTCCAGAGTCAAGCTTCGGTCGACCGCGACGCGCACCCCGCTCTGGTCCAGGGGACGAAGGCCAGCGGATTCCGCCCGAACGGCGTAGTCGCCGGGGGGCAGTCCCTGGATGAGAAAACGCCCGTCGCGGTCGGTCGTGGCGGTCCGAGTTCCCTGCAGGCTCGTGCTTCGGACGGTTACCAGGGCGCCGGCCAGAGAATTCGACTCCCCATCCAGAACGCGCCCTTCGATCGAACCCGTCGTTTGAGAAGGCCCCGGCCGAGCCACCACCAAGAGGCCAAAAGCGAGAAACCACGCACGACCGGCCTTCATGACTAAACCGAGGGCCCCACACACCGTGGAGGGGAGCGAAACTCAATTACCCGTCTCGCTCCGAGTGAGAGAAGTCTATCAGAGGGGTCGTTTCTGTAGTCGCCGAAGACGCCGGCGTGGAGGTCGTTGCTCCCCGAGCGGGTCGGAACGTTGAGGACGCCTCCCGGAGTAGTCCGCTGGAGGCGGGCCCGGCATGGGGAAACGCCCGCGAGATTCATCTGGACTACTTTTCCCGGGCGATCTCTCGCGCTTCCGGCGCCGGGAGAAATCGCTCCATCGCCCACAACTCCCCTCCGAACTCCCAGGCGAAGAAGGCGATTCTTCGCCCGTCGGGATGGACCCGCACCTGCAAGAGGCCCCCCATCGTGATGCCGAGCTTTTCCGACACGCCGTTCTCGACGGCGACTCGCCAGAGCCCCCCGTCTTTCGAGAAGAACAGGAAGCGGCCATCCGCGCTCCAGGAGAGCACCTTGTAGAACATCGCGATGTCGGGGACCTTGAGAAGCTCGCGGGACTGGCCGGTGTCGAGCGCGACGATCTCCAGAACTGCAGACTTGGTCGGGGGATCTTCCCGCGGGACCGCCAGGAAGCGCCCATCCGGCGAAAGCGCGAAGTGGCGGGCGTCCGAGCGGATTTGCCGTTCCTGACCAGTTCCGAGATCCCGCGCCACGATCCCCGCGCCCATCTCGTAGTAGACCGTCCTTCCGTCGGGAGACCATGCGGACTCCCAGGGAAACCTCCGCCCTCCACTCTGCACGACCGGGCTGACGTCGCCCGTCTGCGCGTCGATCCGGTACAAGCCGCCGCGGCCTCTCTCATCCCCGCCGCTGGCCAAGATCGAGCGCCCATCGGGCGACCAGCGGAGCCGGGAGATATCCGTCATGCGCGGGTACAGCTCCTCCTGCTTGCCCGTCTCGAGCGACAGGATGGAGAGCGAGGGCAGGGCCTGCCCACCCGGCGGCTGGTCCGACACGAAGGCCAGAAGCTTTCCGTCACGCGACCACTCGGGCCACCGGTTCGCTCCGACGAGCCGTCGGCTGGCCTGCGAGGGTGGGGCCGTGACCTTGCCCGTTTCCGGATCGAGCTCGGCGACGTACACGTCCGCCATCGTGGTCTGAAGGCCGTAGAAGAAGGAGTCTCCACGAGCGAAACGCACGGGCCACGTCTTCCCCATGTCGGCCCGGAGCAGTTCCGGGGCCCCCCGCGGATTCCCGTCGGCGACCGAGAGAACCCAGATCCCGAAGGTTCCGGTGCGGTCGCTCGTGAAAAGGATCCGGTTTCCGTCCGGCGTCCAAATCGGGTTGAGATCGTTGGCCGGATTCCCGACGAGGAGAGCCTCGTAAGTGCCACGCACTGCCAGCAGAAAGACATCGCGGTCGAGAGAACCGTCTCGCTGAGGGAGGTCGTACGCAACGTAGCGGCCATCGGGGGAGAGGCTCAATCTGCCCGGGCCCGGCCAGTCGAAAGTCTTCAAGACCTGCGCGGCGCCGTTCCCGACGGAGACCAGCGCGATCTGACTGCTTCCGGTCGACAGGTGGAAAGTGCAGAGAATGGAGCGGCCGTCGGAGGACCAGTCCACTACATCCATATGGCGAAGGTCCGCATTTCGATTAAGGACGCGGGGCCCCGTTCCGTCCAGACCCGAGACGCGCAGCTCAAGGATGTCCTGGGCGTTCCACCAGACGTACGCGACCTCCTTGCCGTCAGGCGAGTGGGCGGAGCCGTAGGCGTGCTCGCCCGAATCGTCCCAGGTCCCCTTCCGGGTGAGATTCCGCTTCTGCTTGCTTTCGAGATCGATGAGGGCGAGGTTGCCCGTCTCCCAGTCCGGATAGCTCAGGCGCTGGCCGTCGTGGGAGAGCGCGCCGAATGCAGGGAAATCCGCCAGGACCCGGTGCGCTGCCATCCCCCGGGAGGCCGGAGAGCCTCCGGCGGTAGTCAGAGCGGCCAGCCGCGCGCGCGCGGCGGTGATCAGGTCGGCCTGGTCGCCGAAGTCCCGGATCAGGCGCTCGTAGGCGTTCCGCGCTTCCCGCTTGCCGAGCTTCTCGTAGCACAGGCCGGCATACAGCAGGGAACGCGCCGCCAGATTGCGGTCGCTTCCCTTTGCGATCTGCTCGAAGAGACGCAGCGCGGCCGGGTAGTCGCCCTTGGTCTCCATGAGATGGATAGCGTCCTGGAAGAGCCGGGAGGGAGGGGGGCTCTGCGCTGCCAGGACTGCCGCGCAGACCAGCGGCACCCCCAGGATCAGTCCGAGTCTATTCACCGACCTCCCAGCGGCGGGCCGGGGGGTCGCCCGCCTCGCATCGCATCATGGCACATGAGCTCTGAAGAGCTGAGGTCTTGCCGACGCTCGCGAGCCGCCCCTCGAGGATTCGCGGGCCGACATCGCGGTCCGACACTGAGACGTGGAGCGGAACCTGGGGCTGCCGTAGAGAACCATGAAAGTCTTTTCATGTACTTTCTTTCGCGGCCAGCCTAGCGCTTCGCCGAAAGGCAGTCGTCAGATCCATGTCAATCATTGTGAAAGATTGTGAAGAGGAACGGTGAGGCCGGTCAGCCGACGACCTTTGTAGCCTTCGCCGTAGACGGAAAGGATGTTGCGCGGGGTTACCGGGTCCGCTCGAGCTTCTGACGCAGCTTGGCGATGTGGGATCCACGGTGCGCGTCGTGGAGGAAGAGTCGTAGCCCCAAAGGGGCTCGCTTAACGCTTGCCGTTATTAACGAGCTACGATCCAGGGCGTCCGGAGGTAAGCGATGTACCCCGAGACCTTCGAGTACTACCGACCGAAGACGCTCGCCGAGGCCGCCGCGCTTCTCAAGAAGCACAAGGGGGCGCGCCCGCTCGCCGGAGGCCACAGCCTGCTGCCGGTGATGAAGTTTCGGTTGGCGACTCCGACCGCCCTGGTGGACCTCGCCGGAATCCGCGGGCTCTCCGGCATCCAGGCGAAGGGCAAGGCGATCCAGATCGGTGCGACGACGATCCATGCCGACGTGGCCGCATCCGGAATCGTCGCGAAGTCTTGTGCGGTCCTCGCGGAAGCCGCGTCCCAAATCGGCGACATCCAGGTGCGCAACCGCGGGACCATCGGCGGGTCGGCGGCCCACACGGACCCCGCGGCGGACTTCCCAACCGTCCTCATCGCCCTCGGTGCGACGTTCGTCGCGAAGGGGCCGAAGGGGGAACGGAAGATCGGCGCCGACAAGTTTTTCGTGGACCTCTTCACCACGGCGCTGAAACCCGGCGAGATCCTGACCGCGATCCTCGTCCCGTCACACGGCAAGGGCTCGGGCGGTTCGTACCACAAGCACCCGCACCCGGCCTCGCGATTTGCGGTCGCCGGTTCGCCGAGCAGTGCGCCGTCAAGACTGGCCAGCGGCGGACGAGACGCCGAGAAGAACGAAGAGAAGAAAGAGAGCGCTGAGCACATTCGGTGAACCACAGATTTCCGTCGGAGCCAACCGCGATCGTCCCATCCGAGCTGCCCAGTGTGGGAAGGCGAAACTCCGTGCCCAGGGGGTTCACATAGGTCTTTGACCTGCCCCCGATGTGTGGTCCGGTCAATATGACACTTCTCCGGCCTTCTGGACTACGAGGCCGTGGAGCCGCCCGACAAGACGGCTCCACGGAATTCTCAGCGCCGTCGGGAGCCTCGTTCAAGGAAGCTCCGTGGCAACGATTTGAAATGGAACGCTCTGGTCGACCCACGTGTCGGTAACCTTGCGATTCACGACCTTGGTCACGGTGGCCACGCAAGGCACGTCCGCACTGAAGGTCCACTCGAGCGGGTTCGACGCGGGGTTTCCGTATTGCCCGTGCGTGATCACGATGCACTGCGGCTCGTACGTGACGGTCCAGCCGTTTCTGCCGCCACTGTCGTAGCACCTGAAGGTGCCGTGGAAGTTCTCCCCAATGTCGGCCGTGTTACTTCCGACCGGGAGAAGGTCGTAGAACGAATAGGCATTGCTGTTCTGATTGGGCTGAAGCGTCCCCACCGTGCAGGTCTCCACACCGGCCGTGACGCCCGGAATCGAAAGCTTCAGGCTTCGCTTGTTGTGCTTACTGACCTGGAAGTAGAGATGATCGATGGCGGGGGGGTTGAAGTCCCAGATTTGGGCTGCGGCGGTCACGCCGTCCGTATACTCGCCGCCCCCATCGCTCAGTATCGCGTCGCCGACTCGCCCGACCACGGTCGCCCGCACCGGAATGCCAAAGACCGCAATCAGCCAGGACGCCCAGCCGAGAAGCACGATCCCGACACAAGACCGGGTCACGGATCTCGTGAAACTCTTGTTCATCGCTTTTCCCTCTTTCCTCGTGCACGTCTCGTCGAGTGGATCCCGCGAGACTCTGACTCGATCGCCGACTTTCAACCTCTCTTGCATCCCTCCCCTCCCTTCGTTGGCGACAATGCCTCCCAGTTATTCATCGATCCGTTCCTGTGATGAGCTTGATTCGCGAACGAAGCCCAGTTGTCAGATTCGAGTGAATCTTTGTCAAACATTGTCAAAGCAGAGCTCCGACGTCGCTCTCGAAATCGCTGCCGGCGGGCCATCGTTTGGTTCAGGCGTTCTACGGTCTGCCGGAGAGGCACCGGGAAAATGCCTTCGCTCACTTCCGCCCAAGCCCTATAGCCAGGTCGGGGGGGAAGAGGATGCCCGAGCGGTCGAGGAGAGGCTCCTGAACCTCCTCTCCCCGGCCGATTCGGACCACGCCACGTTGCTCGCGCTGCAGGGGCAGCGCGAGTCTGAGACCGTTGTCTCGAAGGCGGATTAGGTCAACGGATGAAGAACGCGGGGTATTATTGAGCCGTGGCAACGTCTGCCAAGAGGCTGTTCGAAGAGGCGATGAGGCTCGACCCCGAAGAGCGCGTGGCGCTCACGGGCCTTCTGATCGAGAGTCTCGAGCCGGTGTCGGAGGAAGGGGTGGAAGAGGCGTGGCTGGCCGAGATCGAGCGCCGCATGGCCGAGCTCGACTCGGGCTCGGTGCAGACGATCCCCTGGGAGGAGCTGAGATCGCGCCTCCACGACCGCCCGAATGCCTCGGGCCGCCGTTAGGTTCCATCCTGCTGCGGCCGAAGAGGCGGAGACAGCCTTCGAGTGGTATGCCCAGCGCAGTCCGGAAGCGGCACGCGGTTTTCGAAACGAGCTAGGACACGCTGTCGAAGCACTCGCCACCGCGCCCACCAGGTGGCCACGTTACGGTGCTCGCGTCCGGCGCTACGTGTTTCCTCGCTTCCCGTTCAGCCTCGTCTACCGATTGGTTGACACGAGAATCGAAGTCATCGCCGTAGCCCACGGTAAGCGCCGGCCCGGCTACTGGCGCTTCCGCCTGCGACACACACCCTGAATCCGACCACCTACCAGCTCAGCCGGATCCCCAGCCTCAGTGTCCGCGGGTCCTGAAACGTCAGGGGCCCGCCCCAGTTCGGGTTTCCGTCTGGGCAGTCGGTCCCCGGTCCCGTACCCGGGCCGCCGCATTCGTTGGGATCCTCGGTGCTATCGCTTCGAGCGTACGTCCAGACTTCATCCACCCTGACCGCCTTCTGCGAGTCGGTGACGTTGAAGAGGTCGCCGAACAGGCTCACCGACAGATCCTTGCCGACCCGAAGCGTGTACCCGAGGTGGAGGTCCAGCGTGAAGAGATCCGGCGTCCGGCCGGCCGAGCCTTGCGGCGTGATGAAACGCAGGCCGCGGCTGAAAAAGGGCCGGGTGCTGAAGGTCCCCCTCTTGCTGATCGGGGTGCCGCTCAAATACTGGGCGACGAGGCCGGAGTTCAGGCCGAAGCTCCACTGGTAAGAGCCGTAGAGCTTCGCCTGGTGAGTCCGGTCGTTCGGCAGGAGTCCGGTCGCGTTTGCCGTGGAATCCGGCACGTTCGGGTGGATGAACCGTGTCTCGTCACCGATGGTGCCGCCGTAGTCGCCTTCGAGCCGGGAGTAGACGTAGCTCCCGGCGAGCTGCCAGTTGTCGCGCAGGCGTTTTTGGAAGACGAGCTGCAGGGCACGGTACTCGCGCACCGACTCAGGGAAAAAAACCGGCGTCTCGAGCACCTCCCCGGTCACGGGATTGACCCGAATCACCTCCCCCGGGTTCCCGATGAATCGCATCCGGGCACCGTCGAGGGCCATGTCGTCTATGGCGTTTCCGAGCTTGTTGTAGATGGCGGCGAGACCCAGGGAGACGTCGGAGCCGATCTGGTATTCGACGCCGAGCGCGAACTGGTCACCGTACATCGGTCGGAGATCCGGATCGACGTGCTGGACGCTGCCCCCGATCGGACAGGCGTAGATAACCTCTCCCAGGCTGTTGGTGCCGCAGGGTATTGCCTTCCCCAGGTTGTTGACGCTCGGAAGGCTGCCGTCCTCGGGATACTCGAAGAGGTAGTGATAGGTGTAGTCGAACGAGAAGGCGAATCTGTTGATCGCGAGAGGAACCGAATCGTAGTTGCGATCGTAGCGCGCGAAAATCCGCGAGCGGCCGTTCCCGACGGGGTCCCAGGCGACTCCGAGCCGCGGCGCAATCATGTCGCCAAACCCGAACTTCATTTGCAAGGTCGGATCCGTCGCGGTCAGATCCCCCGTGCTCTCGAAGCTGTCCGCCCGAACGCCGAGATCGAGCGTGAGGTTGCCGAGAAGCTGGATGCGATCCTGGAGGAAGAGGGACCCCTCGACGCTCTGGCTCTGGGAATCGACATTGAAGTCGCTGAGCTCGGCGACCTTGTCGGGGCCATAGATCCCCTCGGGCCAGAGGTACCAGGCCTGGCCCGCGAGGCCGTTGGGGTTCAGGACGTTTCCGTCGCGATCCCGAAACGGGCCCGGAACCGGGGCCGGGGAATGAAAACTCGTCTCGTATTTCGACCGGCGCCAGCCTCCTCCCAGCTTCAGCTCGTGGTCGAGTGATCCGGTCTTCCAAAGCGCCGTCCCGGCCCCTCGGACCTGGTCGCGGGAGGCGAGAAAGAGGTCTTCCCGCGCGCTTCCTCCGACACAGCCGTGCGCGAAGGAGACGACGCCAATCAGAAGGTCCGGGTCGCCGCAGTTCTCCGCCCTGGCGAACGAAGCTGACGGCCCGCCGAATAATCCGGTGAAATCAACGTAGAAGGGGCCGTCCACCGCCGGCTCTGTCGTGCTCTTCTGCCAGAGACGGCCCGCCATCGCCTCGAGCCAGATCGCGCGCCCAGCAGTGCCGGTGTAGGAGAGAACGAGGTTGTTCTGCCTCGATTTCGTAGTGTCCCGGATGATCCCGGCAGCGTCCAGCGCGTGATTGACAGTCTCGGTCGGGTCTCCAAACGCCAAAAACGCGAGATTATGACCGGCAGAGAGCTGTCCAGTCAGCTTGGCCATGTAGTAGAACACGTCGTTCTCGTTGGTCACGTTGAAGTCCTGCATCGTCGACCAGTCCTGGTGCTCGAACGTCGGATCGACTCCCAGGAAAAACCAGAGCCGGTCGCGAAGAACCCGGCCTCCGAGGGTGCCCCCGGCCTCGTAGTCGGATGTCCCGAGCAACTGCACGCCGCTAACGTTCGCGGGGGGATCCGACGTCAGACCATAGTCGTAGAAGCCGAACACGCTTCCATGGAGCTCGTTGCTCCCGGATCGCGTAACTACGTTGATGATTCCCCCGAGTGCTCCGCCGTACTCCGGCCCGAAGCCTCCGGTCTTGATGTCGACCTCCTGCAGAAAGTCCACGGGCAGCGTGGTCTCGAGAGTTCCAGTGCCCGGATCCGTGACGTCCAGACCGTCCACGAAGTAGCGGTTCTCCTCGAGCGAGGCTCCGTTGATCGAGGGGTAGCCGGTTCCGCGGTCGTTCACCACTCCGGGAGCGAGGTAGGAGAGATCCAGAAACGTCCGAGAGGTCGGCAGCTCCTTGATGACCTGACGCTCCAGGATCGTGGTCGTAGCGGAGCTCGTGGCGTCCAGGATAGGCGGCGCGCCGGCGACCTCCACCGCCTCGCGGAAGCGCGGCAGCATCCGAAAATCGAGCGTCCGGCTGCTGTCGGCCGCGACGGGTACCCCCGTTTGCTCGACGGGAGCAAGGTCGGAGAATTCGGCGCGAACGGCGTAGTCGCCGGGCGGCAGCCACTGGATGAAAAACCGCCCGTTGCTGTCGGTCGTCGCGGTCCGGGTTCCCTGCAGGCTCGGGCTCTGGACAGTAACCAGCGCCCCGGCCAAAGGGCTCGACTCCCCATCCAGCACGCGCCCCTCGATCGAGCCCGTCGTTTGAGAGAGCCCTTGGCGGGCCACCACCAGGAGGCCGAAAGCGAGAAGCCACGCACGACCAGCTTTCATTGACCAAACCGATGGCGAACCCATCCTGGCCGGGAGCGAAACTCGATTGTCCGTCTCGTTCCGAGTTGACAGAACGCTATCACGTGGGTAGCCACCGGGCTTGATCTCCAGCGAGTCGCGATCGGTGAGATTCACGTGGACTACTTTTCCCGGGCGATCTCCCGCGCCGCCGGCGCCGGGAGGAACTGCTCCATGGCCCACAACTCCGCTCCGAACTCCCAGGCGAAGAAGGCGATTCTTCGCCCGTCGGGATGAACCCGCAGCCCATGGAGTCCATCCATCGCAATGCCTACCTTTTCTGATTCGCCGCTTTCGACGTCGACTCGCCAGAGCTCCGGTAATTTCGTGAAGAACAGGAAGCGGCCATCCGCGCTCCAGGACAGCGCCTTGTAGAACGCCCCTCCATCAGCCCGGATCAGCTCGCGCGACTGGCCGGTGTCGAGCGCGACGATGTCCAGAACGGAAGACTTGTCCAGCGGATCTACCCGGGGGACCGCCAGGAAGCGCCCGTCCGGCGACAACGCGAAGTGCATGGTATCGCCAGACTGGACTTGTCGTTCCTGACCGGTTCCGAGATCCCGCGCGATGATCCCCGCGCCCATCGTGTAGTAGATCGTCCTTCCGTCGGGAGACCATGCGGCCTGCCACACGACGCCCATCCCTCCGCTCAGCACGCTTGGGCTGACGTCGCCCGTCTGCGCGTCGATCCGGTACAAGCCGCGGCGGTCTCTCTCGTCCCGGCCGCCGGCCAGAATCGAGCGTCCATCGGGCGACCAGCGTAGCCGCTGGATGTCCTTCATCCGCGGGTGCAGCTCCTCCTGCTTGCCCGTCTCGAGCGTCAGGATGGAGAGCATGGGCAGGTTCTGCCCACCGGGCGGCTGGTCCGACACGAAAGCCAGGAGCTTTCCGTCCGGCGACCACTCGGGCCAGCGATTCGCTCCGACGAGCCGCCGGCTGGCCTGCGAGGGTGGGGCCGTGACCTTGCCCGTGTCCGGATCGAGCTCGGCGACGTACACGTCCTGCATCCCGGTTTGAACGCCGTAGAAGTAGGTGTTTGCGCCAGCGAAACGGAGGGGCCACGTCTTTCCCATGTCGGCGCGGAGCAGCTCGGGGGCTCCACGCGGATTCCCGTCGGCGACCGAAAGGACCCAGATCCCGAAGGTTCCGGTTCGGTCGCTCGTGAAGAGGATCCGGTTCCCGTCCGGCGTCCAGATCGGATTGAAATCGTTGGCCGGATTCTCGACGAGGACAGCCTCTCGAGTACCGCGCACCGCAAGCAGAAAGACATCGCCGCCGAGGTCGTACGCCACCCAGCGGCCATCGGGGGAGAGGCTCAACTTTCCCGGGCCCGGCCACTCGAAAGTCTTCAAGACCTGCGCGGCGCCGTTCCCGACGGAAACCATCGCGATCTGGCTGCTACCGGTGTTCAGGTGGAAAGTGCAGAGAATGAAGCGGCCGTCGGAGGACCAGTCCGCGACATCCAGATGGCGAAGATCAGCGTTTCGATAGAGGACGCGCAGCCCCGTTCCGTCCGTACCCACGACGCGCAGCTCGAGGATGTCCTGGGCGCTCCACCAGACGTACGCGACCTGCTTACCGTCAGACGAGTGGACGGAGCCGTAGGCCTCGCCGAGCCAGGTGCCGTTCCGGGTGAGGTTCCGGGTGAGACTCCTCTTCTGCTTGGTCTCGAGATCGAGGAGGGTGAAGTCGTTTGTCGTCCAGTCGAAGAAGCTCAGGCGTTGGCCGTCGTTGGAGAGCGCGCCGAATGCAGGGAGACCCGCCAGGACCCGGTGCGCCGCCATCTCCCGGGAGGCCGGAGATCCTCCGGCGGGAGTCAGCGCGGCCAGTCGCGCGCGCGCGGCGGAGATCAGGTCGGTCTGGTCAGCAAAGTCTCGGATCAGGCGCTCGTAGGCGTTCCGCGCTTCCCGCTTGCCGAGCTTCTCGTAGCACAGGCCGGAATAGAGCAGGGAACGGGCAGCCAGATTCCGGTCGCTTCCCTTCGCGATCTGCTCGAAGAGATGCAGCGCGGCCGCGTAGTCGCCCTTCGTCTCCATGAAATGGATGGCGTCCTGGAAGAGCCTGGCCGGAGGGGGGCTCTGCGCGGCCAGGACCGCCGCGCAAAGCAGCGGCACCCCCAGGAGCAATCGGAGTCTATTCACCGACCTTCGACCCCGAACGATTCTTCATGTTCTTCTCTTCGGCAGCGTACGGGTTCGCCGGAGTCGAATCATCAAATCCAGGTCAATCTTTGTGAAAGATTATCAACAGGGATGGCAACCGTGGCGGTCAGCCCACGAACTTGTAGCCTTCGCCGTAAAACGGAAAGGATGTAGCGCGGGGTTGCGGGGTCCTTCTCCAGCTTCTGACGCAGCTTGGCGAAGTGGGTGTCCACGGTGCGCGTTCGAAGAGTCAAGGCGGGCGTCGGCGAGAGCCTCGAAGCACCGGCCCGGTCTCTCCAAAGCGCGGTATCCTGACGCCGATGGATGCCGACCTCAAGACGCCGCTGTCGAGCAGACTGGACGACCCGGAGGCTGTCCCGTACTTCCTCTGGGACGACCCAGTGACCGTGGCGGAGCTTCGATCACTGCTCGAAACGGCTTCTGCGCCCGAGCGGACACGCCTCCTGGCCAAAATTCTCCGAGAAGCGCGGGACACCGAGGTCTGGCGCTTCATCTCGCCCGAGGAGGTGTCGAGGTTGTGGCCGGAGCTGCGGCGTCACCTCGGAAGGCGGCTGCGATTCTGGGAATTCCTGCTCGGCCAGTGGCGGCAGCTTGGACTCCTCCAGGTCTAGCCGGCTCACTCCGCTGCAGAGCGCGGTGCTCGAGGCGTTCTTCCGGAACGAGCAGCGCTTCTTCCTGACCGGTGGCGGCGCTCTGGCCGGATTTCACCTGGGCCATCGGGAGACAAACGACCTCGATCTCTTCACCACAGCCGACAACCTGGAGGAGGGCGATTCCGCGCTCAGGGAGGCGGCAGCGTCGCTCGGCGCGTCGATCGAGAATGTGCGTACCAGCCCTGAGTTCCGCCGCCGGATCGTTGGCCGCGGAAGGGAGGCGGTGGTGGTGGACCTCGTCCGCGAGCGGTCCCATCAGGCCTACCCGGAGAAGCCGATCGTGCAAGGAATCCGGGTGGATCCGCCGGAAGAGATCTTCGCGAACAAGCTTTGCACACTTCTGTCCCGGGCGGAGCTGCGCGACCTGGTCGACACGCGAGCCCTCGAGGGCGCTGGTTTCGACCTGGAAATGGCCCTCTCGATCGCGACCCGGAAGGACGGCGGCCTCACGCCGGGCCAGCTCGCGTGGGTCCTGTCGGAGATCACCATCGGTGACGACGCGCGCCTGCCGGGAGGCGTCAGCGTCACGGAGCTGAGGGCCTACGTGGCGGACCTGATCGAGCGTCTCTCCCGACGGGCATTTCCGAGGTCCTAGCTGCTCAGGTCCTCGGCAGCCTCCCCTCCGTCGACCGCGACTTCCGCCGTCCGAATGACCCTTCATTTCTCTCCGCCCTTTCGGTGGCGAGCCTGAGATTTCGCCGGGAGGGAGTTGTCAGACCCAGGTCAATCCTCGTGAAAGCTTGGAAGGGACGGGGGAGGCCGGTCAGCCGACGAACTTGTAGCCTTCGCCGTAGACGGAGAGGATGTAGCGCGGCGTGGCGGGGTCCTTCTCCAGCTTCTGGCGAAGCTTGGCGATGTGGGTATCCACAGTCCGTGTCGTCGAGGAGGAGTCGTAGCCCCAGACCTCATCCAGCATCCGGTCCCTCGTGACGACCTCCCCGCGGCGGCGGATGAAGAGGCGCAGGATGTCGAGCTCCTTGTGGGTGAGCTCCACCGGGGCGCCCTTGCGGGTGGCCTGGCACTTCACGAAGTCGATCTCGATCTCTCCGAAGCGATACCTCGGGAGTCCCTCTGCGAGCCCCGGCGGATGCCGCCGCAAGCGCACGCCGATACGAGCGATCAGCTCGCGCAACGAAAACGGCTTTGTGACGTAGTCGTCCGCCCCGATCTCGAGCCCCAGGACGCGATCGATCTCCTCGCCTTTGGCGGTCAGCATGATGATGGGAGCCTCT
The DNA here is from genome assembly GCA_046716885.1 of Thermoanaerobaculia bacterium. Classification (GTDB taxonomy): domain Bacteria; phylum Acidobacteriota; class Thermoanaerobaculia; order UBA5066; family Gp7-AA6; genus DAHUXD01. Next base: position 1,339 of record JBKJWL010000188.1, on the reverse strand, counting down.
ATCCCCTTCTTGCGAAGCTCGCGGCAGACCTCGAGGCCGCTCATGCCGGGCAGCATGACGTCGAGCAGGATCAGATGAGGGTTCTCCTTGATCGCGAGGTCGACCGCGGTGTCGCCGCGGCTGGCCTTCACGACGCGGTACCCCTCCTTCTTCAGGTTGAGCTCCAGGCCCTTCGCGACGTCTTCTTCGTCTTCGACGATCAGGATCTTCTGCGTCATCGACTCCTCTCGCCGGACGGCTCGTCCGCACCCCGGGGGCTCGACGGAAACACCAGCCGGAACCGGCTTCCCTGGCCCACATCGCTCTCCACCTCGACTCGCCCGCCGTGCGCGTCCATGATGTGCTTGACGAGAAAGAGCCCCAGCCCGTAGCCTCCCTTTCCCGATCGCGTGTTGCTCCGATAGAACTGCTGGAAGATCTTCTCTCGCTCCTCTGCCGCGATGCCGATCCCATGGTCCGCCACCTCGAACACTACGGCCGAGTCTTCTGCCAGCAACCGGATTCCCACGAACTTCGAGTCGCCGGAGTACTTCGCGGCGTTGTCGAGCAGGTTCACGACGGCCTGGGCGACCGCATCCGGATCGAACGCGACCGCAGGCAAGTCCGGAGCCAGATTCGTTTCCACGGAAAAGCCGCGCCGCTTCAGGTACTCGCCGTAGACCTGCACGGTCTGCGCGATGAAGGGCGCGAGGTCTCCTCGCTCGAGATGGTACAGCTTCTCGCGCCGATCGACGCGCCCGAAGTCGAGCGCCCTCTCGATCAAGTGGGTGAGCCGCTCGCTCTCGCGCAGGATGATCTGATAGAAGCCCTTGCGCTCTTCTCGGCGGAACTGTTCCTCGTCGAGCAGTGTTTCGGTGTAGAGGCGGATGAGAGTCAGGGGCGTCTTCAACTCGTGCGACACGCCGCTCACAAAATCGGATCGCAACCGGTTCAACTGCGTCTCGCGTGAAACATCGCGCAACAACAAGAGCACGCCCAGCCCGAGCACGCAAAGGACGAGCACCGTGGAACCGGCGAAGACCGCGACATCGCGGCCTGGCGACGAGCTCGCCGGCACAGAGGGCGCGGCCGTCAGAGAGAGCTCCCAGAAGGGAAAGAGCGTTGGGAACGGGATTCCGGCCTGGAGAGCGCCGGCCTTTCCGGAGCCTCTTTGCGCCACTTGGACGATATGGCTCCCGCTCAGGCCCGCGTCGGCGGAGGCTTGCGGCAGGAGCCGCTCCTGCACCCACGCGAGGTTGACGTCGAGACCGACCAGCGACTCCGGCGCGACGCGAGTGTAGTGAACCTGGTGAGGGTGCGTCTTGTAGGTGAACGCCGAGCTGTAGATTTCACCGTCGCG
>JBKJWL010000187.1:0-15727 GCA_046716885.1 Thermoanaerobaculia bacterium | reverse complement strand
GTCTCAGTCGCAAACATAACGGCTCCCCGGGGATCCGTCAAGAGAGGCGCGGCGGAATCTGCCGGCAGTCGAGACCGGCCTCGCTAACTCGCGGTGATAGAATGACTTGCGTCATGTGCCCGATTAGCATCGTCGCCGCCCTGGCCTTTCTTTCCGCGCCGCTGCCGGCGCACGACACCTGGATCTCAGCGCGGAAGGCCGACGTCGCCGTCGGGGAGGTCGCCCGGTTCAACCTGACGAGCGGCGAGAAGTTTCCGGCTCTCGAGACGGCGGTCGCCCCCGACCAGATCGCGCGCTCGGGCCTGCGCGTGCGCGGAAAGACTCTACGCTTCACTGGCCGTGACAAAGAGGACCACGCGCTCCTGCTGTCCCGCGCGGCCGATTCGCCGGGGGTAGCCGCGGCCTGGGTGGAGTTGAAGCCGACGCGGATCGAGCTCGAGCCCGCCGAGGTCGCCCACTACCTGGCCGAGATCGGGGAGTCCGAACGGATCTCGAAAGAGCTCGCGGGTCAGCCGCCCGCGCGCTGGCGGGAGATCTACCGCAAGCACGCGAAGGCGTTCGTCCGGATCGGTGTTGCGGAGAGCGACGACTCGTGGCGCGAGCCGGTCGGGATGGCGCTCGAGATCGTGCCGGAGAGCGATCCGACGAGGCTGTCGGCGGGCGAGTCTCTTTCCGTGCGCGTGCTCGAAGCGGGGAAGCCTCTCGCGGGCTTCCCTCTCGCTTCCTTGGCCCCGGGACGCCCGGACCGCACGCTCGTCCGCACGGACGCCGCCGGACGGGCGAAGGTTCTGCTCGATCGGCCCGGCCCGTGGCTGCTGTCGGGCACGAGGCTCTCCCGGAGCGCGCGTCCCGGCGCCGACTGGGAAAGCGACTTCACGACGCTGACGCTCTCGGTCGCTCCGGCTCCCCCCGCGGCGGTCACGCCTCGCGCCGCTCCCCGCCCGGCCGAGCTCATCCCCGACCAGCCCTTCGTGGGAACACCCCGGCCTTCCGCCAAGCCCTGGGAGGAGATCCTCCGGCTAAAGGAGACCGGCCTGTCGGATGCGGCGTTGCTCGAGAAGGTCCGGAGGGAGACCGTGCGCTACTCGCTGACGACCCCGGAGATCCAGAAGCTGCGCGCCGCCGGCGTGCCGCCCGCGGTCATCGAGGCGATGCTGCAGTCCGGCCGGAGGCCTACGCCGCGTTGATGCGGGAGACCGAGGCGGGCTCGGGCGCAGCCTTGCGGCGCTTCCACCAAATCCCGAGCAGCCAGGTCGTCGGGATGACGGCCAGCGCGTAGGCCAGCAGCTGTCCGATCCGGCCGTCGGGGCCGAGGATCTCGGTGACGTCGTGAACCGCCTGGGATGCGGGGAAGAGCTGCGCTTCGGAAAGCTCGTGCACGCCGTACAGCACGAGCTGCACGACGAAGATCGCCAGGAACACGGCCGACACGTTCAGGAGCGTCTTCAAGGGGACGCCACGTCCCAGCCGCGTCCACAGAAAACCGATCGCCGCCGCGCCAACGAGCCCCGCCCCGAGGCCCAAGAGCACTGCGGAGGATTTCAGTTGGAAGAAGGCCGTGGCGATGAGAAGGGCGGTCTCCATCCCTTCGCGAGTGATCATGAGGAGGACGAAGGCGAAGACGCCCCAGAACGCGCGAGCGGGAGTGGTGGCGCCGGCGCGGGACTCGATCCGGGTCTCGATGTCGGACTTCAGGCGCGAGGAGACGCGCTTCATGTAGAGGAGCAAGCTGCCGACGAGGGCCGCGGCCGCCAGCGCCAGGATGCCTTCCCAGAGCGGCTGGTTGGCGGCCTTCGAGAAGAGAAAGCCCGCGGCGGCGCACGTGACGACCGACACGCCGAGCGCCGCGTACACCGCCTTCGCGAGCGCGCGGCGGCCGGTCCGGGCGAGGTAGGAGAGCGTCAGGGCGACGATCAAAAACGCCTCGATCCCTTCCCGCAGAGCGATGGTGAAACCCTGCCACATGGCCGCTCTCCTCAGTGCCGCGCTTGACTTCGGCGGGTCGTGAAGAATACGCTAATTGAGACCGAGTCGCAATCCCATGGAAAAGCGCGAGCTGCAGATTTTTCGCAAGTATCTGGAAAGGCGGGGCCTTAAGCTCACCGCCGAGCGCCGGGCGCTGTTCGACGAGATCTTCGGCCGCCACGAGCACGTCGAGGCGGACGAGCTCCTCATGCGGCTTCGCGCCAAGCACAAGAAGATCTCCCGGGCCACGATCTACCGGACGCTCGAGCTGCTCGTCGATTCGGGGATCGTCGGGAAGCTGCGGATCGGCGAGGCCGGGTATCGCTACGAGAGGCTTCGCGCGGGCGACCACCACGACCACCTGATCTGCGACCACTGCGGCCGCGTCATCGAGTTTTTCGAGCCGCGGATCGAGTCGCTGCAGGACGACGTCGCCGAGCGCTACGGCTTCGTGCTCCTCTCCCACACGCACCAGATGCGGGGAATCTGTCGCAGCTGCCGGCCGCGCGCGAAGTCGCGCGGAGGCTCCGAGGCCGCGCCGGCGCCGTCCCGGAAAACCGACACGGGCGACCTGATTCCGGTGTCGCCTATCTCTTCCAGACGACGCGAATGAAGCGGCGCCCCAGGCGCAGGACGACCGCGTCGCCGGAGGCGAGGCTTTCCTCGGGGTCGCGCACCTCCCGCGGCTCCGCAGCACCCTCCCCGTAGACCTTCAACGCGCCTTCGGCGATCTTGCGGCGCGCCTCGCGCATCGAGGCCGACAGACCCAGGGCCGAGAGCGTCTTCGCCGCCGGGGCGAACTCCGCGGAAAGCTCGCGCGTCTCGACGTCCTCCGGAACCTCGCCCTTCGAAAATGCCCGGCGGAAGTCCTCTTCGGCGCGCGCGGCCACCTCGGCGCCGTGGAAATCGGACGTGATGCGGCGCCCGAGCTCCGCCTTGGCGTCGCGGGGATTCTCGCCCCGCTCCACCCCGCGGCGGCGCTCCGCGATCTCCTCGGGCGGCAAGTCGGTCAGCAGCTCGTACCAGCTCCAGAGGAGGGCATCGGGGATCGACATGATCCTGCCGAACATCTCGCCTGGAGGATCGAGGACGCCGATCGCGTTGCCGAGCGACTTCGACATCTTCTCGACACCGTCCGTTCCCACCAGAAGCGGCAGCGTCATGACGACCTGCGGCTCGAGGTTCTCGGCGCGCATGAGGTCGCGCCCGACGAGCAGGTTGAAGAGCTGGTCGGTGCCGCCGAGCTCGACGTCGGCCTTCAGCGCCACCGAGTCGTAGGCCTGCGCGAGCGGGTAGAGGAGCTCGTGGAGCGCGATCGGCTGCTGCGCCTTCCAGCGCTTCTGGAAGTCGTCGCGCTCCAGGATGCGGGCGACGGTGACGCGCGAGGCCAGGCGCACGAATCCGGCCGAGCCGAGAGCGCCGAGCCAGCGGTCGTTGAACTCGATGACAGTCTTTCCCGCGTCGAGGATCTTGAAGGCCTGCTTCGTGTAGGTCGCCGCGTTGGCCTCGATCTCCCCCCGCGTCAGCTGCGGCCGGGTGGCCTTTTTGCCCGAAGGGTCGCCGATCATGGCCGTGAAATCGCCGATGACAAAGACGACGCGATGCCCCGCGTCCTGGAAGTGGCGCATTTTTCGCAAGACGACGGTGTGCCCGAGATGGATGTCGGGAGCGGAGGGATCGAAGCCGACCTTGACGGTCAGAGGCCCCTTCTGGAGCTTGCGCGCGAGATCCCCCTCGTCGAACAGGTCGACGGCGCCGCGGCGCAGGATCTGGAGCTGCGAAGCCGGGGAAATCACGGTGGGTGAGGATAATACGGGCGGGGACGCCTTAAGGCTTCCTAAAATGGCCGGCAAGAACCCGGCCTGCCTATAGCCTTCCAAGTCTGGCGAAGGAGCCGAACATGATGCGAAAGTCTCTGTGTGGGGTGTCCCTGGCGCTGGCATGCGCCGCGCTCTCGGCGGAGTCGGTCACGCTGCCGGCCGCCGCGTCGATCGTGGGCGGGTCGCCCTTCTTTTCGGACGTACGGGCGTTCAACACGTCCTACACGTCGAGCCTGACGGTGACTGCCACTTACCGGTGCTTCATCGGGTCGCCGTGCCCGGGGATCGCGCCACAGACGACGTTCACGCTGGGGCCGCGGGAGTCGCGGGCCTTCGACAACATCGTGGTGTCGGCCTTCAACGCGCCCGACACGGCCGGCGGCGTCGAGTTCGACTACTCGGGCTCGGGCGGCCAGCTCGTCGTGACCAGCCGCCTGTATTCCACGGCCCCTGTTCCGACGGTCGGCATGTTCATTCCGGGCCTCGACAATTCCGAGGCCGATCCCGTCACGGTCCTGACCTCGATCCGCAACCTCGGACCGGGCGAAGGCTTCCGGACCAACGTGGGGGTGTTCAACCGGGAGGATTCCCCTGCGAACGTGACCTTTTCGATCTTCGACGGGAACGGCGCGGCCGTGGGCGCTCCCGTGACGCGGACGGTCGGGGGCCACTCGGGGCTCCAGTTGTCCCGGATCTTCACCTTCGCCGGGGTGCCCGACTTCGTGACGGACAACGCGGTGATCGTCGTCTCCGCGTCGGGCGAGGTGTTCTCCTACGCCGCCGTCATCGACAACGCGACGACCGACCCCATCTTCGTGGTTGGCGCCGAGGATCAGCCGCCCCAGCCCATCACTCCCGCCGCGACATCCACGCGGACGCCCACCTCGCCGGGTCCCACGGCGACGCGGACGCCCACAGCCACCCCGACGCAGCCGGCGGGCGGAATTCGAATCGTCAACGTCGGGCAGGGCGGCATGAACTTCCGGGACACGGTCACCGGAACCAGCACGTCCACGATCCCGGTCGGGACCACGATCAGCTGGGTCTGGGTGAACGGCCTCCACTCGACGGTGTCGGGCTCCTGTCCGTCAGGCAACTGCACTCCCAATGGAATCTGGCAATCCACGGAAGACTCTGGCATTACGTTCGACCACACGTTTGCGACCGCGGGCACTTTCCCGTACTACTGCAGCGTCCACGGATCGCCGATGCAGGGCACCGTCATCGTCAACTAGGCCGGACACGGCTTCGGTTCCTCCTGGGCCGCCCGAAAGGGTGGCTCTTTTTTCTGTCAACGGCGCGGGCCCTGCCGTCGTCCAATGGGCGGGGAAACGCATGCACGTGAGACCGAACGGAATCCCTGCCGCCGCGGCGCTGGCGCTCGCGCTCCTCGCGGCGCCCTCGAGCGCCGAGACGATCTATCTGCCGGCGGCCGCGTCGGTGATGGGTGTGGCGCCCTTTTACTCCGACGTGCGCGCCTTCAACACCTCCTACACCGCGACCCTGACGGTGACGGCGGAATACCGCTGCTTCATCGGGACGTGCTCGGCTGCCGCGCAGACGTTTGCCCTGGGCCCTCGCGAGTCCCGCGCGTTCGACGACGTGTGCGCATCGCTCTTCGCCTCGCCCGACTCGGCCGGGGCCGTGGAGTTCTCGCACGGCGGTGCCGACGGCGAGATCGTGATCTCGAGCCGGCTCTACTCGACCTCGCCGACTCCGACCGTCGGCATGTTCGTGCCGGGTCTCGCGGTCGCCTCCGCGCGGCCGGTGACTCTCCTGACATCGGTCCGCAACGGCGGCTCGGGTGCCGGATTCCGAACCAACGTGGGCGTCTACAACCCAGGCGCGACGACCGTGACGCCGACCTTCAAGGTCTATGACGGCTCAACCCTCGTCGGGACCACACAGCTCGCGGCGCCGCTCGCGCCCCGTTCCGGCGCCCAGTTGAACGACATCTTCGCGCGCATCAGCGCGTCCTCGACCGCGTCGTCCAACGCTTCGGTCGTCGTCGAGAGCGGCGGCGCCCAGGGCCTCTTCTCGTACGCTGCGGTCATCGACAACGCGACGACCGATCCCATCTTCGTCATCGGGGCGCCCGACCAGCCCGCGCCGGCCGGCCCGCAGACGATCGTGATTCTCGTGCGCGCCTGGGACTTCTCGCCCGGCGGGCCCGTCTCGATGCCCTTGACGCTCACGGTCGGGGCGACCTACACGCTCATCTTCCGGAACGCGGACCTCCCCGGCACGCCGAACCCGCGGCACGGGTTCTCGGGGATCAGCGACCTCGGCCTCGGCTCGACCGACGACATCTCGCCGGGACACGACTTCGTGGTCTCCTCCTTCACGCCCCAGGCCTTCCAGCGCGGCACGTACCCTTTCGTCTGCACGCAGAGCGACTGCGGGGGCGATCCGGAGCAGCACGACGGCATGATCGGTATCCTCATCATCGAGTGAGGCCGCTCTCCGGGCGGCTAGAATAGGCGCTATGGCAGAGACAGAGACTCCGGCGGCCCCGCCTCCGGAGGCGAGCGAGGACGACCGCCGCGCGGCCCTGGCCGCTGAGAACCGCAAGCGCACTGAGAAGGACTGGGAAGAGAAGAAGAAGCGCTGGCTCGCGATGGGCGTGCCGAAGCCCCTGCCGGCCAAGAAGTAGCCTCCGTGAACCGGGCCGCCGCGCTCGCCACGATCGAGCGCGAGGTCGTGGCCTGCCGCCGCTGCCCGCGCCTGAACGCCTGGCGCGAAGAGGCCGCTCGCCATCCCCCGAGACGGTTCTCCGGTCAGACGTACTGGGCCCGACCCGTTCCCGCCTTCGGAGACCCGGCCGCGCGGATTCTGATCGTAGGGCTCGCGCCGGCGGCGCACGGCGGGAATCGCACGGGCCGCGTCTTCACGGGCGACGCATCTGGCGACTTTCTCTTCCCGGCGCTCCACGCGGCCGGACTCGCGAATCAGCCCGAGTCCCGGCACCCCGGGGACGGGCTCGCCCTGTCGGGCGCCCTCGTCACGGCCGCGTGCCGGTGCGCGCCGCCGGACAACCGGCCGCTTCCAGAGGAGTTGGAGAACTGTCGCGAGTATCTCGAGCGGGAGCTCGCGCTCCTGCCGTGGCCGCGCGTCCTCGTGGCGCTCGGAGCGCTCGCGTTCGACCGGTGCCTGCGGGCACTACAGGCCGGCGGGGCATTACTGCCGAGGCCCCGCCCGCGGTTCGCGCATGGGGCGCGCTTTCGGATCGGAGAGGATCTGCTCTTCGCGACCTATCACCCGAGTCAGCAGAACACGTTCACCGGGAAGCTCACGCAGGGGATGCTGCGGGCCGTGCTTGGACGGGCGCGCCGTGCGGCCGAGGCGCTCACGGTTTCTTGTTGAACAGCGCGTCCCAGGCCGAGCGCGCGTCGTCGGGTGTCGCGACGGCGCGGCTGCCGGTCAGGTCGAAGGTCTTCGCGGGTGCGTAGAACGTGCAAGTGTTCCCCGCTATTTTCGACGGAATCCGCTCGGGGATCGGCTGTGCGCACTCGAACCGCGCCGAGGTGTCGAAGAACGTGCATTGGCTGCACGCGTGAAGGGCCTTGCCGCACTTGCGGCACGTCGCCTCGAACCCGATCGAGTCGAGGTCGATGACGCGCTCGCCGCAGTGCTTGCACCGGAAGACGACGGCCTTGTCCTGGTCGATGCCGCGCCCGCGGGGGCCTCCGTCGTCGTTGCGGGGAGGCCGGGGGCCGCCGGGACGCTGGCCCGAGGGCTCGGATCCGGAGTCCTGATAGCCGCGGTGACGGTACTTGCGGTCTTCGCCCATGGAGGAGACGTCGATTCTATAATCCCCTGTCATGGGAGATCGCTCGGATCAGGCGCTGGGGCTCTGGCGCGAGGGGACGGCGCGGCTTCTGGCCGGCGACCTCGAAGAGGCGATCGGCTGCTTCACGCGCTCGCTCGAGACCGAGCCGACGGCCGAGGCCTATACGTTTCGGGGCTGGGCCTACTCGTTCGCCGGGCGGCTGGATGACGCGATCGAGGAGTGCCGCAAGGCGATTGCGACCGACCCCTCTTTCGGCAACCCCTACAACGACATCGGCTGCTACCTGACGGAAAAAGGCGAGTGGGATGAGGCGATCCCCTGGTTCGAGCGGGCCAAGACGGCCCCGCGCTACGAGCCCAGGCACTTCCCATTCTTGAACCTAGGGCGGCTGAAGGCGGCCCGCGGAGACGTCGCGGAGGCGGTCCTGGAGTTCGAAGGAGCGCTCGCTGAGAGCCCGGACGACCCGATCGCTCGGCGCTTCCTCGAAACGCTCCGGTACAAGGTCAACTGAGCCGGCGGTCCGGGAATCGGCCCGGCCGCGCCCGCGTTTCTGTCAGGGATAGACTCAGCGCCTCGGAGGAGCGCAAAGATGAACGAACTCGAAGTTACACCACCGTCAGCCTTTTCGGCCAGCGCCGCCGCGACCGGCGAGCGCGTCACGACCTTCCTGCGCAAGGTCTACGGCTGGATGTTCGTGGGCCTGGGCATCACGGCGACCGTCGCGCTCGGCGTCGCGAGCTCGCCCGCCCTCGTGCAGTCGATCGTCCAGAACAAGTTCCTCTTCTATGGCCTGATACTGGGAGAGCTCGGCCTGGTCTTCTACCTCTCGGCCCGCGTCGACAAGCTCGCCCCGGCGACGGCGTCCGGCCTCTTCCTCCTCTACTCGGCTTTGAACGGCGTCACCCTGTCCTTTATCCTGCTCATCTTCACCGGCGCCTCGATCGCGACCACGTTCGTGGTGACGGCGGGCATGTTCGGCGCGCTTGCGCTCTACGGCACGACGACCAAGCGGAGCCTCGCCGGGGTCGGGCAGTTCATGTTCATGGGTCTGATCGGCCTGATCCTCGCCTCGCTCGTCGGCATGTTCGTGAAATCCGACGGCCTCCAGTTCGCCATCTCGGTCATCGGCGTTCTCGTGTTCACGGGCCTGACGGCCTATGACGCCCAGAGGCTGAAGGCGATGGCGCTGGCGGTGCCCGAGGGGCGGTACGGCTCCTACGCGATCGTCGGGGCGCTCGCGCTTTACCTCGACTTCATCAACTTGTTTCTGTTCCTGCTGCGCTTCCTGGGCGGCCGCCGGGATTAGCGGGCGGTTGACGGCCTTGGGCCGTCACCACCTTTGCGGCACACGCTGCAGCTTCGTGGTGTCGTAGCCGAGGTTTCGGGCGACATCGACCAGGCGCCGGTAGTCGGCCTCGGCGACAACGGGATGTGCGGGCCATGATCCAGACGTCGTCGCGTTTGTTGCGGGCGATGACCGTCCGCGTGTAGGCGTCGTCGAGATGCGCGATCAGGTACTCCGCTTTGATTGGCCAGATGAACTGGACGCCCCAGACGGCGTTGGAGACCGGGTCCTGAACGAAAGCCTTCGAGCGCACCGTCTTGAGCTTGCCTTCGAAGCCGTCCTTGCGGTAGCTGAACGTCGTCGGGATCGTGCCGTCGGCCGTCAGCCGATAGTTCTCGACGGCGTTGTGCGCGCCCCTCTCGAAGCGGCTCGGAATGTTCGCGATGACGTACCAGTCGCCCATGAACCGCGGGAGATCGACCTGGGGGACGACCGGGATCGACGGTTGGTTGGTTCGGCAACCTCCGAGGCACGCGACGGCAAGAACGATCTCCAGGACGCGGCTCCGCCGAATGCCGGGCACGGACCGAGACTACACAAGCTCCGTGTCGGCGCGGGAGGTTTGTCGAGGAGCGGGCCGGGAGGGCGGCCGCTCTCTATTCCGGTTGGCCGCTCCCCACGAGCGGGAGCCGGCCGACGCCCGAATCGGCGGCGGCGGCGACGGCGGGTCTCTCGTCCTCCTCGACCTTGACGAGCTCGCCCGGATTCAGGAACAGGTTCGTCTCCAGCCCGTACTGCCGCGTGTACAGGTCGGAGTAGCGGCCGCCCCGGGCGAGCAGCTCCTCGTGCTTTCCGCGCTCGACGATGCGGCCCCCCTCGATGACCAGGATCGTGTCGGCGCGCCGGATGGTCGAGAGCCGATGGGCGATGACGAAGGTGGTGCGGCCCTTCATCAGCTGGGCGAGGCCTTCCTGGATGAGGGCCTCGCTCTCGCTGTCGAGCGAGGACGTGGCCTCGTCGAGAATGAGGATGCGTGGGTCGGCGAGGATCGCGCGCGCGATCGCGACGCGTTGCCGCTGGCCGCCGGAGAGCTTCACTCCCCGCTCGCCGACGATCGTGTCGTAGCCCTCAGGCATCTTCTGGACGAACTCGTCACAGTTGGCGATCCGGGCGGCGGCCAGGACGGCTTCCCGCGGAGCCTCGGGCCGTGAGTAGGCGATGTTCTCGAAGACGGAGCCGTCGAAGAGGAAGTTGTCCTGGAAGACCACGCCGATCTGCGTGCGGTAGTCGGACAGGCGCACCTTCGCGAGGTCCCGGCCGTCGACGAGGATCGAGCCCGTTGTCGGCCGGTAGAAGGCGGCGACCAAGCCGATGATCGTGCTCTTCCCGGCGCCGGAAGGCCCGACGAGGGCGGTCGCGGTCCCGGGCGAAGCGGTGAACGAGACGTCGTAGAGGACGGGAACGTTCTCCTCGTACGCGAAGGACACGTCGCGGAACTCGACCTCCCCCTCGAGAAGCGGCAGGGGCTCCCGCTCCCGGTCGCCGGCGTCCTCGGCGACCTCGCTGCGAAGCTCCCGGATCCGCTCGAGGCCGGCCAAGCCCTCGGTGACCTGGCTCCCGATCGAGACGATCTGGATGACGGGGCCGACGAGGAGGCCCAGGTATAGCGTGAAGGACACGAAGGAGCCGACGGTCATCCTCCCGACTTCGATCTCGTGCGCCCCGACCCACATGATCGAGACGCCCACAACACCGAGCAGCAGCGTCGAGACGGCCGAGACGGCGGAGAAGCCCGTCATCGTCTGCGCGACGTTGCGGAAAAGCCGGTGCGCGCCCTTCGTGAAGACCAGGGCCTCGCGCCGCTCGGCCCGGTAGGCTTTCACCACCCGGACTCCCGCGATCGACTCGGTCAGCCGGCCCGAAACCTCGGCGTTGATCTTCGACCGCTCGCGAAAGAGCGGGCGCAGGGTCTTGAAGGCGTAGAGCAGAACGAGGCCGAAGAACGAGAGCACGCCGAGCGCGATCAAGGTGAGCTTGACGCTGAAATAGAAGAGGATTCCCAGCGCGAGAAGAGCCGTCAGGATCCCGCCCGCGAGCTCGACGAGGCCCGTTCCGACAAGGTTCCGGATCCCCTCGGCGTCGGTCATGACGCGGGAGAGGAGCACGCCCGTCTTGGTCTGGTCGAAAAAGGAGACCTGCAGGCGGCCGACATGCTCCTGCACGGCCCGGCGCAGCTCGGTGATCGAGCGCTGGGCCGCCTTGCCGAGGACCTGGGATAACGCGAAGCCCGTGACGGCCTGGATGAGCGTGGCGCCCGCGGTCGCCAGAACGATCGGCACGAGCAGGTCCTGGCGGTGCTTTCCGATGACGTCGTCGAGCAGGATCTTCGTCGTCCCGGGGAGCACGAGGCCGGCCAGACGCGAGACCAGAAGCAGTCCGAACCCCAGGGCCAGGCGTCCCTTTCGGGCCTCCACGAGCTCGGCGGCGTCGCGGATGAGGACCGACAGCGGGAGCGACTTCTTCTTCTTGCTCTCCTCATCCGGGCGCGTCGCCGAGCCGCGCCGCCGCTCGGCGCGCATGCCTCGCGAGGTGAGCCCGCCGCCCAGCAGGCCGAACCGGGCCATGGCTACGCGCGCTCCAGCGCAGGAATCGAGAGTCGTAAGCCGGGCACGAATCGATTGTATCGAGGCGCGCTCCCGGCGCCCTGTAGAAGGTCCACCCCTGCAACTACGCGGCGGGCGGGAAAGTGATGCACTATTGGCAAATAAATCTGCCCGGAGAGATCGGTACTCCTCTCCCAACCGACTCGAGGACGGCTGGCCGGATCGGGGGCGCCGGTACCGGCTCGCGCTCGCGTGATGTCCTGTCGCGACCGAGGGAGAGAAGTAGGGGCTCCGAAGGGAGGCTAGCCATGACGGAAGGCACCGGGGTCATTCTCTTGAAGGGAGGACCGGCGTGATCGTGCAGGCGGTCTCTCTGCTCGGCGCCGCCATGATCCTCGCGGCCTTCGGTGCCCAGCAGGCCGGGAAGCTCCGTTCGGAGTCGGTTGTCTACCTGGCGCTGAACCTCGCGGGCTCCGCGATCCTCACCTACGTGGCCCTCGAGGCGAAGAGCCTCGGCCTCATCGCCCTCGAGGGATCGTGGGCCGTGATCAGTCTCGTGTCGCTCGCGAAGACCCTTACCCGGACCGCTTCTGCGCCACGATGACGAGATTCTGGGCGCCGAGCGTAAACGGGTCTTCGCGGGCCGATCCGAAGATCTCGAGGATCTCGAAGCCGGCGGCCGACAGGCCGCGGGCCATTTCGCAAACTGTGTAGACGCGTTGCGAGGCCAGCTTCTCCTCGGTCTCTTGCCCGCGAGAGATCACGTAGCGGTTCTCGACGCGCCCCGCCAGGAAGTCGTAGCGGTTCTCCTCGAGGAATCGAAATCCTTTGATCTCGACCTCGAGCCGCGGCTCCCATCGGGGGAGCACCGACTCGGCCGACTGGCCGTAGTCGATCGCCAGGCGGCCGCAGGCCGCCAGAGCCCGGGCGACCGCCTCGAGAAACGCCTGATTGCCGCGGTCGTCGAGGTAGCCGAAGCTGTTGCCGAAGCAGAAGGCCGCGTCGAACCCGCCGGTCCACGGCAGATCGCGCATGTCCGCCTGCCGCCAGGAGATCGCGAGCCCGCGCTCGTGCGAGCTTCGCCGCGCGGCGGCCAGGAACTCCTCAGAGATGTCGACGCCGGTCACGATCGCGCCGCGCTCAGACAGGGCGAGGGAAAGGCGTCCGGCCCCGCAGGGCGCGTCGAGAACACGCGACCCGGGAGAGAGGCGGAGGTGCTTTACCAGGAAGTCGGCCTCGGACCCCGTGGTCTCGTCGCTCGCGATGGCCTGCCAGAATTGGACCGCCAGGCCCGAAAAGAAACGCTCATACCAGTTCGAAGGTGCGTTCAAGGGGAGTCTCCTCTCGCGTAAAGGCTCGCCTCCACGGGCGAGCCGGTTCGTCAGGGGCGACGTGTGGGGGCGGTCCGGAAGGTACGGACCGTCAGCGAGAGACAGTCATAGGCCGCCCGCATTCTACTCCGGACCGCCACGCGTGTAGACGTCGCGATCCACGATTTCCATGTAGCGGCTCGCGTCCTTTACGTCCCGAAAGCCGACCTGGCGGTAGAGCGGGTGCGCGTCGCGGGTCAGCAAGACCCACCGGCGCAGACCCCGGAGGTCCGGATGGCCGCGGACGACCTCCATCAGCCACCGGGCGAGCCCCTTGCCGCGGTGGGACTCGAGGACGTAGACGTCGCAGACGTACGCGAAGGTCGCCCGGTCGGTGATGATCCTCGCGAACCCGACCTGGTGGGAGTCGTCGTAGAGTCCGAAGTTGAGCGAGCCGTCGATCGAGCGGTCCACGATCTCGCGCGGGATGCCTTTCGCCCAGTAGGAGCCGTCGAGGAAGTCGCGGATCGCCGCCCTGTTAAGCCGCTCGTCGTCGGTCGAGATGGTGAAGCCCCCGCGCGTCCAGTCCATGAGACCTCCTCGGCCGAGCGATTCTGGTCCCGGGAGATAATCCCGGCAAGTCGATCCCGCAAACGTAGGGAGTTGAACATGGTGTCACTCGGATCCCTGTGGCTTCCGATCCTGGTCTCCTCTGTCGTCGTGTTTCTCGCGAGCTCGCTCGTCTGGATGGTCCTTCCGCACCACCGGTCGGACTGGAAGGCCCTGCCGGAGGAGGAGGGCCTCCTGGCCGCGATGCGCAAGGCGGGAGTCGGCCGCGGCCAGTACCGGTTCCCGTTCGTCGACCCCCGCGACAAGAGTCCCGAGATGCGCAAGAGGTGGGAGATCCAGCCGATGGGGACGATGACCGTGTGGCCTCCGGGCCGGGTCAACATGGGCAAGCAGCTCGGCGCCTGGTTCGTCTACCTGCTGTTCGTTTCGACTTGTGTGGCGTATCTCGCCGGTGTCGTCCTGCCGGCCGGAGTTCCCTATCGCACGGTCTTTCGGGTGGCGGGAACCGCGGCGGTGCTGGCGTACGCGGCGGCGCTCGTTCCGAACGCGATCTGGTGGGGACGCTCGTGGTCGACGACCCTCAAGGAGGTTGCCGACGGAATCGCCTACGGGCTCCTGACGGCGGGCGTCTTCGGCTGGCTCTGGCCGCGCTGACTCAGAAGAGCTGCTGCCGGATCGCGGCGGCCGAGGTAGCCCAGGCCTCCCGTGACGAAGACGTGCCGTGTCTGCATGGGGGCAAGTGCGCTTCTATCCTATGCTCTGTTCACCATCCCGATGTCCGGAACCGTTTCCCTTCCGTTCTGGCTCGTCCTCGTGCTCGCGCTGCTCGCGGCATGGGCGGCGCTCGACCGTCTCCTGATCCCCAGTGTCCGCTGGGTGCTGCGGCGCCGCGTCAATCGCGTGCTCGAAGAACTCAACACGCGGTTGAAGATTCGCGTGCAGCCCTTCAAGCTCACCAAGCGCGACGTGCTGATCGACCGGCTGCTGTTCGACGCGCAGGTGCTGGAGGCGGCCGAGGCCGCGGCGCGAGAGGGCGACATGCCGCGCGAGGTGGCGATGGCGAGGGTCAACCGCTACGCGCGCGAGATCGTCCCCGCCTTCAACGCGTACGTCTACTTCCGATTCGGGTACTGGCTCGCCCGCACGATCGCTCGCTCGCTTTACCGGGTGCGTCTGGGATACTCGGACGAGGAGGGCCTGGCCGCCATCGCGCCGCAGTCGACGGTGGTCTTTCTCATCAACCACCGATCGAACATGGACTACATCCTCGTGTCCTACATGGCTGCGGAAAAGGCCGCGCTCTCGTACGCCGTGGGGGAGTGGGCGCGGGTCTGGCCCCTCCAGACTCTCATCCGCGCGATGGGCGCCTACTTCGTCCGCCGCAACTCGAAGGACCCCCTGTACCGGAAGGTCCTCGAGCGCTACGTGGCGATGGCGACGGCCGCCGGCGTCACCCAGGCCGTTTTTCCGGAGGGCGGTCTGTCGCGGGACGGGAAGCTTCGCGCTCCTAAGCTGGGCCTGCTCGACTACATGCTGCGCTCGTTCGATCCGGAAGGGGAGCGCGACCTCGTCTTCGTGCCGGCCGGAATCAACTACGACCGCACATTCGAGGACCGCAGCTTCCTCGTCGATCTGGACCCACAGGCGAAGCGGCCCGGCACCGG
This sequence comes from Thermoanaerobaculia bacterium, assembly GCA_046716885.1. GTDB lineage: Bacteria > Acidobacteriota > Thermoanaerobaculia > UBA5066 > Gp7-AA6 > DAHUXD01. Next base: position 720 of record JBKJWL010000187.1, on the reverse strand, counting down.
TGCGGCGCTCCGCAACACGACGAGCTTCGTCGCACGCAACCTCTGGCTCCGGGCGCGCAGCCAGTGGCACCGTTTCGGTTATGCGTGCGTGAACTTCGGGTCTCCCGTATCGCTCAAGGGGTACCTGAAGCGCCGGGGCATCGACTTCCGTGTGCTGCCGCGGGAGGAGCGCTCGCGGCACCTGGAGGATCTCGCCCGGGAGCTCATGGAGTCGGTCGCGCGCGTCATCCCGGCCGTGCCGGTCTCGCTCGTTGCGACGGTGTTCGTCCGGGAGCCCGAACGCGCCTGGAGCGAGCTCGAGCTGAAGGCCGAGGTGCTGCGCCTGATGGGGGAGCTCGAGGAGCGGGGGGCCCACGTCTACGTCCCCCGCGGCGACCAGGACTACGCGATCACGGTCGGCCTGCGGATGCTGACGATGCGCCATCTCGTCGAGGATTCGGAGGGCTTGTTCCGCGCGCGCCGCGAGGAGCTGCCGCTGCTCCGGTACTACGCCAACTCGATCGCGCATCTGTTCTGACCGCCCCTCCGGCATCCCGGCGCCGGGGCGCCTGTGCTTGAATGAGCGCACCCATGACCAGGCGTTGGATGCCCGGGCTCCTCGCGCTCTTTCTCTGTGCTGCCGCAGCGCCGGTGGAGGCGCCGGCGCGGCTCGAGGAGCGTCTGTCCCGGAAGGAAAAGGAGCTGGCGGACCTCTACGCCGACTTCTGGCGGACGCAGTAC
>JBKJWL010000186.1:0-2595 GCA_046716885.1 Thermoanaerobaculia bacterium | reverse complement strand
GATCCGAATTATTGACCGGCTGGCCTCCTCTGAAATTAGGATGCACGGAATGATCTCCGTCGTCGTTCCGGTCAAGAACGAGCCGCCGGAGGCCGCCTTGCGGTTTGCCCGATTCTCGAGCCTCCCGGATTGCGAACTGCTCGTCGTCCACACGGGGGACAATCCCGCCGCGACGGGCGCCTGGAGCGCCGCCGGAGCCCGGTTCATCCCCGGAAACGGAAGCCGCGGGGCTTGTCTGGCCCGGGCCGTCTCAGAGTCTCGCGGCCAGATCCTCTTCTTCCTGCACGCCGACTCCCGGCCTCCTCCAGACGCCCTCGAGCTCATCCGGGCAACGATCGGCCGCGGCGCGGCGGCCGGGGCCTTCTCCCTGGCGTACGAAGACGCGGACCTTGGGATGCGGTGGATCGCGGCGTGGGCGAACCTCCGGTCCCGGCTTCTCCGCCTCCCGTTCGGAGACCAGGGGATCTTCTGCCGGCGCGACGTCTACGAGTCCGCCGGGGGCTTCCGCGACATGCCGGTCTGCGAAGACGTCGACCTGGTCCGCCGCCTGCGCGACGCGGGCCGATTCGTCGTCCGCCCGGAGGTCACCACCACGTCGGCTCGCCGATACCATGAGAGCGGCGCACTGCGCCAGGTCCTCCGCGTCTGGACGGTCCTCGGAGGCTATTTTCTGGGCGTCGCCCCCGAGAGGCTCGGCCGTTGGTACTACGGAAAAGCCTCGCCCTCGACTTCGAAGAAATCTGAACCCGGCTGCTCGCCGTATCCAGAAGGAGAAAGAGCGGAGTATCGTGGGCGCACTCGGCACTGAAAGGAGAGACACCTGTCCACTTCACTGCCTTCGACTCCCAACCGCAGTGCGGCCCTGCAGCGGACCCGCGAGCGCATGGGCAAGCTCTTTCGGGAGAATCAGGTTCTCGGACGCCGCAGCGCCATCGGCTGCGTGGCTCTGGAGATCACGCAGAGATGCAATCTGGATTGCACACTCTGCTATCTCTCGGACAATTCGGAGCGCGTCAAGGACCTCCCGCTTGCGGAGGTCTACCGACGCCTCGATGCGATCCGGGATCAGTTCGGAACGCCCACCGCCGTGCAAATCACGGGCGGCGATCCGACTCTGAGGCGGCGGGATGAGCTGGTCGCGATCGTCCGGCGAACTCGCGAGCTCGGGCTCCTCCCCACACTCATGACCAACGGCATCAAGGCGACGCGAGAGCTCCTTCGGGAACTCTCGGAGGCGGGTTTGAATGACGTCGCCTTCCACGTCGACCTGACTCAGGAGCGCAAGGGCTATGCCACGGAGCGAGACCTCAACGCAATTCGTCTGGAGTACATTGAGCGCGCTCGGGGTCTTCCGATCGCGGTCATCTTCAATACGACGGTCTGCCGGGAGAACTACGACGAGATTCCGGAGCTCATTCGCTTCTTTCGGAAACACGCCGACGTGGTCGGCATGGCCTCCTTTCAGCTCCAGGCTGACACGGGCCGCGGGGTCTTGCGCGAGCGGGACCGTGTCATTTCATTGGCAAGCGTCCGGGAGCAGATCGCCGAGGGCGCCGAGATGAAGATCTCCTGGGACACGGTCCTCATCGGACACCCGTCGTGCCATCGGATCGGGATCACGCTCGAAGCCAATGGCAACCTGTACGATTTGAATGACGATCCGGACTTCTTCAACCGGTTCCTGACCGACTTCGAGAACGTCATGCTCGACCGCCGGGAGCCCCGGAGAGCCGTCTGGGCGCTGGCCCGCGAGGCCATGCGCCGGCCGAGGTTTGTCGTCCGGACACTCAGGTTCCTGGCCCCGAAGCTCTGGCGAATGCGCCGAGACATCCTGGCCGCACGCGGGCGGGTTCACAAGCTTTCGTTCTTCGTGCAGAACTTCATGGACGCGTCCGCCCTGGACCCCGAGCGCCTGCATGCGTGCTCGTTCATGGTCCAGACGGCGCATGGGGCCATTTCCATGTGCGCCCACAACGCCCGCCGGGATGATTTTATCCTCAAGCCGATCCAGGTCTCGACCGGGGACGGGACTGGCCTCTGGGACCCTCTCTCCGGAAAACTTCTGCCGGTCGTGAATTGAGGTGACCCTCGGATAGGAAAAAAAAAGAGGCGCCGAAGCGCCTCCTACTCGAGTCACGAGAGCTCCTACGGTTTAATCTTCATGTCTTTGTCGCCGGTCTTCACCCACGTGGCTCAAGCTTTCCGCCCTTCCTGCAACCTGAGCGCCAAAAAGCCTCGAGCCGCCCCGAGGACCCCGCCGCTCGGTCGCTCCTGCACAAGAGCGACCGCGGTGAGGTTGGCGATGTTCTAGGAGGGATCGAGGGTCAAAGGAATCTCTTTCTCGAAGGCCGTGCCGTCCCGGATCAAATCCGACGGCTTCCAGCCGCCGCGCGCTCGTCCGGTCCTCCCTCCACTTTGAAAGGAGTAGGGACCGAACGGCTCACCGCTTCCCGGCTGCCCCAGCCACCGCGAGGTCCACCGCCATCGCCGCGTCGAAGCGAACAGCAACGTCTTCCCAGTCCCACACGCTCCAGATCGCGTCGAAGAACTCCGTCTTGCGGTTTTGGTACTGGAGATAGAACGCGTGCTCCCAGG
>JBKJWL010000185.1:0-3031 GCA_046716885.1 Thermoanaerobaculia bacterium | reverse complement strand
CGCGCCAGGGGCGCATCCGGGTGCCGTCTCCGCCGGGCGCCGCCTCCGGCGACACGAAGACCGAGCGTCGGGGCTCGGGCAGCGCCGCCGCGGGCTCCACCGGTCGCGGGAAGGGCCGGCCCTCGAGGACGACCGGCGCGGGCATCGGGCGCGGATCGCGCGCCTTGGGGGGCGCCTCCGGCTCCGACGCGGAGGCGTCGATCTCCGACGGGACAGCCTTTTCCGCGCTCCCGCCGCCGCGACGGAAGATCGGGAGCAGCAGCAGAGCCGCAGCCGCGACAAGGGTCCCGCCGAGGATCGCCAGAACCGAGGGCCATGGTCGGCTCACTGGACGGCGCCTGCTCTATTTCTCTGCGACCCCGATGTCGGGCGCGGCCCCCGAGAACGTCACGCCGTCGAAGGCTTTTCCCGCGTCCCGCACCACGAGACCCTCGACGTTGGCCAGGTCGCGCCCGGAAAGGCGCACCCCAGCCGCCACCCGGGAGCCCGGCAGGAGGGCCGGATCGCCGCGCCCGATGTCGAACGTCTTGCCGCCGATGCGTCCTCGCACCGTGCCCGCCGGCCCTCCGAAGGCGTTATGGCCGAAGTCGGCCGCGGCCCCGGAGTCCTCGAGGTCGAAAGGGAGCACCGAGGCGTCGAGAACGAGGTTGTTCGCGAATCGAATTCCCGCCACACCGGGAGGGCGGCCCTCCACGCGGATCCCGACCGCGTAGCGGTCGATGGTATTGCCGAGGATGTCGATGTCGCGCCCCGCGACGATTTCGAGAGCCGTGGATTGTTCTGAGAGCATGTTCTCGAAGTAGTTCCGCAGCAGGAGAACCTTCGCCGCCCCGTTCACGCGCACGCCCACCGTCGCCTCCGCGAAGTAGCTGCCGGTGATCACGATGTCCTCGGCTCCCGGTCCGAGCACGACCGCCTCGCCGCGGGACCCCGGCCCCGGGCGGTAGTTGTAGATCTTGTTGGCCTCGACGCGCACGCCGCGGCAGCGGGAAAGGTCGAGCGCCGGCCCGGTATCGTTGTGGAACTTGTTCCGCGTGAGCGTCAGGTTTTGCGCGATACCGCCGTTCTTGCCCCCCGGGACGACCCGAAGGGCGGCGTCCAGGTTGTGGTGGATCTTGTTGTGGTGCAGCTCGACGTCGCGCGCGCCCGCCTCGATTCGGATCCCGCCGGACTGGTGCACGTGCGAGTTGGAGATGGAAATCCGGGCGCTGCCCGAACCGAGGAGGATCGCGACGCCCGCTCCCTCGTAGACGTGCCCGCGGTCGAAGACGATGTCGTGCGCGTCCTCGCCGAGAACCGCGAAGCCCTTGGCGCCCGGCCGGTCGAGGACCATCTGCATGTGGTAGAAGTGCCAGAACGGGCGGGACACGGTCAGGGCGAAGGCGCCCTCGGCCGCGTGAAAGAAGGCCTCCTCTCCGAAGACCTGGATGGGAGCGTCGGCCCGCCCCGGCTTGCAGGATTCGCCGATCCGGACGGCTCCGGAGTAGAGGCCGGGCAGGAGCACGAGACGGTCTCCGGGCTCCAGTCGGCAGAGGGCCGCCTGGAGCTCCTTCCATGGTCGGGTCTCGCTGCCGTCGCCCTCGACCTTCGCGTCGGCCGAGACGTAGAAGACGCGGCGGGGCTCGGCAAAACGCGCGGGGCTCTCCTCGATCTCCGGGAACGGCTTGCCCTCGAGCGAGATCGTCGGGTCCACGCGCAGCTTCTCGGCCTCCGAGGACCCCTGACCGCGGACGGGCCCGGACACCGCGAGCGCCGCGACCGCCGCGGCAGCGCCGAGGATGCGCGCCCCGCGGCGGGAAGCGCCCCTCATTCGGATGCGTCCGCGCGGACGAGGGGCTTGGACTCGACGCGCTTGAGGACCTCGAAGGAGTAGTCCACCCGGAGGATGTAGACCCAGCCGAGCAGCAGCGTTCCGGTCACGTACCGGATGACGTTGTCGAGAACGGCGATCGCCACGCACTCCGGGAATCCCAGGCCTCCGACGTAGAGCGCCGCCGCGAAGCCCCACTCGAACTGGCCGATGCCGCCCGGTGTCACCGGGATGAGCCGGGCGATGTAGCTCCCGACGATCGCCATCAGGAGGACCGAGAAATCCACGTGCATGATGACGTGATCCGAGGAGAAGCCCATGGCGATCAGATACGCGGCGATGTCCTCGAGCCCGAAAGCCACGAGGGAGAGGACCGAGATCCGCGCGAGCTCGATCGGCTTCTGTCCGAGCGCGCGGAAGGAGTTTCGAATCTCTCTCCACCCTCCGGGAACGAGTCCTTGCCCGCCCCCCTTTTCCTTCGACCGCACCAGGAAATAGCAGAGGCCCAGGATGACGAGCGGCCAGAAGAGCTGCCCGACCCACATCGACCAGCCGACGGCGAAGAGGCCGAGGACGGCGAAGACGACGATCTCGAAGACGATGAAGGTCTCCGAGAGGAAGATCGCCTGGGAGACGCGCGAGACCGGAGCACCCTGCCCCTGGAACGTGGCCGCCATCCGGACGTTGCCGGCGTTGTAGGGCAGGAGTCGGTTCACCCCGATGCCCTCCAGGTAGGCGCGGGCATGCTGCGTGAAAGTCCCGCCCACGCCGCAGAAACGAGCGATCGCGTGGAACTGCGCGGCCTTGAGCAGCCAGAAGAAGACAAAAGTCAATCCGGCGAGCTCGATCAGGCCCCACTTGATCGGGTCCTGCGACTTCAGGAAGTACTGCAGGTCGGGAATGCCCTGAATGAATCCCGTCTGCGCGTCGTGGTACTCGACGATGCCCGCCTGGATCAGCAGGTCGAGCAGCCGCGTGTTCGCAAGGAAGTTCCAGACGCCCGAGGCCCACAGGAGAGAGCCGAGCAGCAGGGCCGCCAGGACATAGGAGAACACGTAAGAGCCGACCCGGTTGAGGGTCTTCTTCTCCTCGAGGGCGGCAGAGGCGGATGGGCTGACGGTTTCCAAGGAGCCTCCCTACTGCGCCCGCGCGGGGGGCGGCGACGCGGCCGGGCGGGCGCCCGGCGCGGGGCCCGCCTGCCTGGACCGCGCCCCCGACACC
>JBKJWL010000184.1:0-8824 GCA_046716885.1 Thermoanaerobaculia bacterium | reverse complement strand
CGGGCGCTGCGATCCGCGCGCTCCTCGGACTTGCGCCGAAGACCGCCCGCCGTATTGCGGGCGACGGAAGCGAAGGGGACGTGCCGCTGGAGCAGGTCCAGCCCGGCGACCGGCTCCGGGTAAGGCCGGGCGAGAAGGTCCCGGTCGATGGGGTCGTCCTCGAGGGCTCGAGCTCGGTCGATGAATCGATGGTGTCGGGAGAGCCGATCCCCGTCGAAAAGGGCCCAGGGGATCGCGTCGTCGGCGCCACGGTGAACGGGACCGGTTCGCTCGTGATGCGCGCCGAGAAGGTCGGGTCCGAGACGCTGCTCGCGCGCATCGTCCAGATGGTGGCCGAGGCGCAGCGAAGCCGGGCGCCCATCCAGAAGCTGGCCGACGTGGTTGCCGGGTACTTCGTTCCGGCGGTGGTCCTGATCGCAGTCGTCACGTTCATCGTCTGGGCTCTCGCCGGCCCCTCACCGCGGCTGGCTCACGCGCTCGTGAACGCCGTCGCCGTGCTCATCATCGCCTGTCCCTGCGCGCTCGGGCTGGCGACACCGATGTCGATCATGGTCGCGAGCGGCAAGGGCGCGACCGTGGGCGTGCTCTTCAAGAACGCCGAAGCGATCGAGGTGCTGCGCAAGGTCGACACTCTCGTGGTCGACAAGACCGGCACCCTGACGGAGGGCAAGCCGAAGCTCGTCACGGTCGAGCCGGCTCCGGGTCAGACGGAGGCCGAGCTCCTGCGACTCGCGGCGAGTCTCGAGCGGGCGAGTGAGCACCCCCTCGCCGCGGCGATCGTGAAGGGCGCCGAAGAGCGAGGCGCGGAACTCGCGAGCGTCGAGGCGTTCGCCTCCGTCACGGGCAAGGGTGTGCGGGGGCGTGTTGAGGGGCGCGACGTCGCTCTCGGCAATCGCGCCCTGATGCAGAGCCTCGCAGTCGACGACACTTCGCTCGCGGCCCGCGCCGAGGAACTTCGGGCCGACGGTCAAACCGTCATGTTCGTGTCGATCGACGGGAAGGCGGCCGGGCTCGTGGGCGTCGCGGACCCCATCAAGGAAAGCGCGTTGGAGGCGATCGAAACGCTTCATGGGGAGGGTGTTCGCATCGTCATGATGACCGGCGATAGCGGCACCACCGCTCGGGCCGTCGCGCGGAAGCTCGGCATCGACGAAGTCATGGCCGAGGTTCTCCCGGACCAGAAGGCGGAAAAGGTCAGGCAGCTCCAGGCCCAGGGCCGGATCGTGGCGATGGCAGGAGACGGCATCAACGATGCCCCCGCGCTTGCCCAGGCCGAGGTCGGGATCGCGATGGGCACCGGGACCGACGTGGCGATGGAAAGCGCGGGCGTGACGCTCGTCAAGGGCGATCTGCGCGGCATCGTCCGGGCGCGTCGGCTCTCGCGTGCGGCCATGCGGAACATCCGGCAGAACCTGTTCTTCGCCTTCATCTACAACGCGATCGGGGTGCCGATCGCGGCCGGCGTCCTATATCCCGCCTTCGGGCTGCTGCTCTCGCCGATGATCGCGGCGGCGGCCATGAGCTTCTCCTCCGTCTCGGTCATCGGCAACGCGCTGCGGCTGAGGCGCGCCGCTCTCTGAGGTCGGGCTCTGTCTCGGAGTGGCTGGGTCTGCTCTCGGTGCCCGCGACGCCTGCGCGTCAGAACTGTCGCCAATCGGGCAACGAGTGAGGAACGCAGCGCCAGTGGAATCGCTGGAACGATCCTGATCCGTTCGGCGCCGACGTCGCGTTCTACGGCTTCACGCCGCGTTTGGACGAGGTCTACGAAGACCTCTCCGTGTCGTTCCACGTGTTCGGCCGGATCCGGTTCGGCGGGCACGCGGGGGGCATGGTCCACGCGGGGCACTGAGCATGGGCCTGTCGTCGGTGGCGGTCATCGCGAACCCCGTCCGGCTCAAAACGATCCGGGGAGTGTGACCGCGCCCGGGAGTATCCGGGACAGGAGCTCCTCGATCTCCGCGCGCGTGGCGTGGAGCTTGGGCGCCGCGTCGAGCAAGTCTCGCGCCTCGACCGGGTACCAGTTGCGTCGGCTCGAGTCCGCGAGGCCGATGACGTCCAAGGGCGCGATCGCCTCGGCGATCCGGTGAAAGAGCGCCGCCCGCTCTCGGGGATCCGGAGCGACCGCGCGCGCGCAGACGTCGGAGAGCGCCGGGCCGAAGCTCAGATGGTCGCCGGAGAGAAACGCGCCGGAGAGGCCCGGCCGCCCCAGGCGCCGCGCGGCCTCGGCGAAGCTCGCTGCCGCGAAGTAGAGCTTCGTCAGCTCCGCGAACAGGGGGAAATCGCCGAAACTCGCATAGAGCGCGGCGACGAGCCGGCCGGCCATGTCCGCTTCGTCGAGGGTGCGCCGGCCGTCGCGCGCAAGCCTGTCCGCGAGCGAGCGACGCCCCCAGTCTTCCTCGACCGCGGCCGACAGCCGCTCGATGCCCAGGAGCGTGAGCGGGAATCCCGTCGAGAGGATCGGGTCCACGAACGCGGCCGCGGAGGGAAGCATCGTCCATCCGGGACCGGCCGCCGCGCTCGTCCGGAACGGAAGCCTGGGACGGTGAACGAACGGGAGCAGCGGCCGAGAGCGCGCGAACTGGTCCCGGACGGTTGGAAAGCGGGCCAGCAGCCGGCGCCAGGCGGGCTCTCCCTCCGCGAGAACGAGCTCGTGTGCGAGCCAGGGAGCGGCGGCGACTCCGGCGCTGGTCACGCCGTTGTCGAAGCGGAGAATCCAGATCCAGCCGCCGTCGAAGACGTGGTGGACGGCCGCGTCGTCGGGGGGGTAAGGCGGCTCTTCGGCCGACCGGAACACGCCCATCCCGTCGAGCCGTTCGACGTCCGCAAAGTGCGTGTAGAGCCCTTCGGTTGCCGGAAGGTCCGGAAACGCGCGCTCTTCGAGATCGAGCGCGTGCTGGAGGAATCCGCGCGGTCCGGAGGCGTCGACCACGAGCCGAACGCGGAGTCGTCGCCTTCGGCGCTCGCGGACCGCTTCGAGCGAAGCCCCGGAGGCGTCGAAGGCGACGCTCGCGATTCGGGTCCGGTCGAGGTACTCGGCGCCCTCCCGGACGGCCTCGCGGACCAGGAAATGGTCGAAGTCCGGCCGGTACCAGTGCGTGTCGGCGACCTCGTCGCACGGGCTCGCGGCCACGAGCAGCTGGTCCGCTCGGTCCTCGCGGCCGGCGAAGCGCTCGGCCGGGCGGTGTGCGTAGAACGTGAACCCGCGCTTCAAGCCGCAGCCGATCTCGGGATGGGCGCGCTGCCAGCTTCCCCAGGCGCAGAGCGGCGCGACCCGCGGCAGGTCGTAGCGGTCGCAGAGGGCTTCGAGCAGGAGATTGGCGAGCGGCGAAGACGACTCTCCGATCGCGAACCGCGGATGTGATCCGCTTTCGATCAGGACGACCGAGCGGCCGAGACGGCGCAGGCACAACGCCGTCAGCGAGCCGGCGAAGCCCGAGCCGACGACCGCGACATCGAAGTCGGCGCTCAGCCGCCCGCCCCGCAGCCGCCGCAGGAAACCGGGGGCTCGGCGCGCTGGCTCCGGTTCATCGCGGCGAGCCTTTCGCGTCGCGCGTCGAAGCATTCGCCGCAGGCGGACAACCGCTCCAGGTCCCAGAGGTCGGCGAAGACGCGGCCGCGTTCGAGCGCCAGGCCCGCCTCGAGAGCCGCTTCGAGAAGGCCGAGATCCGGAGGCGCGAAGGCGCCCTGCTCCGAAAGCGCGTCCATGGCGCCGTTGCCGGCGCGCGTCGGGATGAGCGAAACGACGCCGGCGCCGCACTCGAAAGCGAAGACGACCGCTTCGACGAGCCAGGCGAGCTGATCGGCGGGCGCGACCCAGGGAAGCCCCGCCAGCACGAAGGCGCGCAGGCCGATGCCGCGCTCGGAGAGGCGCTCGGCCGCTTCGCGAAAGCCGTCGAGCGACATTCCCTTGTTCAAACGCGCGAGGACATCGGGATGCACCGTCTCGAGACCCATCGCGACCTCCAGGCGCCCGGAGCCCAGCCGCTGCCCGAAGGCGAAGCACCGCGACGATACGAGCGCCGGGTGCGACTCCACGACGACGCGGTCGAAGCCCGCCAGCAGCCCGGCGATCTCGCCGTCGTCGGAGGGCGGGATCGCCCTCGGATCGAAGAAGCTCCCGGCGTTGTAGAGCTTGATCCGCCGCGCGGGCGGGAGCTCCTCGAGCGCCGTCCGGATCTGGGCGGGAATCGCGCCCCGCGGAGTGTCCCCGGGGAGCGTGCTCGTCCAGAGGTCGCACATCAGGCAGCGCCACGGGCACTCGCGGTTGGTCAGCAGGAGCGTCGCGACGGATTCGAGTGAGCCGGACTCGGAGACCTCCTCCTCGACGAACGCTCCGTAGGCGCGCCACGGGTCGAGCGTGCGCCGTGGTCCGCGCAGGCCCCGGATCCACCGGTCTCTGTCGCGTGCCGTCTCGGGGTACGGCGGGGCGGGAGCGGCGCTACGCGTAGAGCGAATGGAAGTGCGCTCGATAGTCGGCCTCCCGGTCAAGGAACCACGCCGTCTCGCCTCCGTGCGGGAGGGCGCCGTGCTGGAAACGGCGCTTCGCGTAGACCGGCATACGGATGCCGGTGACCGCCTCGACGCCGCGCGCCACGATCTCGCCTTTGAGCGCGTAGAGCCGGGGGATGTCGTCGCCCGCAAGGGCCGAGAAGGGAATCGCCGCCGCGAGCTCGACGAGCCGCGGCCGCATGAAGGGGCTGAAGCCCTCGAACCCGTACCGCCGCAAGGGCGCGTACGTCCGGGTGCAGGATCGGCTCTGTCCACCGGTGTACGTCCGGGAATGCTTGAGCTTCCCGACGCCCCATCCCTCCTGATACAGGAGCGGGTTGGCGATGACGCTGCGGATCGTCAGCTCCGCGTTTTCTTCGATCGGGTAGTCCTTCAGGTTCTCGTCCCCGCCGTCGCCGTCGAGCAGGAAGCGCCAGTCCGGATAGCGCTCGCGGATCCCCCGGGAGAGGGCGAGCATGGCGGCCGCGGCTTCGACGTCGAGCGGCTTGTAGTCCTCGACGACGCAAACTGCTTCGAAAGGGTCCAGGCTCTCGGGCTCAGTCTCGATCGCCTCGAGGAAGAGCTCGAGCGACACGTCCGCGAGGAACCGCCGCGCCTGGGCGAGGTCCGGCCCGCCGGCCGAGAGCGTGAACGCCTTGAGCCGCGCCGGGCTCATGCCGAGCCGGCGCAACACGTGGTAGGCCACCAGAAAAACGGAACCGCTGTCGACGCCGCCCGAGAAGCAGACGCCGACGGGCGCGCTGCGCGGGATCGACTCCACCCAGGAAGCGATCTCGTCGGCCAGGGCCTGGACATAGAGACGGCCGATCTCGGCCGTGTCCTGGGGCAGCGTCTCCGGCGCGGGCTCGAGGAATCGGACGCACGTGGCGTCGGGATCCGGGCAGCCGATCAGGTCGAGCTCCAGGACGTGATGCGCCGGTACCATGCGCGTGTAGCTCGGGTGAAACTGTCCCGCCAGGCCGGCGGCGTCCAGGAAATCGCGGATGGCGTCGATCCGGTCGGCCGCGACGAGCATGGGCCCGTCGCCTTGCTTGGCCAGGAAGTAGCGCAGCGGCCGGTCGAGCGAGCGCGCCATGCGCGCGGTCCGGCCGTCGGCCGCCACCAGCGCGTAGGACCCCTCGATCCCGCGGACCTCGGCGGGATCTCCGCGCGCGACGCGCGCGCGCGCCTGCTCGACGGTCATTCCGCGCAGGCGATTGGCGGACGGGTCGGTGAGATCGACGATACGCTCGATCGGATGCTCCATAGAGATACTCCCTCCGCAACCCGCAGATCCTACTGGATGCAGACAAACCCGTTTCGATCCCGTAAAATGTGAAAAATGTCAGCCAGGCCGTCCGGTGACCCGACGCCAGCCGAGGGTCCGGGTTCCGGAGGAACTCTGGCCGCGCTCGTCGCCTCGGCGCGCCCGGCGCAGTGGGTCAAGAACCTCGTCGTCGCCCTGCCGTTCCTGTTCGGCGCCGCGCTCGACACTCCCCGCGGCTGGTGGCTGGCGGCGGCCGGCGTGCTGGTGTTCTGCACGGTCACGAGCGGCGTCTACATCGTCAACGACGTCATGGACCGGGAACGGGACCGCGCGCACCCGGACAAGCGCCACCGGCCGCTGGCCTCCGGCCGGATCTCGGTGTCCACGGCGCTGGCGGCCGCGCTCGCGCTCGAGGCCGCCGGCCTGACCCTCGCGTTCGCCCTCCGAGCCGACTTCGGCCGGTGGTGCGCCATTTACGCGGCCCTGATGCTGGCGTATTCGATGCTGCTCAAGCGGATCCCGTTCCTCGAGGCTCTCATCGTGGCGGCGGGGATGCCCCTGCGGGCCCTGGCCGGCGCGGCTCTGGCCGGAGTCTGGCCGTCGCCGTTTCTCATGGGTTGCGCCTACCTTCTCGCGCTCTTTCTCGTGGTCGGCAAGCGGCAGTGGGAGTTCCACCACGCGGGCTTGAGATCCTCGTCCGAGCACCGGCCGGCGCTCTCCGCCTATCGCGCGGAGGGACTGGACTATCTGTTCATCGTCACGGCGATGACGACCGTGGCCGCCTACGCGGCCTACAGCGTCGCGCCGGCGACCCAGGCGCGCTACGGAGGCCGTTCCCTCGCCCTCACCGTGCCCTTCGTCGTGCTGGGGATCGCTCGATACGTGCGGCTCGTGTACCGGCGGGGGGGAGGGGGCAGTCCCACCCGGGCCCTTCTGACCGACGACCCGTGGCTTCTCGCGATCGTGGTCGGCTGGGTGGGGACAGCGGGGTGGATCATCTATGGACACTGAGCTCCGGAGCACCGGGGGATCGCAGCTTCCCCCGCCGGTGGATCGTCCGGTTCGGCTGGGCGTCGGCTTCCTCGCGTACAACGAAGAAGAGCTGATCGAAAAGACCGTCGCCGAGGCGGTCTCGTCGCTCTCGGCGATCCCGAACCTGACCTGGCATGTGGTCGTCGTCAACGACGGCAGCCGCGACCGGACGGGGGAGATCGCCGAGTCGCTGGCCCGGAAGGACCCGCGCGTCACGGTCGTCCACCACGACGGCAACAAGGGCTATGCGGTGGCGACGGAGACGGCTCTGCGCAACGTTCCGGGAGAGGTCGTGATGGTCGTGGACGGCGACGGCCAGCACACGATGGCGGACGCGCCGCTGTTTCTCGAGGCAATCGACCGGGGCGCGGACGTCGTGTTCTGTTGGAAAAAGGTCCGCCACGACCCGGCCGCCCGCCTCGTCCTGTCGCGCGGACTCCGAGTCCTGTCCCACTGGATCCTGGGCTCCCCGCTTCACGACATCAACGCGGGGTGCCGGGCGTTCCGGCGGGACGTCGCGCGCCGGATGGAGATCAAGCACCGCATCAACTTCGTGGGCGACGAGATCTACGTGCGCTGCCGGATCGCGGGCTGGAAGGTCGCCGAGGTGATCGTGCGGCATTTCCCCCGGGAGGGGGGACAGTCGATCCACCGGCCCTTCAAGATGCTCGGGACGATCTCGCGGGTCGTCCGCTACCTCTTCGATCTGCGGGGGGAGATGAAACAAACGGACGCCCTGCGCCGCCTCGCCGCGAGACCCCGTTGAGCGGCGGAACCGTCATCCTGGGAGCCGGGCCCACGGGCCTCGGCGCCGGGTATCGCCTCGTCGAGCGCGGCGAGACGGACTTCGAGATCTTCGAGCGCTCAGGCCAGGTCGGCGGCCTCGCGACGAGCTTCACGGACCCCAAGGGCTGGACGTGGGACGTGTCGGGCCACATCATCTTCTCGGGCTACAAGTACTTCAACGAGTTCCTCGGCAAGGTCCTCGGCAAGGACGGCATTCGCTGGATCGACCGGGAGAGCTGGATCAAGTTCGAGGACAAGTACGTCCGCTATCCCTTCCAGAATCACCTCTCCTCGCTCCCCGAGCAGGCGATGCTCGAGTGCCTGATCGGACTCGTCGAGTCGCAGACGATCGACAAGGATCGGGCCTTTCGGAACTTCGAGGAGTGGGTCCTGGCGAAGTTCGGAGCCGGCGTCGCGAAGCACTTCATGAACCCGTACAACTTCAAGGTCTGGGCGACGCCCCTCGAGAAGATGGGGTTCTACTGGATCGCCGAGCGCGTCGCCGTCGTCGACTGGCGCAAGGCCATCGAGGCCACCGTGTCGGCCAAGGTCACCGACTGGGGCCCCAACGCCAAGTTCGGGTACCCCGCCCGCGGAGGAACCCTCGGGCTCTGGAAGGGCGTGCTGCCGTTTCTGGGCGACCGGGTGCGGTACCACAAGCGCGCAGTCAGCGTCGACGAGGACAACCGGGAGATCGAATTCTCCGACGGGACGACGCGGACCTACGACCGGCTCCTGACGACCCTGCCGCTCGAGGCCTTCGTGGCGCGCCTGAAGCACGCGCCGGCGAAGGTGTGCTCGGCCGCGGAACGGCTCCTGTTCAACCGGCTCTTCTCCGTGGGTATCGGCCTGCGACGCCCCAGTCCCTCCGACAAGAACTGGATCTATTTCCCGAACCCGAAGACGCCCTTCTACCGGATGACCTATCTGTCGAACTACTCGCCGGACATCGTCCCGGACGGCGACATCAGCCGGCACTTCGCGATCCTCACGGAGACGACGTACTCGAAGTTCAAGCCGCTACCGGAGGGAGACTTCGCCGGCGCCGTCGTAGACGGCCTCGTCGCGGAAGGCATCCTCGAGTCGTCCGACCGGAAGCTGATCGAGACGATCTTCTTGATCCATGCCGGACACGCGTACCCGATTCCGTCCGTCGACCGCAACGAGGCGCTCGACACGATTCACGCGTATCTCGAGCCCCGCGGTATCCACTCCCGGGGCCGATTCGGCTCGTGGAAATACGAGATCGGC
>JBKJWL010000183.1:0-2596 GCA_046716885.1 Thermoanaerobaculia bacterium | reverse complement strand
ACGCGCCCGTGGGCGACTAAGCCCGAGGCGACGTGGTTCGCGGCGGGGGCGGCACCCGCGCTCGGCGGGGTCGGGGCGCGCGCCGACGGGGGGGGCGGAGGCGGGCGCAGCGACAGCGTGATTCGGTCGGCGGAAAGGCGCTGCGTCGCTCCCTCTCCCGACAGGGGCTCGACGACGACGAGGGCCTCGCCCTCGAGGGAGAGGACCGTCTCGCCCGCGGGGCCGCCCCCGGTCGCGGGGCCGTAGGTCATGCGATCGGCGCACGTCGCGGTGACGCGGCCGCGCGGGTCGGTCGAGCCCGGGAGCGGCAGCTCGCCGCGGTAGACCATCGACGAGGGGCCCTCGAAGGTCGTCATGCTCGTGCCGGTGGCGGGCAGGTCGACGACGAACCGCTCCGTGGAGATGCGGAGCAGGCAGTCGGGGCCGCAGGAGTCCGCGCGGGGCGTCTCGAGCGCGACGTGGCCGTCCGCGGTCAGCCGGCTCACACGGTAGCGCGAGGTGGGGCCGGCTCCGTTCCCGGGGCCGGGCTCGAGCGCGATCACGGTCTCGCGGCGCGAGAGGGTGAGCGTCACGGCGTCGGCGTCGAGGCTGCGGCCGCCGTCCTGCTCGACGTGCACGCGGTCCACGAGGCGCACGTCGTACGGCGATCCCTTGGCGGCCGTCTGCCGCGAGACGACCGCCCCGCCGCGCGAGCGGACGCGCGCCGGCCGAAAGGCGCCGCCGCTCTCGAACGGCGTCCCCTGGACGGCCCCCTCGCTGGGCAACCGCGCGATCTCGAACTTCGCGTCCTCGAGGATCTCGAGACGCGACGCGTCGCGCTCGAGGCGAAAGCCGCGGCCGACCAGCGTCCAGTCGGGGCTCGTCGCGACGATGACGCTCGGGCCGGACGCGGAGCCCGCCTCGAGGTCGACGGTGACGTCGTCGGTCCGCAGCCGCACGTCCTGCGCGTGGTCGTGGAGGGTCACGTCTCGCGTGAAGCGAACCACCGTCCGCATCCCCGTCGGCTTCTTCTCTCCCGCGACGAGTCGCGGCGTGAGGAAGTCGGCGCGGCCCTCGGCGGCGGTGACCTCGAGGCGGACGAGGTTCTTGTACGAGCCGGGGTCCGCGCGGAGCGTGTGCGCCTCCTCGCGCGTCAGCGCGGCAGCCTCCTTCATCGCGAGGACGCGGACGTCCTTGAACACCATCGCCTGCTCGCCCGTGGCGGGGTCGGAGACGGGGGCCGTGTCCTTCGCGGCGAAGAACCAGCGCACGTACTCCGGGAAGTCGATGCGCTCGCCCGTCAGAGAGTCGGACCACGTGGCGGGCTCCTTGCCGCTGGTCGAGAAGGCCCCCGTGTTCGTGAGCTCGGCCGGCGGCAGGGGCCGCCCTTGGCCCGAGTCGAAGCGGTCGAGGCGCAGACGGTTGCCGGGCGTCCCGGGCGCCGCGGCCACGGGCACCTCCGGTCGCACGGCGGTGCGTCCTGCCCCCCGGAAGCCGCCGGTTAGGGCCGCGAGGACGAACAGACCCCCGCCGGCGAGCAGGAGGAAGAGGAGGACGCGCCTCACCGCGCCTCCTTCCCGTCGGCCCCGTAAGCGGCGAGCACCGCCTCCCAGCGTCCTTCGCGCTTGAGCAGCGCCTCGATCGCCTGGCGCACCGCGCCCTTGCCTCCGCCGAGCGTGCTCACGAAGGTCGCTGCCTCGAGCACCTCGGGTGCCGCGTCACAGGGGGCGGCGGAAAACGCTGCCTCGCGCATCGCGGGGAGGTCGGAGAGGTCGTCGCCCGCGAAGGCGACCGCGGCTGCGGGGACGCCGAGCCGCTCCCGGAGGCGGCGCACGATCGCAGCCTTGTCGGAGGCGCCCTGGACCACCTCGCGGATGCCGAGCTCGGCGGCCCGCCTTGTGACGGCCGGGCTCGTGCGGCCGGTCACGATGGCCGGCTCGATGCCGGCGAGTGCGAGGAACTTGATGCCCGCGCCGTCGCGCGCGTGAAACGACTTCCACTCCGTGCCGTCCTCGGCGTAGGTGATCGAGCCGTCGGTGAGCGTGCCGTCGACGTCCATCACGAAGAGCCGGATCCGCTCGCGCGGCGCGCGAGGTGAGCTCTTGCCGGTGGCGGCGCGGGGACGGGGCACGGGCGCGGGATCCTCCTGCTTCGGCGGACGCCGCCGAATCGCTGATTCTAGGTCGCTGGAGGGGCGCCGTCCCTCCGAGAAGGCCGCAGGGGGGAGGGCGGGGGCCGGTACGCTGGACCGCGTGGATGCGGACACGCTCAAGGCCATCGGGATTCTCCTGGGGCTCGTGTTCTCGGTCGCCCTCCACGAGTCCGCCCACGCGTGGACCGCGTATCGGTTCGGAGACCCCACGGCGAAGCTCCTCGGGCGGGTCACCCTCAACCCGATCCCCCACATCGACCTCTTCGGGACGATTCTCCTGCCCGTCATCCTCTATCTCGTGTCGAAAGGGTCGTTCACGTTCGGGTACGCGAAGCCGGTGCCCGTCAACCCCCTCAACATGCGCAATCCCGTCCTCGGTTCGGCGGTCACTTCGGCTGCCGGGCCTCTCAGCAACTTTCTCCTGTCGTTCCTCCTCGTACTGGCCATCGTCCTGCTCCAGAACAG
>JBKJWL010000182.1:0-17476 GCA_046716885.1 Thermoanaerobaculia bacterium | reverse complement strand
TCATGTACGCGGACTCCGACCTGAAATACGACCAGCCGCAGACGGAGGTCGTCCTCGACCGCGACAAGCTGCGCGCGCAGGGTGTGGACCTCTCGAGGGTGGGCCGCGACCTCTCGACGCTCCTCGGCGGCAACTACGTGAACCGCTTCTCGATCGGCGGGCGGAGCTACAAGGTCATCCCGCAGGTGATGAGGAGCGAGCGCCTCACGCCCGACCAGCTCTCCAGCCTCTACGTGACGGGCGCGGGCGGGAAGCTCGTGCCGCTCTCCACGTTCGCGACGCTGAAGACGACGACCGAGCCGCGCGAGCTGAAGCGCTTCCAACAGTTGAACGCCGTGCGTATCCAGGGAGTCATTCCGCCGGGCGTCTCGCTGGACGCGGCTTTGAAGTTCATGGAGGCGGAGGCCGCGAAGATCCTCCCGCAGGGCTTTACCGTCGACTACGCGGGCGAGTCGCGGCAGCTCCGGACCGAGGGCGGGAAGTTCCTGTTCACGTTCGCGCTTTCGGCAATCCTCATCTACCTGGTGCTCGCGGCCCAGTTCGAGAGCTTCCGCGATCCCTTCATCATCCTGGCGGGATCGGTGCCGCTGGCGCTTTCGGGGGCTCTCCTTTTCTCGTTTCTGGGGCTGACGACGCTGAACATCTACAGCCAGGTCGGTCTCATCACGCTCGTCGGCCTCATCGCGAAGAACGGCATCCTCATCGTGGAGTTCGCCAACAAGGTCCAGGAGAAGGGTGTCGGGAAGCTCGAGGCGGTCGTCGAGGCGGCCCAGACTCGTCTGCGCCCGATCCTCATGACGACGGCGGCCACGGTCATGGGCCACATGCCGCTCGTCTTCGCGAACGGCCCCGGCGCCGGCGCCCGCAACAGCATCGGAATCATGCTCGTCAGCGGGATGATCATCGGCACCGTCTTCACCCTATTCGTGGTGCCGTCGATCTACGTCCTGGTCGCGAAGACCCGCATCAAGGCCGCCGCGGTGGAATCGGAGTCCAATTTGCCCGAGCTCGAGGAGGCGGCGGTCTAACGTCCGGGACGGCCCGGGGCGCCGGCCGAGCCCGGCTTCGCCCGGCGGCCTGACCCGCTAGAATCCCGCCTTCAGGGGGGAGTCATGAACCAGATTCTTTGTTTCGGGGCTGCGTTGGCCCTCGCCTCGCCTGCATTCGCCCAGACGCATCACGACGCCTCGACGGCGAAGCCCGCGGCGCTCTTGAGCGGCATCGGATCGCACCACCATCCGATCACGACGGCGAGCCCCGAGGCGCAGAAGTTTTTCGACCAGGGAGTCACGCTTCTTTACGGCTTCAACCACGAAGAGGCCTACCGATCCTTCGCAAAGGCGGCCGAGCTCGATCCGAAGGCGGCGATGCCCCGCTGGGGGACGGCGCTGGCGCTCGGGGCCAACTACAACGATCCGGAGCCCGAGGCCGAGCGGCTGAAGAAGGCCCGCGCCGAGGTCGAGAAAGCGCTGGTGCTCGCGGCCTCGAGTTCGGAGAACGAGCGCGGGTACGTGGAGGCGCTGTCGATTCGCTATTCCGCCGACCCGGCCGCGGACCGCAAGGCGCTCGGGGTGGCCTACAACCTGGCCATGCGGAAGCTCTCCCAAACGTATCCCGACGATCTCGACGCGGCGACGCTCCACGCAGAGAGCGGAATGAACCTGCGGCCCTGGAAGCTCTGGCGGCCCGACGGCACGCCGGAGGAGGGGACGGAAGAGATCGTCGCCGTCCTCGAGTCGGTGTTGAAGCGCGACCCGCAGCACGTGGGCGCCAACCACTACTACATCCACGCGGTCGAGGCCTCGAAACACCCCGAGCGTGCGTTGCCGTCTGCCACGCGCCTCGAGACCCTCGTGCCGGCCGCCGGTCACCTCGTCCACATGCCGGCGCACATCTACAGCCGCACGGGCGATCACCTCGCCGCCGAGAAGGCCAACGCCGTCGCCGCCGACGCGGATCGGGCGTACATCCGCGCATCGGGAGCGCAAGGGATGTATCCCCTCATGTACTACAACCACAACGTCCACTTTCAGTCGACGGCCGCCGCGATGGCGGGCCGCCATGCGGAGGCGAAGAAGGCGGCGGACCTTCTCTTCGCCGACGTCCTTCCCTCCGTCTCCGAGATGCCGGCGATGCTGGAAGGGTTCCTCCTTCAGCCGGCCTTCGTCGCGCTGCGGTTTCGCAAATGGGACGACATCCGCCAGATGCCGGATCCCGGACCGAAGCTCCCCCTGTTGCGGGCCACCTGGCTCTACGCGCGCGCCATGGAAGCGTCGGCCTCCGGCGACGTGAAGACGGCTTCGGCGCTGCGCGAAAGGTTCCTCGCGGCCCGCGATGCCGTCCCTCCCGCGACCTTGGCCGGCGCGCAGAACACGGCGGCGCAATTTTTCGCGGTCGCCGCCCCCGTTCTGGACGCGCGGATCGCCGAGGCCCGCGCCGACCGCGCGGCGGCGATCGAGATCTGGAGGAAGGCCGTGGAGGCCGAGGACGCGCTCGCCTACGACGAGCCGCCGGGCTGGTACTACCCCGTACGCGAGTCGCTGGGGGCCGCCTTGCTGCGCGACGGGCGCGCCGCCGAGGCCGAGCAGGTCTTCCGCGCCGACCTCGAGAGAAACCCGCGCAACCCTCGCTCGCTCTTCGGCCTCTCCGAGTCGCTCAAGGCCCAGAAGAAGGACGCCGACGCCCGCTGGGCCCGGGCGCAGTTCCAGACGGCCTGGAAACACGCCGACGTCGAGCTCCGGCTCGAGGACCTCTGATCCTCACGGGTCCCTCTTCGGCGGCGAAGCGACGCGCTCTCGCGAGGAACCGTGTCCTCGTCTAGCGGCCTCCTCGGCCGTCTGGCGCGCCTCGTGCGCCGCCGCCGTCTCGCCGTCTTTCTGGTCTGGGGCGCTCTCGCGGCCGTCCTCGCTCCGGAGGCCCGCCGGGCCGCGAGCCGGTTCGAGTCGACGGTGCGCATGGACTCGAGCCCCGCGCAGAGTGTGGACGCGGACCTGGCGCAGCGCTTTCGCTCGCCCTTCGTGCACCGCGTTTTCCTCGTCGTCAGCGGCGTCCCCGATCCCGAGGTCCCCGAGGGGCGCCGCGCGCTCGAGGAGATCGTGGCCGCGGTCGCCGCCGTTCCCGGCGTCCAGGGCACGGTGTCGTACCTGGATGCGCCCGAGGCGGTCTTCCAGGGGAAACGCGGCGGGACCTTCCTGGTCGTGGGCCTGGATCCCGGAGACCGCCCGCCCGAATCCCTGATGGGGCCGCTGCGGGAGGCCAGCGCGGCCCTCGAGAAGCGGCTGCGCGAACGTCACCCGGCGGCCGACCTCGGCTGGACCGGCGAGATTCCGCTCAACCTCGACGTGCGTCAGGCGAGCTCGGAGGACGCGCGCGCGGCCGAGAAGCGGGCGCTCCCGGTCGCCCTGCTCCTGCTCGTGGCGGCGTTCGGATCGGTCGTCGCCGCGCTCCTGCCGGTGGCCGTCGGCATCCTCGCGGTCATCCTGACGATCGGCGCGGCGTCGCTGCTCGCCCGGACCTGGCACCTCTCGATCTTCGTTCAGAACATCGCCTCGATGATCGGCCTGGGGCTGGGAATCGACTACGCGCTGCTGATGGTCAGCCGCTTTCGCGAGTCGCTCGCACGCACACGCTCGGGCGCCAAGGCCATAGAGGAGTCCCTCCCGCAGGTGGGGCGCACCCTGCTCCTCTCCGCCCTGCCCGTCGCGATCGGCTTCGCGGCCCTGCTGACGATTCCGGCGAGCGACTTCCGCTCGATCGGCGCCGCGGGCATGCTCGTGACGCTCTTCACGCTGCTCCTCTCCCTCACGCTCCTGCCGGCCGCCCTGGCGACCCTCGGCCGGCGCGTCGACACCCTGCGGGTGACACGCGGCGGAGCGGCGGAGCGCGCCGAGCGTTGGTCGGGACTGTGGCACCGCTGGGGACGGGTGATCGTGCGCAGGCCCTGGATCGCGCTCGCCCTGGGTGGCGCGCCCGTGCTGCTGCTCGCGCTCCAGTCCGCCAGGCTCCAGACGGGAGCGCTGCGAGGCGACTGGCTGCCCTCAAACCCCGAGTCCGTCCGCGCGGTCCAGAGGCTCGAGGACATGGGCCGCGGCAACGTGATCCAGTCGATGCGGCTGCTGCTCGATCTGCCCCCGGGATCGCCGGTCACGAGCGTCGAGGGCTGGCTCGCGACGCGGCGCCTGGCCAAAACGCTGGAGGCCGACCCGCGTATCGAGCGAGTCCAGTCGATCGCGACGGCCGCGGGGGCGGGCGTCACCCGGGAGAGGCTGCGGAGGATGTCGTCGGAGGCCCGGCAAAGCCTGGTATCCGAGGACGAGCGGAGCGTGCTCTTCGAGATCCTCCCGGCGGCGGCCTCGTTGGACCCCCTCGAGCTGCGGGCCGACGCCGAACAGCTGGCGCGCGAGCTGCGCAGGCTCGACGCTGCGGCGGTGACGGGGCTACAGGGCGCGGTCGTGCGCGTGGGAGGCCTGCCGGCCGCGAACACGGAGTTCCAGGATCTTGTGGCGGGGCGCTTCCGCGCGGTCGTCCTCCTCGTCATGGGCGTGACCCTCCTGGCGCTCTTCGCCGGCTTCCGGTCGATCCTGATCGCGGTCAAGGCGGTGGCCCTCAACCTCTTGACGGTCGCGGCCGCCTTCGGTGCCCTCGTGCTCGTCTTTCAGGAGGGCCACGGCTCGCAGATCTTCGGCCTCGTGGAGCCGACCGGGCAGATTTTCCCGATCGTCCCGGTTCTGGCCTTCTGCATAGTGTTTGGACTGAGCATGGACTACGAAGTGTTCCTGGTGTCGCGAGTCGCGGAAGCTCGCCGCGCGGGCTTCACCGAGGAAGATGCGATCGTGGAGGGGTTGGCCAGGACGGGGGGCGTGATCACGAGCGCGGCATCCATCATGATCGCCGTGTTCGCCGCCTTCGCGCTGGGGGGGTTCCTGCCCGTTCAGATGCTCGGGTTCACGCTGACCGTCGCCGTCCTGCTGGACGCGACGATCGTTCGGATGGTGGTCGGCCCGGCGCTCTTGCGGCTGGCCGGAAGATGGAACTGGTGGCCGGGCTGGAGAGAAGGACGACGGCCGCCGCTTGCGGAGGGGTAGGAGCGATGAAGAAAATGTGGGTGGCGTTCCTGACGGTCCTGCTGTCGGGCGCGGGCGACTCGCGTCTGGCGGCCGCCGGCCCGGCGGGAGTGGAGCAGCTGAACCAGGCCTTCCTCGAGGCGATGCGGACCGGCGACATCGACGGCGTGATGAAGCTCTACGCCGCCGACGCCGTCCTGTTCCCGCCCGGAGAGAAGGCGGCGCGGGGGCTCGAAGAGATTCGGTACAAGTGGAACGCGGTGCTCGAGGCCAATAAGGTCACCGAGGGCTCGTTCAAGGACGCGAAGTACCTGTCCGCGCCCAACCTCTCGGCCGGATGGGGAGGAGTGTCGATGCGGCTGGAGCCGAAGAAGCCGGGCAAGGAGCCCGTCGCGATCCAGGGTCGCTTTTCGACGGTCGCCGAGAAGCGCGGCGGGAAGTGGGTCTACGTCTTCGTCGGCATCGGCGAGCTCGACGAGATCCTGACACTCAAGCACTACTCGAAGACGAAGTGACGCGGCCGTCGGCCGCGTCGGCACGAGAAGCGTAGCGACGAGGCGGCCCGGACCGGACCGCCGCGCCGGCTCAGCGCGCTTCGAGGCGCTGAATGCGGGATTCGAGGCCGGAATAACCGGTCTCGAGGACGCGGAGTCGGCGATCCAGCTCCGCGTAGGACAGTCGGATCATTGCGCGGGTCTCGTCGAATTCCTGGTGCATCTCCACCCGCAGCGTGGAGATCTCCGTTTCGAGCTTCTCATCGAGATGCGCAACGCCCTCCGCAATCTGCTGGATGCGGCTTTCGAGCCTCTCCGCCACGGCGCCGAAGTGGCGCTTGATCTCGGTGACTTCGGCTGAATCCATCTCGACCTCGAAGAAGGCGGAGCCTACACCCGGAGCTCCAGAGACGCCATCGCATTGCCCTCGACGCGCGCCCGAATCTTGGCGAACGCGGTATCGCGCGAGGTGGATGTGTCGTCGCCGAAGGGCGAGAAGCCGCAGTCGTCGGTCGAGCCGAGGTGCGCCGGGTCGATGAATTTCGCCGCCTCGAGGATCCGGTCGCGAACCTCCGCGGGAGTCTCGACGCGCGGGTTGATCGGATCGATCACGCCGACGAAGATCCGCCGGCCACCCGTGGCGTAGTGGCGCAGGAGCTCGAGGATCCGCGGCCGGTCGGCCTCGCTCGCCAGCTGCACGAAGAAGCTCCCGACGTTGAAACGGAAAAGGGCGGGCAGAAGCTCCGCGTAGTCCACGTCCGCGCTGTGGGTCGAGTCCAGATCGCCTCCGGGGCACGTGTGGACGCCGATCCTTTTTCGATCCTCTGCCGAGAAATCCTCGAGGACGCGGTTGTTCAGGACCACGAACGTATCGAGGAGCTTCTTGGACGGATCGAGCTTGATCGCGAGGCGGCCCTCGGTGAAGTCGATCTGGACGGACGCACCCGCCGCGAGGCAGCGCCGGATGTCGGTCCGCGCCTCGCGCACGAGGTCCTCGAGAAACGCCTGCCGCGGGTAGCCCGGTATTCCATCCTGCGGATATATCAGCGAGATCGCCGAGGCGGAGATGACGGCTTCCTTCAGCGGCCGGGACGCATACTGGCCCGCCTTCTCGACGTAGGTGGCGGCGTAGGTCCCGTATCGGAAGGGACCGCGGGTCAGGAGCGGAAGCTGCCTCGTGTGTCCGTCCTTGAAGGGGATCGTCGCTCCTCCCGGCGCGAGGTTCAGCAGTCCCGCGACCGAATACGTCGCGAAGCTCGGCTTGCGCTGCTCGCCGTCCGTGATCACGGGCGACCCCGTCTCCTCGAACCGGCGGATCGTGTCGCGCACGGCGCCGTCGTACAGCGCGTCGAGCGCCCCGGCCGAGATGCGCCCCGCTCCGAACGCGGTCAAGCCTTCGATCAGCGCGCCGGGTCGCGGAATACTCCCGACCGGCTCCGTCGGCAGCGTCATGGCGGCAATCTATATGAACCGCCCGCCAGCCGGGATCAGTTTCGATCAGGCGGCCTGCTTCTCGCGCGCCCTTCACGCCGCCGGCGGCAGAGGTCGCAAGGTGGGGAAGCCGAAGACGAACCCGCTCTCCAACAGGCGCCCGGGCACGACGCGCCGGCTCTTGAGGATGAGTCTCGACGGACTTCTCGCCAGTCCGTCGGGTGCCCCATGAGGTGGTCGGCTCGAACCTGAGGGGCAATTGGTCTGCCCGGGCGGATTCGAACCGCCGACCTACGGCTTAGAAGGCCGTTGCTCTATCCGGGCTGAGCTACGGGCAGGTCTTTCGATTATCCGCCAGGATTCAGCTGACTTTGGCTCCCTGTGGAGGGGTTGGCTACTGCCGTGGGCCGGCCTCTGGTGGCCGGCTTGACCGCTCTGGCGCAGGGGCGTACAAGAGATTCGAAGGGCGAAGTACCTGACCCCTTGATCGAGGAGGTGAGCCATGAGGACCTTGCCGAAGCTCGTTTCCACGCTGGTTCTTCTCGGGGGAATGGTGCCGTCGGTTCCGGAAGGCGCGCCGGCGAAGTGAGGAGGCGAAGCATGAGGAAGCTGTTTCTGTGCGCTGCGGCACTGGCGGCAGGCCTGGCAGCTGGGTGCGCCTCGGGCTCGTATGGTGCGGGCGGTGGAGTGATGTTCGCCGACTGTTACGACGATTACTGCGTGGGGTACGACGAGCTGTGCCGCCCCTCCCTCTATCTCCGGACGCCCTCCACGCCTTCCGTCCCCGGGTGCGGAGAGGTCAAGCTCGCGGCCGACGGCCGGCCCGCGCCCCGCACGGCGCCCGCGCCCCCCGCTTCGTCGCGGCCCCCGACGACCACCGCCTCCCGCCGTCCGTAGAGCGCATGTTGCGCTGTAAGGGAATCGAGCCGGGTGGCCCGGAGCGGAGCGAGTTCCGGATCCTCGAGGAGGACGAGCCTGCCTCGGCCGAGAAACTCGAGCGCGTCGCGAGGCTCGGCGCCCTGCTCCTGCGCGAGAACAACCTCGCGGGCCGCTTCGTCGCGGCCGGGCCAGGAGTGCTCGCGCTTGAGTTGCCCGAGGGCGAGCGCACGTTCTTCCACAACGGGATCGTGTTTGCCGCACTCGACGCCGTGAACGATCCCGTCAAGAATCCGACGCTGAATCTGCAGGCCGACGAGGAGACGGGCTGAGGCCCGGACACAGAAGAGATAGAGAGAACTCCTCAGGTCCGCCGCAGGTGCGCGTAGAGCGAGTCGTACAGAAAGCTCGCGCGCGCGAGGATGTCGGGGTCGTCGGCCCCCACATCCGTGAAGCCCTGGCTGATCGCCCAGAGACCGGCTGACTCCGGTGTTGCGTCGATCTCCGCGGGAAAGTCCGCTCCGTGAACGATGCGCGCCATGCGCGCCAGAGCCGGGTCCTCCGGTAGCCTCTCCGCGACGAGCTGTTCGAAGGAGCAGCGTCCGAGCCCGTCCTCGTGGGGATACCGGGCGCCGGGCGCATCGAACCCGATCGCGGCTTCGCGCTGCTGCAGGGCGGCCACCTCCTGCGGCTCGACGAAGAGGATGTCGCCCGCGGGGTCGAGAAAACGCCGGATGAGCCAGCCGGTGGCCGTGCGGTTGACGTGGATGCGTTTGCGCGTGACCCACTTCATGCGTGCCCCTCCTCGCGATGAGAACCCGACGGCAGGAAACGAGCTGCCCAGAGCGTCCCGGCGACGCCGAGTCCTGCGGCGGCGATAAACGTCAGCGACGGGCGGATCGTCCAGAACACTCCCCCCACGGCGGCCGCTCCGGCGACGGCGAAACCGCGGATCGTGTAGTAGAGGCCAACCGTTCTGCCCCGCGCCGCCGGATCGGCCAGGTCGACGATCAGGGCCTTGCGAGCCGGCTCGCCGATCTCCCGGAGCCCGCCGATCGCGTAGGCGGCGAGAAGGTGGGTGAAGGAGGTGGAGGCCAGGACCGCGAGGGGATACAGCGTGAAGAAGCCATAGGTCAGGAGCACGAAGCGCTTCTTCTCCGCGCGCCCCGCCAGCGCCGCGGCCGGGATGTACGAGACGATCGCGGTCGCCATCAGCACCGAGACCAGGACGCCGAACTGCGCCGGGGACACGCCGACGACCTCGATCGCCCACACGACGAGAAACACGTCGGGCAACCCTTCGCACAGGCGGATCAGGCAATCGGCGATGAGAAGCTGGCGAAGGGCAGGCCGCAGGCGGACCGACCGGGCCGGCGACGCCGTTGGCGGCAGGGCCTGTTCCGTGGAGCCGCCCCGCAGCGCCCGCCAGAGGCCCGCGAGCATGCCGAGGGAAAGCACGATCGAGACGGCGAACCCGATGCGCATTCCGTTCGCGAAGCCGTACCGCTCGAGCAGCAGGCCGCCGAGGGGAGGCGCGAGCACGATCGGAATCCGTTTCAGGACCGCCTGGACCGTGAAGCCGACGACCCGCCGGTCGCCCGCGAGCTCTTCGCCGACGAGCGAGAAGGTGGCCGGAAGCCCGAGCGACGCCCACGCCATGACGAGGAAGAGCCCGACGAAGACCCCGGCTACGGAAGACCAGAGGAACAGGGCGCCGAATCCGAGCGTGCTCAGGGCTCCGAAGAGGACCAGCGCCTTGCGGGTGCCGAGACGGTCCGACAGGGCGCCACCCGGATACGCGTAGGCGGCGTCGAGGAAGTCCTTCAGCGTGCCGAAGAGCCCCAGGACGATCGCGGAGGCTCCGAGAGTGCGCAGGTACTGCGGCAGGTAACGGAACCACAGCTCTTCGCCGAACCCGAACACGAAGAGAGCGACGGCGAGCGCCGTCGCTCGGCGCGAGACCATGCGGCGGCCTTACGGCGGGGGTGCCGCCGCGGGCTGGCCGGTCTCCGGCTGGCCCGGCGCGAAGGAGTCGTCCTCGGACAGCGTGTAGACCGCCATGGCCGCGAGCATCAGTCCGATCACGACCCAGACCCGCCAGTCCTTGTGGAGCTGGCGGGCCCTGCCTCCGCCGCCTCCTTCATGGCGCGTCATCGCGCCGTCTTCGTCACGTCGAGCGAGTCGCCCGTGCGGTGGTCCTCGATCTGAAAGCGGAGGAAATCGTGGATTGCCGAGAGCGCTTCGCCGTCCGAGGTCGCGATGACGATCCGCCCTCCCACGCCGGTGCTCTCGTATGTCCAGCGAATGCGGTCCTTCTTTCGTTCCATCACCGGAACGCCCGGCGCGACACGGTCGTGGATCAGCATCGGGGCCTCGAAATCGCCTTCTGAGAATTTCTTCGCGATGTTGGCGAGGTGCGTCCGGATCGCGTCGCGGCTCGTCGTGTCGTCCGGCTCGTTCGCCGACACCTCGACCGCGCCGCCGGAGGACGTGAGCCGGAAGTGGTGCGACGTCTTCTCGTGGTCGAAGCCCATGACCTGATCGCCGCGCTCGTCGACGGCCGTGTGATGGCAGAACGCCGAGTCCTGGGCGACCGCCGGCAGGCCGAGCACACCGATTCCGATCGTCCACAGCGCGATGCGAGCGGCTGCCTTCATGCGGGTTCCTTTCCTTCGCCGCGGGCCTAACCGCCGGAGCGCGCGCGAAAAGCGAGGTAGGCGAAGAGGAGGACGAGGAGCAGGAGGACGAAGCGGCCGACCCCCATGAGCCGGCTGCGGGCGACGGGGCGCGTGCCCTTCGACTTGATCCCCGTCACGGCGGCGATGGCGGTCACGAGAACCGCGAGACCGAGCCACCCGATCCAGTTCATGACAGGATCATGGCAGCGTTGCAATAGATTTTGCAACGAGAACACCGAGTGCCAAACGGTCGAACACTATGGAGGTGAGCATGCGCCGATACCTGATCCATTCACTTTTCGCCCTGGGGGCTGCTCTGGGCCTCGCCGGCGGCGCCGGAGCCCAGGTCCTGACCATGGGCAACACCGTGACCACCAACGCATCCGACGTCGTGGTCGCGGAAATACGGACGGACATCGACCTCGTTGCCCCTGCGACGGCGACCGGGACGATCGACACCGCGACGTTCAGCTGGTCGGCTGCCCCCTGCCTCTCGGCCGCCAAGATCAAGGTCTTCCGTCGGCAGAGCGACACGCTGGTCTTCATCGCGCAGCGGGGACCATTCGATGTCACGGCGACTGCGATGACCGTCAGCCTCACGCCGCCCATCCCCGTCGAGCAGGGGGATCTGCTCGGAATCGCGCGCGTGGCCAACTGCGGCTCCCCGGAGACTCTGACCGGAATCGTCTCGGCCGGCTACGTCGTCTACTCGGGCGACGTCGCTTCGAACGTCTCCCTCGCGGCGGCCGACGCCAACGGCACCGGAATCCTCAACGTCCGGGCAATCGGCACCGCGACGGAAACGATCGCGCGCGTGATTCCAGCGGCCGGGTCGCTGCCTGGCGACTTCGGCTCGTTCTTCCGTACCGGAGTCCAGCTGTCCAACCCGGGCTCGTCCGCAATCTCGGGCCGTTTCGTCTACCACCAGGCAGGCGTCTCGGGCACCTCGGCCGACCCGAGCCTCAACTTCACGATCGCTCCCCACGCGACGATCTCATACGACGACCTCGTCCAGACCATGGGACAGTCGGGGCTCGGCTCGATCGATGTGGTCCTGCCCGCCTCCTCTGACCTTCCCGTGATCGTGGCCCGGGTCTACAATGACGCAGGCGCGAACGGCACGTCGGGCTTCACGGAGGAGGCGATCGACCCGAGCGGCTCGTTCGAGAACCGCGTCGTCTTCGCGGGTGCCACGGGGTTCTTGGTCGCCCCGCCGGATGTGGCGCAATTCCGATTCAACATCGGCATCCGGTCGCTGCTGTCGGGCGCCTTGGTCACGTTTCGGGTGCGCGATGCCGGCGGTGCCGTCGTGCGAACCGTGACCAAAACCTACGCGCCGACCTTCTATGAGCAACAATCGGCCGTGACCCTGCTGGGCGGGCCGATCGCCGCCGACGATCAGATCGAGGTGAGCGTCTCGAGCGGCAGCGCGATCATCTACGGCGCGACCGTGGACAACACGACCCAGGACCCGAGCATCCAGTTCGTGCGAGTGCTCTTCGCCATTCTGTAGCGGTTCGGTTCGAGCTCGTCCGCCGGGTCCGGCGCAACGCCGGCAGGCGGGCGGGCACGTCTCCGGCGTTAGCCGCCGGCTGACCTGCCCCACAGGTTTTCGGGAAGCAGGCGTGGCGAGACTTCGCGCCACTCGATAGAATTCTCGCAATGCGTGAAATCCGAGCCCGATTCCTCCGACGTCGGGGGGGGCTCGGGGTTTCCCTCGCCATCTGCCTCGCCCTCTCCCTCGCCACCGCGACCGCAGCCGCAGCGCCGCGTATCGTGGCGGTCGGCGATGTCCACGGTGACGTCGCAGCGTTCAAGAAGATCCTTGAGGAGGCCGGGGTTCTCGACACGACCGGCGCCTGGGTCGGCGGCGAGACCGTGCTGGTCCAGGTCGGCGACCTCATCGACCGCGGCCCGAGCATGCGAGGAACGCTCGATTTCGTCATGGGGCTGGAGAGGACCGCCGCGAAGCACGGCGGGCGCGTGGTGTCGCTTCTCGGCAACCACGAGGTCATGAACATGACCGGCGATTTGCGCTACGTCGCACCCGAGAACTACGCCGAGTTCACGGACGCCGGATCGGAAAAGCGCCGTGCCGACGCCTGGCGCCAGGTTCGTGATCTGCGGAAGCGGCGTGCCCGGCAGCTCGGGCAACCCGAGCCGCCGTCCGGGAGCGAAGCGCGGGAGGCCTGGCTCGAGAAGCACCCGCCGGGCTTCCTCGAGCACCAGCAGGCGTTCGGTCCCGACGGCACGTACGGCCGCTGGCTGCGCGCCAGGCCCGCGCACTTTCTCGCGCAGGGGACCGCGTTTCTGCACGGCGGCCTGTCGCCGGTTCTCGCGGGAACTTCGCTCGAGGAGATCGACCGTCGCGTGCACGAGGATCTCGCCGCCTTCGATGTCGACAAGAAGATCTTCGTCGCGGAGGGGCTGATCTTGCCGTTCTTCGATCTGCAGGAGACGGCTCAGGCGGTCCACCAGGAGCTCGGGGCGCTCACCGCTGCCGAGTCCGCCTCGCGAGTGGCCGCCGAGCAGGCCGGAGAGACGTACACGACGCCGATGAGGGACGCTGAACGGCGCGCGATCTACGAGCGCTTTCGCGATTGGGGAAGCTGGACGATCAATTCCGCCGACGGCCCCCTCTGGTTTCGCGGCTTCGGCCAGTGGAGCGATGCCGAGGGCGACGCCGAGATGCCGCGGCTTCTGTCGGCTGCCGGCGTCGACCACTTCGTCGTCGGACACACGGTCCAGGAGGATCGGCGCATTCGCGTCCGCTTCGGCGGCGCTGTCTTCCTGATCGACACCGGAATGCTCGCCTCGTACGTTCCCGGCGGCAGGGGCTCGGCGCTCGAGATCGCCGACGGCACCGTCAGCGCGATCTATGCCGGCGAGCCGCGCCAGGTGATCTGGCAATCCCTACGGCCCGCCGCCAGCGCGTCCCGCACGCGTGTCTTCCTCGGCTCGGATGGCGAGCCGCTGCCGTTTGCGAATGACGACGAGCTGCTCGAGTTCCTGCGAGTGGCGAAGATCGTCGACGTCACGGCTCTCAGCGAAGGGATCACGCGGCCGCGCCGGCTGACTCTGGAGCGTAACGGCGTGCGCGCCCGCGCGATTTTCCGCAATGTTCAGACCGAGAGTCGGGTCGCGAATCTGCCCGGCGGCCAGCGAGAGTTCTTGTTTCGCGACTTCTACGGCTTCGAGCCGGCGGCCTATCGTCTGGGACTGCTGCTCGGTGTCGACAACGTTCCACCCGCCGCGCTCCGCCGTATCGGTCGCGAGCTCGGATCCGTCCAGGTCTGGATCGAGAAGGCGATGACCGAGCAACGGCGAAGAGAGACGAAGAGCGAACCCCCGGACGCGTTGGATTGGGACCGCCAGCTTCAGATGATGCTGGTCTGGGACGCTCTGGTCGGCAATACCGACCGCAACCTGGGCAACTACCTGTGCGCTCCGAGCTGGCAGGTGTGGATGATCGACCACACGCGATCGTTCCGCCGCAGCCCCGACCTCCGGGGCACCCAGAAGATCGTCTGGTGCGAGCGCGGTTTCTGGGACAGGCTCCGCACCGTCGAGGACGTCCAGATCGCCGCCAGCGTGAACGACGGCCTGCGGCCGGCCGAGATCTCGAGCCTGCTCGAGCGGCGCAGGAAGCTCGTCGACCTGATCGATGGTCTGGTCCGGGAGCGCGGCGAGGCGGCCGTACTCTTCACCTGGTCGCGGTAAGCGAAGGAGCCGAAAGACATGTCGAATGCCATCGCACGGCTCTTCAACCTTCAGCGGGGTGACGGCCGGCGCGGCACGCTGCTCTTCGCCTACCTCTTCCTGATCATCACCTGCTACCAGCTCGGGAAGATGGCGCGGGACGCGCTGTTTCTCAGCGCGTTCAAGGCTTCGAAGCTCCCCTACGCCGACATGACGATCGCCCTCTCGGTGGGGGTCGCAGTCGCCGTCTACCTGATGATCGGCCGCCGCACGCGGCCGCGCAACCTCATGGTCGGCTGTCTGCTGGCCTTCGCGGTCCTGCAGTGCGGCTTCTGGTATCTGGCGACGTTCCGTCCGGAGCTCCGCTGGCAGTTCCCTGTCCTCTACGTCTGGATTGGAGTTTTCGGCGTGCTGGCACCGACGCAGGTATGGATGCTCGCCAACTATCTCCTCACGACTCGAGAGGCCAAGCGCGTCTTCGGTCTCGTCGGTGCAGGCGGCATCACCGGCTGGATCTTCTCCGGCCTCCTCGCCAGCGCGCTCGCCCGGACACGGGGATTGGGCACCAAGAGCCTGCTCCTGGTGATGGCGATCATCCTCCTGGGGTGCGCCGGGCTGGTGGTAGCCCTGTGGCGGGAGAAGGAGAAGTCCCCGGCAGCCGGAGCGACGCCCCACGGAGAGGGGGAATCGAAGAGCCTGCGGGAGAGCCTCGCGGTGGTCTTCTCCTCCCCGTATCTCATCGCGATCGCTTCGCTGATCACGCTGTCGTCGATCGTGACCTCCTTTGCCGGGTGGCAGTTCAAGGCGATCGCCAAGAACGCCTACCCAAACACGAACGACTTGACCGCTTTCTTCGGGCAGTTCAACTTCTGGGCCGGCCTGGCCTGCCTGGGACTCCAGCTCCTCGTGACCTCGCGGTTCCTGCGCCGCTTCGGCCTCGGGCCGGCCCTTCTGCTCGTGCCACTGGCGTTGTTCGGCGGCGAGCTCGCCGTCCTCGCCCTCGGCACCCTCGGGGCGGCCATCCTGCTCAACGCATCCGATCACGTGTTGCCTTATTCGATCGACAAGTCCTCGGTCGAGCTCCTCTACCTGCCGGTCCCCGCGGAGATTAAGCTCCAGGCGAAGTCGTCCATCGACACCGTCATCTGGCGCTTCGGCGACGGTCTGGCCGGTCTCACGCTTGCCGTCTTCACGGACCGCCTCCTCTGGTCGCCGCAAAGGGTGTCGCTCGTCAACCTGTTTTTCATCGTCGGGTGGGTCTCGACGGCGGTCCTGGCGCGGCGCCGCTACCTGCACACGCTCCTGCAGAGCATCCGCCAGCGGCGTCTCGACGCCGAGCGGCAGTTCGCTCCGGTTCTCGACAAGTCGACCACCGACCTTCTGGCGAAGCAGCTGACCTCCTCCGACCCCGGTGAGGTGCTCTACGCGCTGGAGGTCTTCGGCGTCTCGCCGGGTCGGGAGACGCATCCCGGCGTGCGCGACCTGCTGGATCACGGGGAACCGGCGGTGCGGCGGCGCGCGCTCGAGCTCCTCGACGCAGCCGGCGATCTCTGGGCGCTGCCTCGCGTCGAGGAGATGCTGCGCGACCCCGAAGTTGAGGTGCGTTCGGCGGCGCTTCTCTTCCTCGCCCACCATGCGCCCTCCGACCCGCTGAGGCGGATCAAGGAGCTCGACGCCTTTCAGGACGTGTCGGTCGTTTCCGGGATCGTCACTTTCCTCGTGCACTCGGGTGGCCGAGAGAACCTCCCGGAAGCGCGCATGCTGATGGACAGGATGATCAGCCAGCGCGGAGAGGCGGGCAAGAGCGCGCGACTCGAAGCGGCGTCGTTGATCGGAATGCTGCCCGACGAGTTCGACGGCCAGCTCGACGCTCTGCTCGCCGACGAGGAGCCCGAGGTGGTGCGGGCGGCGGTGCGCGCTGCGGGGAAGCTGAGCAAGCGGCGCGTGGCGCCGAGGCTGATCGGCCTTTTGGGCGACGCCCGGGTGCGGGAGGAGGCGGCGGACGTGCTCGCCGCCATGGGAGACCGCGTGCTCGGCGTTCTGCGCGATCAGCTCAGGGACGGGAACGCCCCGCTGGCGGCCCGCTGCGAGGTTCCCGGCGTCCTGGCGCGTGTCGGGAACCAGGGAGCGGCGAATGCGCTCGCGGAGAACCTCCTCGACAGCGACCCCAGGTTGCGTTTTCGCACGATCTGCGCGCTCAACGATCTCCGCAGCGCCCATCCGAAGACCGTGATCGACCCGGCTCGCCTCAACGCGGCGCTGGGCTTCGAGATGATGCTCCTCTGTCGCACGAGCCAGATTCTCTCCGTCGCCGGCCGGGCCGCGGACGCACAGCCCGGAGCGGCGCAGCCGACGGAAGTGACACGGCGGCTTCAGGCGAGTCACGACCAGGAGATCGAGCGCATATTTCGGATTCTGAGCCTTCGCTACCCCGGGACCGACTTTCGCAGCGCACACCACGGGCTGCGTTCGAGCGACCCCACGGCCCGCGACCACGCCCTCGAGTTCCTCGAGCTCACATTGGACCGCAACCTGCGCAAGACCCTCGTGTCGTTGCTCGACCCGACCACGCCGCTCGACGAACGCGTCGTTCCGATCCTGAGACGCACCGGTGTCGAGGCGCCGACCGCCGGCGAGCTGGTGGCCGCGCTGGTCGAAAGCGAGGACCCGTGGCTGAAAGCGTGCGGAATCTCCTCCGTCGGCGCCCTTGGCCTGCACGAGCTTGCCGGCCAGGTCGAGGCCTGCCTCGATGCCGAGGATGAGCTCTTGCGCGAGACCGCGCGCGCCGCGAAGAGGCAGCTGGCAGCGGCGACCGACTGAACGGCGCCTCGGCGGCCAGAGCGCGATCCGGTAGGTCCTTCCCCTACTTCTGGTCCCCTGGCTGCGCCGGGGCGATCTCGGTGTATGTGTACAGGACGCCTTCTTCGCCGCGCTCGGAGATGAGCTTGTCCAGCCGCTCGAGGATCAACCTGCGCCGTTTCATCAATGCGTCCATCTCGAAGCTCGAGAGATACGGTTTGAGACGCTCGCGCACCACCGCTTCATCCATCGCCTTGAGCCTCTGGTACATGCCGCGCTCGCATTGATGGAGCACGACGCCATCCCGCAGGACGGGGTTCCGACGGAAGGCCCGGGTGTGATCGATCATCCAGAGCTTCCAGTCGGGCGTGATGAGCATGTTGCCGCGGTTGCGATCGGTGTTGTACACGAGCGCGTCGAACACGTTCATCACCTG
>JBKJWL010000181.1:0-6522 GCA_046716885.1 Thermoanaerobaculia bacterium | reverse complement strand
AAGTGAAGCGCCGAGAGGTACGCGGCGTCAAGTATTGTCGCGACGGCCCGGAGGACGCTTGAAGACGCCCAAATCCGATCAACCGTCCAAGACCCTCGAAGCGCTCCTCCTCGAGAAGCGGCGCTTTCCGCCTCCGAAAGGGTTCGCGAAGAAGGCGCACGTCCGGAGCTCATCCGTTTACCGCCGGGGCGACCGCGACTTCGAGAAGTTCTGGGCGGGCTTCGCCAAAGAGCTCGAGTGGTTCCGGCCCTGGAGGAAGGTCCTCGACTGGAAGCCGCCGAAGGCGAAGTGGTTCGTGGGCGGGAAGCTCAACGTCACGGTCAACTGCATCGACCGGCATCTTACGGGGCCGCGAAAGAACAAGGCCGCGCTGGTCTGGGAAGGGGAGCCGGGGGACCAGCGGACGCTGACCTATCGCGACCTCTATCGCGAGACCTGCAAGTTCGCCAACGTCCTGAAAAAGCTCGGCGTGAAGAAGGGCGATCGGGTGACGCTCTATCTGCCGATGATCCCGGAGCTGCCGATCGCGATGCTCGCCTGCGGGCGGATCGGGGCGATCCACTCGGTTGTATTCGGGGGCTTCTCGGCCGAGTCGCTCCGCGATCGCATCAACGACCAGGGCGCGAAGGTCCTCGTGACGGCCGACGGCGGCTGGCGGCGCGGCAACGTCGTGCCGTTGAAGCAGATTGCCGACGAGGCGCTGGAGCAGACGCCCTCGATCGAGAACGTCGTCGTCGTGCGGCGCACGGGAACGCCGGTCGCGTTCCACGAAGGGCGCGAGCACTGGTGGCACCGGCTCATGGAAGCGGCGCCGATTCCATGCAAGCCCGAGAGAATGGACGCCGAGGATCCTCTCTACATCCTGTACACCTCCGGCACGACGGGCAAGCCCAAGGGCATCCTCCACACGACGGGCGGCTACCTCGTCGGCGCGTACGCGACGTCGAAGTGGATCTTCGACCTGAAGGACGAGGACGTCTACTGGTGCACGGCCGACATCGGCTGGGTCACGGGGCACACGTACGTCGTCTACGGTCCGCTCGCCAACGGCGCGACGTGCCTCATGTATGAGGGCGCGCCGGACACGCCCTC
The DNA here is from genome assembly GCA_046716885.1 of Thermoanaerobaculia bacterium. Taxonomy (GTDB): domain Bacteria; phylum Acidobacteriota; class Thermoanaerobaculia; order UBA5066; family Gp7-AA6; genus DAHUXD01. Next base: position 5,430 of record JBKJWL010000181.1, on the reverse strand, counting down.
GCGCGGCCGTTTCTGGGACCTCATCGAGCGCCACGGCGTGACGATCCTCTATACGGCGCCGACGGCGATCCGCGCGTTCATGAAGTGGGGCCCGGTGTGGCCGGCAAAACACGACCTGTCGTCGCTTCGCCTGCTTGGAAGCGTCGGCGAGCCGATCAACCCCGAAGCGTGGATCTGGTACCACAAGAACATCGGGCGCGGGAAGTGTCCGATCGTCGACACGTGGTGGCAGACGGAGACCGGGATGATTCTGATCTCGCCGTTGCCGGGAGTCACGACGACGCGTCCCGGCTCCGCGACGAAGCCCTTTCCGGGAATCGAGGCGAAGATCCTGGATCTCGACGGCAGGGAAGTAAAGGTGGGCGGCGGCTACCTCGCGATCACGCGCCCCTGGCCGGCGATGCTCCGCACGATCTGGGGCGACGACGAGCGCTACGTCGAGACCTACTGGTCGAAGTGGGGCAAGGAAGTCTACTTCCCCGGAGACGGAGCCAAACGCGACGAAGACGGGAACTTCTGGCTCCTCGGCCGTGTGGACGACGTCATGAACGTGGGCGGCCACCGGATTGGCACGATGGAGGTGGAGTCGGCGCTCGTCGACCATCCGGCGGTCGCCGAGGCCGCCGTGGTCGGGGTCTCCGACGAGATGAAGGGAACGGCGATCGCCGCCTTCGTCATCCTCAAGGAGAGGCAGAAGACGGCGCAGGCGCACTCGGACAAAGACCTGCAGCAGGAGCTTCGCAGCCACGTCGCCAGGAAGATCGGCGCGATCGCGCGGCCCGATAAGCTCTTCTTCGTCCCGGACCTACCAAAAACGCGCTCCGGGAAGATCATGCGCCGTCTCCTGCGCGACATCGCGGAGGGCCGAATCCTCGGCGACACGACGACGCTCGCCGACGCCGGGGTCGTCGCGGCGCTGAAGGACCAGTACGAGGACAAGGAGGCGTGAAGCTTCTGGCCGTCGACCAACCGAGGACAATTCTCCGCTCTCGTCGGCGCGTCGAGCGCCGCTCAAACAGTCACGCGCCGCTGACGCCGACCTCGCCGGGCTTGCGGAGCATCTTGTCGACCTCGCCGAGGTGCGTTTCCTCCTCGAAGATCATCCTCCGCGCGTACTCCTCGAGATGGAGCGAGCGTCCCGCGACCAGGGCGAGCAGCCTCTTGTAGAGCTCCAGCCCCCGCCGCTCTCCGTCCAGCGACTCCCGCAGGATGTCCCCGACGTCGTGCTTGTGGGTCTCGAGCAGCGGACCGATGGCGAGCGACGGATGCCCGCCCATGTGCGTGATCAACTCTCCCGCTTGGTGGGCGTGCGCGAGGTTCTCCCCGGCCTGTTCGCGCAGCCAAGAGACGATCGGGATGCGGTTGTAGCCATAGATCATGAACGAGTAGTGCGTGAACCGCACGACACCGGCGAGCTCCTCCTCCAGTATGCTGCTCAGCGCCGCGATGACCTTCTTCTGATCGAGCGACTTTTCCACGTAATCTCCTTTCTTCCGCTTGCCGGCGACTATTCTAGTGTCGCGCCGTACAATGGGGCGGTGAAAGCATCCGGAAGCGTTCTGGACGGCCAGGTCCTTGGCCGGCTTGAACGCTGGCGGACGGCGCGCGCGGTCTTCGTCCGGCCGGACGGAGTCGAAGCCGAGCGCGCGGTTGCCGCGGCGTTCGGTCGGAACTGGGCTCGCGCCTCCATGTACGGGCGGGCGCGGCGTCTCTTAGTCGAGCGCACGCCCGAGCAGTTCCTCGCGGAGCTGGAGAAGGGCGTGGGACCGCTGGCCGAGCGCGTGCGCGTCGCCCCGGAAGACGCGCGCCAGACCAAGTGGGACGCCATGAGCCGGCTGACACCGCTGCCGCAGGCGCGCCGCGAGGTCGACGCCCTGTGGCTGGCTGACGAGATGACGATGGGGGAGTTCTTCGTCGAGTTCCAGCCGCTCTTCGATCTGAAATCCGGCGAGATTCTCGGTTACGAGGGGCTGCTCCGAGCGAGAGGTCGCGGCGGGCACACGCGCCTGGCCGCGGAGATCTTCCCGGCCGCCGAGGCGCTGCGTCTCGAGCACGCGTTCGAGCGGTTCGCATGGTCGTGCGTTCTGGAGTCGGCGAGCCGGCTGCCCAAAGCGGCCCTGCTTTTCCTGAACGTCAATCCGCGCCTGATCGGCCGCTCCGAGGATGCCCTCGCCGCCCTTGGCGAGGAAACCGAGCGGCGCGGTCTCTCTTTCTCGCGAATTGTCCTCGATCTCGTCGAGATCGAGACGCTGCCGGCGGCCCCGGACCTGCGGCCGGCCCTCACGGTGCCGCGGGATCTCGGCGCGGTCATCGCGCTCGACGACGTCACGTCCGGATACGGGACGCTGCAACTGTGCCACGGCCTCCAGCCCGAGTTCATCAAGGTGGACAGCGAGGTCACGCGCGGGATCGCACAGGACCCGCGCCGCCGCGCCATCCTGAAGTCCCTGGCCGATCTCGCGGGCGAGTTCTCGTTCCGGCTCGTCGCCGAGGGCATCGAGTCGGCCGAGGATCTGGATGTCTGCGCCGCCGAGGGCGTCGACGCGGCGCAGGGGTACTTTCTCGCCCGCCCCGCGGCCGAGCCGCCGAAGGCGTCGCCGGAATTGACCCGCTGGCTCGCCTCGCGCCCGACGAACCTCCGCTCGGCCTGACCGACTTGAGCCGAAAATCCTTCTCCGCTCCCGCCGGCGCGTCGAGCGCCGCTCGAACAACTCGCCCCGAGGCGCCGGCGCTCGCCTCCGTCCGCCTCGACGTCTGGCTCGACGTCGCGTGCCTCTTTGCGACACGCTCGCAGGCCAAGGCCGCCTGCGAGGGCGGAAAGGTCGACGTCAACGGGGACCGCGGCAAGGCGCACCGCGAGGTCCGCCCCGGCGACCGCGTCGCCGTCACGAGCCGCGGCCGCGAGCGGCGGGAACTCGTGGTGCGCGGCCTCGCCGAGCGCTCCATCCCCAAGACCGAGGCGCGGAAGCTCTATGAGGACGTCACCCCCCCGCTGCCTCCGGAGATCGCGGAGGCGCGCCGCCTCGACCGGCTCCTCGCGCCTCGCGGCGACCAGGGCCGTCCGGACAAGAAGGAACGGCGGGAACGGATTCGCCTCAAGCGGAGCTGAGGACCCCTGTCCGTTGACGGTAAACTTGGGCCGTGGACTTCGAGCTCCTCTGCCCCTGCTGCAATGCCCGTCTGAAAGTCGATTCGGAATTGAAGGCCGTCATCGACCACGAGCCGCCGAAGACGCCTCGGAAGTACGCCTCGGTGGACGACGCGCTGGGGGCGCTCAAGGGCGCCGACGAGGAGCGCGAGAAGAAGTTTTCGGCCTCCGTCGAGGCTGAGAAATCGAAGAAAGACGTCCTGAACCGGAAATTCGAGGAGCTCTTCGAGAGGACGAAGGGCGACACGTCGAAGCCGATTCGCGACATCGACCTCGACTGACGGCCGGAACGAGCCCTTTGCGCAGACGTCACGCCGGGCTTGCGGTCGCGTTCCTCGTCCTGTTGATTCCCGATATGGCCGGCGCCTTCGTCTACTCCGAGCACCACTCGATCGCCGGAGCCGCAATCGCGCGCTTGGATCCGGAGCGCGCGGGGGTCCTGGTTCGCCTGTGGGCGATGGCGCGAGGCGGGCGGGAAGATCGACTTTGCTCCGAGCCCTGGGCCGGGGAAGACGGCCTCGAGCGCCCCTGCGTGGACCTGGCCTCTTGGTCGGCGATCGGGGGCGACCACTCCTGCTCTCCCGAGGATCTCCTCGGGACGGTGCTCGAGGGCGGCATGATCCTGCGCAAGCGCCAGGTCGCCGCAGTCGAAGCCCGTGCGCTGGCAGAGGCGACCCGCGACGACCAGCGGCGCAACGCAGCCACCAGCGCCCAGATCGCGCTCGCACGCATCGATCCGTCGTACGCCTCTCGCGCCGGCGCCAACAACGCGCACTTCCTGCTTCCGCGCGGCGGCCAGGACTTTCTTGGGTACCTCGATGCGGCCCTGGACCGAGCGACGGTCCCCAATTCGGCAGCCGCCTACTTCTACTTTCACGGGGCCGCGATGGTCCTGGCGGCGCGCACGGACGCGGCGGACTCCGGCCTGCAGGCCGCGGTCCGGGCCCGGCTGATCCTGGCACTCGAGGCCTTCGCCGAACACTTTCTCGGGGACATGTTCGCGGCCGGGCACGTCGCGGGCTCGTGGGGCAGCGTCGCGGAGCGAAAGGGCACCCACGACTTCTACAACCGCCGGGGCCTCGAGGTGCGGAGCTGGGACGGAAAGGAAACCGTCCTGTTCGGCGACGCGTTCTTGAAGCCGGACGGTCTGGATCGCGCGGCAGAGGCCGTACGGGCGAGCCTCGAGCAGGTGCTCGACGCCTGGACGGCAGGCTCCGCCGCCCGCGAGGCGGGCCTGCGGGCCACCGCTCCCGACGGCGCGTTGTCGGGCCGCTTCAGCGTCTGCGCGTCGCGCGCCGCGCCCGACTGGGACGTCCCCGAGGCCCTCGCTCCGTGGTTTGCGGCCGTCGCCAACCGAATGCCCGTGCCGTTCCGCGGCGAGGGACCGGGCTCGCTGCCCCGGTACCACGGGGAGATCGGGCCATTTGCCGCCTTAGTCGCCGGGGGCTCTCTGGCCGGTTCCGGCGGCGGCTTCGACGATCTGGACACGGGAGGCCAGCTGATCGACTCGCTGTCTCTGGGCCTGCGCCTGGGGCTCGGGCTCGAGGAGCTCCTGACCGACAGCGGCGACGGCCTGATCTTTCTCGAAGCCGGGGTCTCGATGAGCTCGAAGGAGCCCACCGACTGCCCGGAGTGCTCTCCCGGGGTCGGCAACCTCCTCCCGCGTGTGCCCGCCCGATCGGGGATCCAGGCGAGGTTTCGTGCGCCCTTCTGGCTCGTCCCGGGAGACCTGATCCTGGCGGCTCCGTTTCTCCTGCTCACGTCGCGGGACACCTACACGGAGATGGCGGCCGCGGCCGCCACGGGGGGGCTGGTGCCCTGGCAGAGGAGGATCCACACGCCGGTCGGTTCGGTGCAGTTCGTCGTGGGCCGCGAGGTCGGCGCCACCTTCTATGGGTTCACCGGAGGTCTCGACGAGCTCGTGACGCTCGACTTCGAGAAGGACGACGCGGTCATCGTGGGGTTTCGGTCGGTGTTGGTCGAGGTCCCCGTTCTCGAGTATCAGCCGTTTCGCTCGTACGGATCCCGCCAGTCGCTTGGAATCCGCTTCCAGCTCGGCGCCGGGTTCGACAAGCCGCTGAGGGTCCGAGGGCTCGATCCGCCCGGCGCGCCCCCGCCCTCGCTCAAGACGCGCTACTTCGGTTATCTCCGTCTGGTCTTCGAGGGCCGCCGCTACCTCTGATTCGACCCGGGCGCGTTCTGGTAGGCCATCTCCCGCAGCAGGGCGATCCGGCGGGTCACCGGGGGATGAGTCGAGAGCAGGCTCGCCCACCATCCCTCCC
>JBKJWL010000180.1:0-7470 GCA_046716885.1 Thermoanaerobaculia bacterium | reverse complement strand
GCTCCTGCGTTGGTCGGCCGACGGCGCGCGCGTCGCCCTGACGCTCCGCCCGGGCCACGGAGAATCGGAGGCCACCTGGGTGGCAGACGCCGCCACCGGCGCCGAGCTCGCGCGTCGCCTGCCGGCCTTCGCCTGGGCCCCAACCGGCGCGGTCTTCGCCTACCCCGCGCGCGGGCGCGTGCGCATTCGTGACGCCGCCGGACGCGAGCGCGCGGTCGGGTTCCGGGCCGCGACGCCGGATCGCTTCAGCGCGGGCGATCTCGCGTGGACCCCCGGCGGGAGGCTCGTCTTCGCGAGCTCCGTCAACAGGAACGACCGGGAGATCCTGATCTCGCGCGGCGGCGCACCCACCGCGCTGACGAAGAACGACGTGGACGACTGGGCCGGCAGTGTTGCTCCCGACGGTTCCCAGATCGGCTTCGTCCGGCGGGGGCGCCCGTGGGTCATGCGGCCGAATGGCGCAGGAGCGCGCTCTGTCGGTCGGACCAGGGCCCAGTGGACCTGGTGGTGGCCCGACGCGACCGCACTCGTTCTCTATCGCTCCAACGGGCTCGCGGTCGTCGAGCTCGACGGCAAGCGCCGGATGCTGCTCGGCTGGGGCACCGAGTGGTCGGCTGACGGCACGCGTCTCGCCACCCTCCGGGCGGGCGTACTCCGGGCCGGCCCGACGGACGGCACGCTGCACCGGATCGCGGGGGGCGTCGTATCGTACGCGCTCGCCCCGCACGGTGCCGCAATCGCCTACCAGCAGGGCCGCCGAGTTTACGTCCGGTCGCTCCCGGAGGGCGAGCCGCGGTTGCTCGCGCGCGACGCCGAGAGCCCATCGTGGTCAGACGACGGACGTTGGATCGCCTACCAGCGGCGGGTCGCCACCCTGACGGAGCAGCGGGGGCTCTGGATCGTCCGGCCGAGCGGGCGCGGAGCGCGGAGCCTCGGAGCTGGGTCGAACCCCGTCTGGTCGCCCGACGGGCGGCGGGCCGCCTGGACGAGCGAGTGCAAGGGGAGCGCGACGGACGTTGGCGGCGTCACGAGCGTCGCACGCGACCCGCAGGCGTGTCTCGTCGTTGCGCGCGCGGACGGCTCTGGCCGCCGGAACTTCTGGAGTCCACGGAACTGGGGCTTCGAGGAGCTCTTCTGGGCGCCTGATTCACGGCGGCTCGCTTTCCGTGACGAAGACGAGCTCACTGAACTCGGGAACATTCCGGAAGGAACGATCTACTTGGTCGACGCCGAGCGGAACACGATCCGCACGCTCAACCCGGGCTACGCGCACGAGGGACTCGGTGGCTGGGGACCCGCATGCACGATCACGGGCACCGCGCGCAGCGACCGAATCAACGGGACGCCCGGGCGCGACGTGATCTGCGCACTCGGCGGCGACGACGTCCTCGCGGGGCTCGGCGGCGACGACGTCCTCTACGGCGGGAGCGGCGACGACCGGCTGGACGGCGGCGTCGGCTACGACATCCTCTTCGGCGGAGCGGGCGCCGACGAGCTCCGCGCGCTGGACGGTCGTCGCGACGGAGTGAACGGCGGCCCCGGACGCGACACCGCCCGGGCCGACGATCTCGACTCCTCGGGGTACGTCCCGTGAGAGCGCCTCTCTCACTCGGGCCACACAATCATTACCGGATCCGTACAGCGTCTTCGTTGACCGAGCGGATTCACGGCAGGATCATCGGCGCTAAGCCGCTTCGCTCACCAGAGGCTTGTCTCTAGGAGGAGATTCGATGCGCACATGTTCTCTGCGACGGCTCGGATTCGCACTCGTCCTCATCGGAATGGCAGCCATGCTCGGTTCGTCGGCGGAAGCCGGTCAGAGTGCGGGTGTCAGCTACCTCGACAACGGAACGATCCGCGTTGGTGTCGATCTCGACGACGGCGGCAAGATCAACTACCTGTCGCGCTCGCGCGCTCCGCGGGCCGACGTGATCCACGACGTGCAGCCGTCCTACCGCGACGGCGCCTGGCACGTGGCCGCGTCGGGCGGCAAGGTGCTGGAGTCGACGAACGACGGCTCCACGATCTACACGAAGGTCGTTCCCCAGACCGACGACGGAACGTCGTGTGCCTGCGTGTTCGAGACGTGGGTCACGCTCGCCGGCTCGACCGCGCATGTGCGAAACCGGCTGACGAGCGACCGAACCGACGAAGGGCCGCGGCCGCCGAGCGCGCAGGAGCTTCCCGCTCTCCGCACGACCGGCACGGCCTACCGGCTCTTCACCTACGACGGCCGCGCGCCCTACACGGGCGGCGCCGTGTGCCGGATAGGTGAGAGGACCTCGTTCGCGGCGACCGAGCACTGGGCCGCCCTCGTCGGGACCGGCGGCCGCGGGGTCGGCCTCTTCGTCCCGGAGGTGACGCGGTTCAGCGGCATCCCGGGGACGTCCGCCGGCGTCGACCGGGGAGGCGTCAACGGATACCTGGCCGCGACCACTCCGGAGATTCTCGACGCGCGGATCGTCTACTCGTCTCGATACGCACTCGTCCTCGGAACGCTGCGCCAGATTCGCGCCTACGCCGTCGCGCACCGTCCGGAGCCACGGCCGAGCTACCGCTTCGGTTCCGACCGCCGCCACTGGTGGTACCGCAACGCAGCCGACGAGGGTTCCCCCTCGCCCGGCGCCCTTCGCGTCCGACTCGATCGCGCCGACCCGCAGCTGATCGGCCCGGAGCAGTGGTGGCAGGCGAAGACGGCTCCGACGCTCTACGTCCGTGGAGCCTGGCACACCCGTCAGTCGGTCGCGGCGATCCACTGGTCGTCCCCTGGTCGAGGATTCGACGAACGACACCGAGTGCTCGTCCACGTGATCCCGGACGGGCGCTTCTTCACCTATCGGATCCGGCTTGCCTCCTCCCGCCTCTACGCGGGCCTCGTCACCGGTCTCCGTCTCGATCCCGTCGTGGCCGGCGAGATCGGCGGCTTCGTCGACATCAGCTGCATCTCCTGGAAGCCCTGTCCGATCGACCGCGAGACCGAAGCGCGGCTGGAAGCCGAGCCCATCTCGTATCCGTATCGGGACGGCTTCGACAGTGGGCTTGGGCCAATCTGGCAGACGAGCGGATCCGGCACCGGCGCAACACTGGCGACCGCTAACGGTCGCCTCGAGATCTCGATCCGGGCAGACGCAACGGCCGCGGCGCCCGGCGGCTCATTCGGCGCCCACGTCGGCACGAACTGCAAGCTCCACGGCGACTTCGACGTCCAGGTCGACTTCGAGCTGCTCGCATGGCCGGCCGGGCATGGCGTCCAAGCCTTCCTCGGCACTTATTACGGTCCAGCCCCCAACGGGGAGTCGATTACTCGGCAAAGCCAGCCCTGGGGCGAGCTCTACGACGCCCGGATCGCCGGGTCGAACTCCTCGACGCTGACGAACGACCTGAGCGGAACGCTCCGGCTCACCCGAAGCGGAGGCATCCTCACCGCATCCTCGCGAGCCGGCACCGACTGGCGTGTCGTCGCAGCCAGGGTCGCCGTCCTCGAACCCGCGGTGATCACACTCGGCGCGGGGAGCTACGACGAGGGGTTTGCCAACCGCGACGTCAAGATCGCCTTCGACAACTTCAGCATCAACCGCGGACGCCTGATCTGCCCATAGGAGAGAGGAGCGACCGAGCCAGGATCCGCGGCAAGCACGGAGTTGCCGACGAGGACATCGAGCACGCGACGACACACGCAATGGCAATCGACGACCACGATGACGACACCCGGCTGTATCTCGGTCCGCACCAATCTGTTGGAGGTCGTCACGATCGTGCGTGACGACGGCTCAGAGCTGGCGATCCCACGCGATGCGCATGCGGGCCAAGTACCGGCGGCTGCTCCCGGAAGGATGAGGATGGCGAATCTTGTCGGCGTCGACTGCGAGCGGGTGACGCGACGCACTCCCCAGAGAAACCGATGAGCACGATCGGTCGCATCGTCTCTCTTCTGGCGCTGGGCGCAGCCATTCTCGGCACGACGATGGTCGCGTCGGGCGGGACGCGGGCGCCGAGCCTGAACGGCCTGATCGCGTTCACGAGCGCCGGACCCAGCCATTAGGAGATCTATCGGGTCGAGGTTGCGACCGGCCGCCGGACCGACCTGACGAAGCGTCGAAACGAGAAAGAAGCGTTGGGGGGCCGGCGCGATGCGGTCGCGTCGCCCGACGGTCGCACGATCCTCTTTCGCGTTTACGAAACACTCTGGCGAATGAACCCCGACGGCAGCGGCCAGCAGGAGCTCGGTCGCGGCGAATCGCCGGCCTGGTCGCGGACAGCAAGCGGATCGCCTTCGTCGACCAGACCGGTCACGTCTCAACGATGGCGGCTGACGGCAGTGACGTCCGGCGCCTTGTCCGAGGCCACTCGCCCGCATGGTCGCCGGACGGACGCTCGATCGCCTACCTGGAAAGGCCCGTCGGTGCTGATCGTCGACGCTGACCGTGGAGAAGCTCGGCGAATCTACTCGACGACGCCGGTGCAGATCTCTTCGTCGATCACCTGGTCGCCGGACTCGACCCGCGTCGCCTTCTCAGCTCCGGAACCCCACGGACAGACCGACAACATCGGGACAGAAGCGATCGTGGCAGCTCCCGCAGCAGGCGGTGCGCCACGAGTCCTGGCCAGGGGACAATGGCAGCCAGACCGGCAAGGGCCGCGGTGGTCTCCGGACGGCAAACGAATCGCGTTCTTGCGTGCCGGTCGGATCTACACCGTCACGGAGTCGGGCGAGCAGGTTCAACAAACGCACCCGGCTAAGGGATTCGCCGATGGAAGCCCCGCCTGGTCGCCGGATGGGCAGTCCCTCGCGTTTCTCCGAGGTGGTGGGGAACGCCACGTCGCCGCACGCGGCGTGAGTGGAGGGCGCGCCGGCCCTGCGTAGGCGCCGGGCCGGACTGCGAACGACGACCGCGTACCGCCCGTCCTCGGGAGCGGGCCGGACGAGCTCCGTGCCGACAACTCCACGCTCCCCTACCGGAAGAGCACGGCGAACGGGATGAACACGACGCGGCCGCGGAACTTCCCGCCGGCGTCGTGAGCGTAGAAAAGACCCATCTCTTCGAGTTCGGCGTCGACCAGACGCCCGGGCGGGCGGATCGTTCGCGTGCGGCCGTCGGCCGGCCGGCGTAGCTCGATTGCGCCAGCCCTAACCCTGATCTCCACGCCGCGTTTCGACTCGCGTGCCGGAGAAGGACGCGTGAACGCGTCCGCCTCCCGCTGCTCGCCGCAGCGCTGCGTCGCCGGCTTGCGGGCATCGGCCGTGCAATCCGCGGTGTAGCAATAGTTTCCGCAGAAGTGGTGTAGCCACGTGAGCGTGGTTCCTACCATGGACAGCTGGTGATACTCGCCGTACGTGCTGCCGGGCACCGCGCGGGTGAATCGCACGAGGGCGCGGCGCTTCGCGGTCCAAGCCACGACGTGCTCGCCGTCGACCGGGCCGTCTTCCAAGATCGCGCCGACCCATTCTCCGGCCGACGAGATCTCGAGGACGCGCGCTCGAGACCTGAAGCCAGAGGCTGTCGTCACTTCCGGCTGGGGAGCGGGAGCTGCGGCCGCGATGCCGGCCGGATGGCGACCGCGCATCCAGCCGACGATCGTGGTGTTACCTCCGCTCCAGACGGTGTGGGGCCGGCCTCCGCCGAAGGAGAGGAGTTGGACGCCTCCCTCCGACACCGACAACGCCAGAGCGGATTCATCGGGCGCCCAGGCCATTTCATCGAGAGAGTCAACACGTCGCGAGACGGTGCGGCCGCTGCCCACGTCGACGATCACGAGCTCCCTCTTCGAGCCCCTGACCTCCAGGGCGAGCCGGCGGCCGCTGGGCGACCACGTCCAGTCATGGAGCTTGCGGCTCCCGAGATCGATTGTGCGGCGCGCGCTGGTCGAAGTCGAGGCAATCGTCACCCCATAGCGGTCACGGACTGAGTAGGCGACACGTCGGCCGTCTGGGGCCCACCTCGACCAGCCGGTGGGCCTTCGGGCGATGACTCGCTGCCCACGCCCGTCCACTCGCGTGACCACAAGCTCGGACACGCCGTCAGGCAGATCGCGGTCGAACCCGACGCGATGCTCGTCCAGCCAGGCGACGGTCTCTAACCCGAAGCGGCCGCTCGCCATGACCCGCGCGGTCGCGCCTCGCGCAGCCCGGAAGAAGAGGAGAGCCCCGTTCCCGCTGACCTCGTCCTCCCGTTGGACGATCAACCCGGTCAGATTCGGCGACCAGTGCAGTTGGTACGGGAACTGGGGAAGCTGGGAGGACACGATTGTCCGCCGTCCGGTCCGGACGTCGATCACTCCGGCGTTGTCGTTGTCGAACGCGAGCCGATGCCCGTCCTTGGAAAAGACGAGCGGTTGGCCCGGCCCGAGCCTGCGCGTCTTCGCGGCGAACCCGACGGGTACGAGCTCGACTTGGGAGCGTTCGGTCAGCACATTCTCTCGATCCAGCGCGAGCCATCGCCCGTCTGGCGAAAACGCATTTGCACTGGCGTAAGAGCCGAACTTCTGTTCGTACCGCCCGTCGCTTCGCACGAGCACGGCCCCGTCAAGTCGATCCATCGCGACCCAGCCGCCGACTGGGGACAGCAGGACGGGCCAGTCGGACGGGTCGTCGGCCGCGTTGCGGGTCAGCGCGCCGACGCGCCGCCCATCGGCGCTGATGCTGTAGACGTCCCTGTCGCCGTCCCGGTCGCTGACGATCACGAGCTGCGCCGGCCTCAACGCGTGAGCAGCACCGTCGGCGCCTGCGATACCCCCGCCCGTGACCATCGCGAGTACGGCACTGAGGGCGGCCCCAGCTGCAATGCGCGTCCTCATCCCTCCAATCGCCTCGCCCGGACATTACGCCTGGGCGCGCGTTGCGACAAGCTCAGGGGCGGCAACCGCTCCAGCGCTCCTGACGAGGCTTCTGCGCCGACGTCCCGCACCAATCGCGGCCTTCGCAGTAGTTTATTAGACGGGAGCGACGGGACTCGAACCCGCGACCTCCGGCGTGATAGGCGCGCGAGAAGACCGCCACGATCCACCGCGAGGAGGAGGAGAAAGCTGCCGCGCGGTAGAGCGTTTGGGTGCGACGAACCGCAAGTCCTTTAACCCACGGTTCTTGACGTCAGACGCAACCCGATGAATGCGCCAGTTGTGCGCCAGCCACGCTTGAGTCCGCGGACGCGTGAAGACGTTGGTGGACGTCCATGGACTGCCGGCGCGGTTCGAAAACCGCGTGTGACCCCGTCTCAGCGGAATCGTGTCCCGAGAAGCGCTTGGTTAAGCGGAGGGGGAGGGATTCGAACCCTCGCGGGACTTGCACCCCGAACGGCTTTCGAGACTGTCGCTAAAGTGCTGATTTGCAGGTATTTTACTAGCCGTGCGCCAGCCGGTGCGCCAGCGAGCGGCCGTCGATGCAGTGTGCCTCCAGAGCCGCGACGTCCACCTTCACTCGTAACCGAAGGGTCGCCGGGTTCGAGTCCGGGCGTCGGCTCCGTAGGTCTAAGG
>JBKJWL010000179.1:0-6955 GCA_046716885.1 Thermoanaerobaculia bacterium | reverse complement strand
CGACACGACGGGGCTGAGCTTGGGCAACGACTCCATCGCCCCACGCCCGTCGAGGATCGACATCTCGGCCGCCCGTCCCGGGTAGCCGAGCGCGATGCGCAGCAGGAAACGGTCGAGTTGGCTCTCGGGCAGGCGGTACGTGCCCTCCTGGTCAACCGGGTTCTGCGTGGCGATGACCATGAACGGGGGTTCCAGCGACCGCGTCTCGCCGTCGACGGTGATCTGGCGCTCCTCCATTGCTTCGAGTAGGGCCGACTGCGTCTTCGGAGATGCGCGATTGATCTCGTCGGCCAGCACGATGTTCGCGAAGATCGGGCCGGGGTGGAACTCAAACCGGTCGTTCTTCGCGTGGAACACCGAGATCCCGATCACGTCGGCCGGAAGGGTGTCGCTGGTGAACTGGATCCGCCGGAAGTCGAGCGAGAGGCTCCTCCCGAGCGCGCGCGCCAGCGTCGTCTTGCCCACGCCCGGCACGTCCTCGATGAGCACGTGGCCGCGCGACAACAGGGCCGTCAGCAGCAGGTCCACGGCCCGGGGGTCCCCCCGATAGGCGAGACCCACGTTGTCCCGCAGCTTCGAGAGCGCGCGGTTCGATGCGGTGTTCATTGCGATCGGTTCCTCTTCGCTAACCCTTCCGCGGCCCCGGCTCTTCCCGCTTCAGGCCCTCGACGGCGGCCCGAAGCTCCCCTTCCCGCTCGAAGGGCAGCACGAGCAGGCCTCCCTCGCCGGCGACGATTGCGGTATCCCGCACGCCGGGGGCGAGCACGGGAACGGGCGAGATCACGAGATTGCCAGAGGCGTTCCGCCCTCCGCTCTGCTCCCGAAGGTCGCGCACCGAGCGCCACGTGCCCACGTCGCTCCAACCCGCCTCGAGCGGCACGGCGCGCACGGCGCCGATTTTCTCCATGACGGAGAAGTCGATCGAGACGTCCGGGAGGGCCTCGTAGTCCGAGGGCGCCCCGGACCGCGCGTACCGCTCGACCCCCGCGAGAAGGCCGCCGGCCACGGCGCGGACGCCGTCGAGGAAGCGCGAGGGCCGGAACACGAAGATGCCCGCGTTCCAGAGGTGCCGGCCCGATGCCGCGTACTCCCGCGCGCGCGACGCGTCCGGTTTCTCGATGAAGCGGACGACGGCGCCGTCGCGGACCTCCAGGTAGCCGAAGTCCGCCTCGGGCCGGGTCGGGGGCACGGCGAGGACGACGACGCTCGACTGATCAGCCAGCCCCGCCGCCTCGGCCAGGGCGCGCCGCAATCCCTCTGCGTCGTCGACCGTCTGGTCCGACGGGACCGCGGCCACGATCGGATCCTGGTCGGCGGCGAAGCGGATTGCGGCCGCGAGAATCGCCGGGCCCGAGTTGCGGCGCACGGGCTCGGCGAGGATGCGGTCGGGCGCGAGTCCTGGAAGCTCTTGCCGCACGAGGTCCGCGTGGCGCGCCGAGGTCGCGACCCAGACGTCGGAAGAGAGCGGGAGAAGGCGCGCGTACGTCTCGGCGAGCAGGCTCTTCTCGGACAGCAGAGGGAGGAACTGTTTGGGCCGCGCTTCCGTCGAGAGCGGCCAGAGCCGCCTCCCTCCCCCGCCGGCGAGGAGGAGGAGCCTCATGCTCATGCTCATCGAAACCGGAGGGGGCGACCCTTTCGCCCCCTCGCAATCGTCACTCCCACCGCACTCCCAAGAGCTCCACTTCGGGAAACAGGGTAACCCCGAATTTTTCGCGCACCCCGTCCCTCATCCTTCGCATCAGGACGAGCACGTCGCTGGCCTTTGCGCCGCCGGTGTTGACGATCACATTGGCGTGCCGGGGCGAGATCAGCGCCGCGCCGGAGCGCTCGCCTTTCAGGCCGCAGGCCTCGACGAGCCGCCCGGCGTAGTCGCCTTCCGGGTTCTTGAACACGCTGCCGGCATTGGGCTCGGACGGGAGGGCGCCGCGGCGCTTCTCGGCCACCGTCCGCGTCTTCGCCTGGATCTCCTCGAGCAGCGCGGGCCGGAGCCTGAGCACTGCGTGGCTCACGATCTCCCGCGTCTCGATGAGCTTCGACCACCGATACCCGTGGGGGATTTGAGCGGCGGCCGCCGACCTTCCCTCGCCCGAGCGGGAGAGGAGGCGGGCGGTCTCGAGCACGTCGAAGATCTCGCCGCCGTAAGCCCCCGCGTTGATGCGGACGGCGCCTCCGATCGAGGAGGGGATGCCCGAGATCGACTCGATGCCGGAGAGACCGGCCCGCGCGGCCGCCGCGCAGACACCGCCCAGGGGCGCTCCCCCGCCGGCGCGGACCCGCTCGCCCTCGACCTCGACCTTCAGAAAGTCGCCCTCCAGCCGAAGTACGTAGCCCGGAAACCCTTCATCGGCGACCAGGATGTTGGACCCCATGCCGAGGAGCGCCAGGGCAAGTCCGTTCTCCGCCGCGGCCGCCAGAACGCGGGCGAGCGCCGCCTCGGTCTTCACGCGGCAGAAAAACCGCGCCGGGCCCCCGATCCGCCAGGTCGTGTAGCGGGAAAGGGGCTCGCCCTCGGCGACCGAGCCCTCCTCCGGCGCGAGCGTCAGGCCCATCGCCCGACGATGGTGAGGATCGCCGCGGCGTAGAGCCCCCCGGCCAGGTCGTCCGCCACCACGCCCCATGCGCCCCGCAGACCTTGCAGGCGGCCGATCCCGAGCGGCTTCACGACGTCGAACAGTCGGAACAGCACGAATGCGGCGGCCCAGGCCCAGAGGGGACGCCCCGGCACCAGGAGCACGCCGGCGCACGCCACGATCTGCCCCGCGACCTCGTCGATGACGATGCAGCCCGGGTCGCCCGCCTCGAGCGCCCGGCAGACGGGCTCCGAGACGAAGACGCCCAGAAGACCGACGGCAAGGCCGGACATCAACAGTCCGACCGGGGACCCGAGAATGCCGGCATGGGATGCGAGCGACGCTGCGAGCGCCAGCCCGACGAGAGAGCCCGCGGTGCCGGGCGCGACGGGAGAGAGTCCGGAGCCGAATCCGGTGGCCAGAAACGCGAGGACCGGATGCGCGGCGAAGGCGCGGCGAGCGGCCGCCATTGACACCGGATCGTGTCGGAGAGAAGATCCTTTGGTCCTCATCGCGTCCTGCAGCGCCGTTTCCGAAGTCTATAATCGCGCAGAACGCGCGGAATTTTTCCCTCGATCGAGAAAGGTGAGGACATGTCCAGCGTGAAATCCAATGAAAAGTGGCGCGCCGTCGAGACGGCGCTGACCCAGATCGAGCGCCAGTTCGGCAAGGGCTCGATCATGCGCCTCGGCGAGAGGCCCGAAACGGCCATCGCCGTCATCCCCACAGGCTCGCTCGCGGTCGATGCGGCGCTCGGAATCGGCGGCATCCCGCGCGGCCGCGTCGTCGAGATCTTCGGCCCCGAGTCCTCGGGCAAGACGACGCTTTCGCTCCAGGTCATCGCCCAGGCGCAGAAGACCGGAGGCCTCGCGGCCTTCATCGACGCCGAGCACGCGCTCGACGCCGACTACGCCAAGAAGCTCGGCGTCGACACGGACAACCTCCTGGTGTCGCAGCCGGACAACGGCGAGCAAGCGCTCGAGATCGCCGAGATGCTCATCCGCTCCGGCGCGATCGACGTGATCGTCATCGACTCGGTGGCCGCCCTCGTGCCCAAAGCCGAGATTGAAGGCGAGATGGGCGAGGCGCAGATGGGCCTTCAGGCGCGCCTGATGTCGCAGGCCCTGCGCAAGCTGACCGCGATCGTCTCGAAATCGGGCACCAGCCTGATCTTCATCAACCAGATCCGCGAGAAGATCGGCGTGCTCTTCGGAAACCCGGAGACGACCACGGGCGGCCGCGCGTTGAAGTTCTACGCCTCGATCCGCATCGACATCCGCCGCATCGCGTCGCTGAAGGACGGCGACACGGTCGTCGGGTCCCGCACCAAGGTCAAGGTCGTCAAGAACAAGGTCGCCGCGCCGTTCCGGCAGGCGGAGTTCGACATCACCTACGGCGAGGGGATCTCGCGCTCGGGGGAGCTCATCGACATGGGCATCGAAGCCAAGATCGTCGAGAAGTCGGGGGCCTGGCTGTCCTACGGAGACCTGCGCATCGGGCAGGGGCGTGAGAACGCGAAGCAATTCCTGAAGGACAATCCCGAGCTCGCCAACGAGATCGAGAGGAAGCTGCGGCTCTCCCTCGGGCTCGGTGCGATCGAGGCGGCGCAGCCGGCCGCCCCCGCGCCGGAGGCGGTCGTCGATGCCGTCAAGGAGAAGGAGAAGGCCCGGCGCTGATTCACGGGTCTTGGGAACAACCTCTGCGAGAATGGGGTTCCCGATGAGGATGAGATCGTTCTTTCGCGCCCGCTTGCCCGCGGGCGTTTTTCTTTTGGGCGCCCTCCTGCCCGCGCCCGCGCTTCCCGAGCAGGTCCGCATCGCCGCCGAACGTCCGGACGGCTCCTGCCCCGCGGCCGCCAACCTCCTCGGGATCGCCCGCGCGGATGCACCGCGGGCCGCCGGCTCCGACCCGTCGGGCTGCGTGTTCGTGCTCCGCCTCGAAGGCCTGTCCGACCCCGAGATCGACGACGCCGCCGGACATCTCGCGGCGGTCAAGGGCGCGCCCGGCACGATCCTCGGCCTGCCCGCCGGGGACGCGGAACGGTTCGCGTACGCGGTCAAGCGGCTGGCGTCGCTGGCCCGGTCCGGATCCGCCACCGGTCGGATCGCCCTCGACAGTGCGCAGTCGCTCACGTCCGCCGCCGCCGAGGAGCTCGCCCCCTACGTCGACGCGAAGGTCGTGCGGCCCGGCCACCCGGCATCCGAGGAGGGCACCGAACGGCTGTGGGTCCTGTCCACGGCTTCGGCGGACCTCGCACCCGTCGCGGCGGCACTGGCGGCGCTCGCCGAGTTCCCGCGGGCGTCGCTCGTGGCCGTGGCCGCCGGCGCCGGGCCGCTGACGGATGCCGACGCCGACGCGCTGGCCCGGCTGCAGCGGTACCTGACCGCGGCAGTTTCGCGGGATCCGACGCCCACGACGCGAACCCGCAAGGACGGCTCGAGTGCCAACGTCCTGCGGTTCTTCGACGCGAAGAGCTTCACGCCGATCCTCCTGTTGGCAAGCGATCCGTACGGCGAATCCCGCATCGACCTTTCGGACGGCTCCTACGATCGCGCGAGCGTCGAGAACCTCGCCAGCGGCTTAAAACGCGACTTCGAGCTGAAGGGAGCAAGGGCCCTCACGCTGGATCTCTCGAAGGGGCCTCTCGCGGTCATTCTCCATGCGGCCGCGCGCAAGGGCGGGGAGACCAAGGCCGAGGTCGCGGTGGCCGCCACCCGGGGGCTGACGGCCGACGAGATCATCGCGCGGGAGCGCGCGTGGGACGCCGGCCAGCGCGAGAAGGTGGGCGCCTACGTGGCGTCGGTCGACACGTCGCTGCGGTTCCGCGTGGCCCAGTTCGGCCAGAGCCTGGACCTGACGATCCGCGGCCCCTACTTCTTCGAGCGCGGGAAGCCCGGCGACTGGGCGTGGCAGGAGTTTTTTCTGAACGGCGTGCGCTGGAAGGGACGCACGATCCCCAAGCTCCCGATCCTCCAGCCCGAGAAGGTGACGACTCTCCCCCTCGACATCCGCTTGACCGAGGAGTACGCGTACTCGCTGGCCGGAGAGACCACGGTCGACGAGCGTCCCGCTTACCGGGTCGACTTCGTCCCGCGCGCGGCGGTGGGCGACAAGCCCATCTACCGCGGCACGGCCTGGATCGACCGGGAGACTTTCGCGCTCCTGCGCCGGGAATCGATCCAGCTGAACTTGAAGGGCGACACGCTGTCCAACGTCCAGACCGAGTACTACCGCGCGGTGCCGGGAGCGCCGGGAGTCGTCCTGCCTCTCGAGATCCGGGGCCAGCAGGTCTTCTCGACGGCGGGGCGCACGACCGCGATCGAGCGCCACGTCCTGATGGCCGACGTCGTCGTCGATCCAGCCGACTTCGAGGCCCGGCGGGCGGAGGCGTACGCCTCGAAGTCGCAGATGGTCCGCGACACCGACGAGGGCCTTCGCTACCTCGTGCCGAACGAGGCGGTGCCCGGAACGCGCGTCGTGGAAAACGCCCTAACGCGCAAGAGCCTTTTCGGCCTCGTCGGCGCCTTCTACCAGACCGGCCAGGACTATCCGTTTCCGCTCCTGGGGATCCAGTACTTCGATTTCGACCTGTGGAAGAAGAACAAGCAGCTCTCCGTCTTCTTCGCCGGCGCCCTTCTGTTCGCCAACTACACCGACCCGTCGCTCCTGGGCTCCCGGTTCGATCTCGGTGCCGACGTCTTCGGGGTCGCTTTCCCCTTCGTCGAACAGTCCTACCGCGACGGCGCGGAGGTCCGCTCCGAGCGCATCAAGCATCTCCCGGAGTTCTTCCAGGTCAACGTCGGCCACCCCCTGGGCCCGTACCTGAAAACCTCGCTCGGCCTTTTCTCCCAGTGGGACAACTACCAGCGGGACTCGGACACGGGACCGTTGTTCGTCACGCCCGTGGACACTTTCACCAACGGCGCGGAGCTGCGCCTAAACTGGAACCAGGCGGGCTACAACGTCGCGCTCGAGGGTGGGTACTTCGCGCGCGCGAAGTGGGAGCCATGGGGCGACCCGGCCACCTCGGGGTTCGATCCCGAGCAGAAGACGTACTGGAAATATTCAGTCGAGCTGACCAAGGGCTACTATTTCCCGGGTTTCCGAAAGCTCCACGTCAAGCTTTCCTATCTCGACGGCACCCGTCTGGACCGGTTTTCCCAGTGGGACTTCGGCCCCTTCGGATCCACCACGCTTCACGGGTTTCCGGGCGGCAGCGTGCGGGCGGACCGCGCCGCCCTCGCTAACATCTCGTATGGGCTGAACATCGAGAACGTCGTCCGCTTCGAGGTGTTCTACGACCAGGCGCTCGTGTCGAACACGCTCGCCGGCTACGACGGGACGTACTTCTCGGGCGCCGGCATCTCGACGTCTCTCAACGGCCC
>JBKJWL010000178.1:0-21711 GCA_046716885.1 Thermoanaerobaculia bacterium | reverse complement strand
TCCTCCCAGTACGCGTCGAGCTCGGCCATCGGCGTTTCCGACACATCCCGTCCGCCCGCGCGCGCCTTGCGCGCCACAGCCGCGAAACGCTCGCGGAACCGCCGGTTCGACCCGCGCAGGGCGCTCTCGGGGTCGATCTTCCGGCGCCGCGCGAGGTTGACGACCGAGAGAAGGAGGTCGCCGATCTCGTGCGTCTCGCCGGGGGCATCCTGCGCCTTCTCGGCCGCCCGCCACTCGGCGAGCTCCTCCTCGATCTTGGCTGCCACGTCGGCGTCCCGCTCCCAGTCGAAGCCCAGGTCCGCCGCGCGCTGGGTCTGCCGGTAAGCGGTCGCGAGCGCCGGAAGGGCGGCGGGGAGGCTCCCGAGAGGGTCGTCCTCGGCGCCGGGCTGCCGGCGCTTGCGCCGTTCCCAGGCGCTCTTGACCTCCTCGGCGCTGCCCGCGGGCGTCTCTCCGAAGACATGCGGATGGCGCTCGATCATCTTCGCGGTGACGGCGCGCGCGACCTCGTCGATGCCGAAGAGGCCTCTCTCCTCGGACAGCCGCGCCAGGAAGAAGACCTGAAAGAGCAGATCGCCGAGCTCGTCGCGGAGGGGCTCCGGTTCACCCGAGTCGAGGGCGGCCAGGGTCTCGTAGGTTTCCTCCAGAAGATAGGTCTTCAGGGTCTCGAAGGACTGTTCCCGGTCCCAGGGGCACTCCCGGCGCAGACGGGCGACCAGCGCGGCGAGGCGGTCGAGGTCGTCGGACACGGGCGGATCATACCCGGCGCTAGCGCCCCGGCCGAGGCGCGCGGCGCGCCGACGGGTTAAGATTCCTCTTTCCCAGCCGAAGGACGGTGGCCATGGCCGAAGAGGAAAAACCCATCCGGGTCGTCGATCGCCGGATGTTCACGTCCGACGGGCAGCTGCGTCCGGATTTCGAGGCGGAAGAGAAGACCGAGCCGCCCCAGGCTCCGGAGGCCCCGTCCCGCCCGCCGGCCGGAACGCAGGGGAGCGCCCCGGCGCCGGACCCCGCGACAGACCGCGTCGCGTCGCAGGCGTTCCTCGGGCTCGTCAGCTTTCTCGCCTCCAACGTCTACGCGGCGCTCGGCATCGATCCGATGACGGGGGAACGCCTCCCGCGCCCGGAGCCGGCGGCCGCGAGGCAGATGATCGACTGGCTCGGAGTCCTCGAGGAGAAGACGCGCGGAAATCTCGCTTTCGAGGAGTCGGACCTACTCGCGAAGGTCCTCTACGAGCTGCGCCTGGCCTACGTCGAGGTGGTGCGCCCGCCGGGCCGGGAGCCGCCGCGATAGGTCGCGGAAGGATGTTCTCTCGACGCGGCGGAGGGCCGTCGGCCAGGTTCGCCTGCCTCACGGCTGCCAATCCCTGCGTCCTCGCCGTCCTCGCGGCGGCCCTCGTCCTTTCTGCGCCGCCCGCGCGCGCGCAGGACTCGCTCTCGCCCCTGCCTCCGCCCGTCACGCGCAGCCTCTATCGTTCGCAGTGGTTCGAGTTTCTCTCCGCCTTCTCCGAGAACGACTCCGCGGCCGCGGCCCGGGCGCTCGACGGCATGGTGCGAGCTGCGCGCAAGGTTGGCGTGCACCATCTGTCGGACTTTTCCCGGACCGCCGTGTACCTGGGCCGGCGCGCCGAAGAGCTCGGACAGGCGGAACGGGCCGACCGGGCCTACGAAGCGGCGCTCCGCCTCGACGGCGCCAACCCGGACGCCATTCTGGCACAGCAGTCTTTCCTGGTGCGCCAGGGCCGGACTCTCGAGGCTCTCGGCTCGCTTCCCGCGGCCGCCGTCGCGCTCCTCTCGACGCACGAGTCGCGCGTGGCGATTCTCTCCTCGATCGGGATCTGGGCCGCGTGCGCGATCGGCGGCATGCTGATGGCCACGATTCTCGCCCTCGGCCTGCGCCACTTTCCCAGGGCCGCTCACGACATTCGGGAAACGGCCAACCGCCTCTTCGGAAGGAGCGCCGCGCTTTCGCTGGCGCTGGCCATCCTGGGCTTGCCGCTCTTCCTCGGGTTCGGGCCCCTCTGGCTGATCCTGTATTGGGGGGCGCTGCTCTATCCCTACGCGGAGAAGCGAGAGCGCGCCGTTCTCGTCGCGGGGTTCTTTCTGCTTGCCCTGGTGCCGCCCCTGGTCTCGTGGCTGACCCGCGAGAACATCGAGCAGCGGTCGCCGCTCCTCGTGGCGGCGGTGGATCTGGCCGAACGCCGCGAGGACGCGAGCGCCGAGGACGGCCTGCGCCAGGCGTCGGCCGTTTTCCCGGAAGACTCCGACGTCTGGTTCCTGCTCGGCGTCTACGCGGAACGGGCCGGCGACTACGAGCGGGCGCAATCCAACTACGGCCGGGCGATGCAGGCGGACCCCAACGACTACCGGCCGATCCTGAATCGCGGGAATGTGCGTTTTACCGAGGGCGACTACGGCGAGGCCATCCGCGACTACTTCGAGGCGTCCATCCGAGCCCCCGACGCCGCGGAGGTCTTTTACAACCTGTCGCTCGCGCGCGGTGAAGCCTACGACTTCGACGGGCAGGCCCGGGACATGGCGCGCGCGCGGGAGATCTCGCCGTCTCGGGTCAACGGATGGGCCGATGCGCCGACGCTCTTCCGAGTCGTGCCGGCCGGGTACTCCGTGGCCCGGGCCCACGGCCGCATCGCGGAGTGGAACACGCAGCCCAAGAGCCGCCGCCTTCCCGGGCACGGGGCGGCGCACCGTTGGCGCGGGCTGGTTTCGGCCTGGTCGCTGCCGCCGCTCGCCGCGCTCGCCCTCGGGGCCCTCCTCGAGCGTCTGCGCCGCCGCGGCCTCGCCAGCGAGTGCCAGCGCTGCGGCCGCGCCTTCTGTAAACGCTGCCGTCGCTACGGAGATCCGACGCTTTACTGCTCCGCATGCGCCCGCCTCGCTCTGCGCAAGGAGAGTGTCGACATCGGTGAGCAGGCGGCAGAGGCGAGGGCCTTGCAGCACCGCCTGACCTGGCGGCATCGGGCCAGGCGGATCGTGTCGGTCGTGGCGCCCGGTGCGGTCGCGTTCGGGGCCGAGCGCCCCGCGGCGGGCGCCGTGACGGCTTTCGTGTTTTTCTTCGGCCTGGCGGCCGCGCTCGTCGGTCTGCGCCTCTTCGACCCCCTCACGCTCCCGGCGGCGGGGCCTATCCGGCTCACGGTCGTCGCCGGCGCGATCCTGGCGGCGGCGGTCTGGTTGCGGGCACAGCTCGCGGCGAGGAGGTCCTCCGGTGGGTCTTGAAGGAACCCTGAAGGTCTTCTCGCTGACCGACATCTTCCAGATGCTCGGGCTTCAGCGGAAAACGGGTGTCCTCATCGTCGAGGGCGAGGACGACACCGTGACGATCTCCTTCCTCGGCGGCAAAGTCGTCGCCGCCGAGTCGGCCGCGCACCGGCTGGAAAATCGGCTGGGCAACCTCCTGATACGGGCGGGCTACGTGACGCAGGAGCAGCTCGACGGCATCCTGGCGACCCAGAAGGAGACCCAACAGCGCATGGGCTTCCTCCTCGTGCGGGAGCGGCTGGTCGATCCCCAGGAGCTGCGCCAGGCCCTGCGCCTGCAGATCGCGCGGATCGTCTACTCGGCGTTTCGCTGGGCGGACGGCCGATTCCGGTTCAGCCAGGAGGGCATGGTCGACTACGACGCGGACCACATGGCCCCCGTTTCCACCGAATCCATCCTGATGGAAGCCGCGCAGATGGTCGACGAGTGGCCGCTCCTCGAGAAGAAGGTCGGATCGCGCGAGACGGTCTACCGCCGAGCGCCCGGTGTCGAGACCCTGAACCTCACCGTCGGCGAGAAAAACCCGCCCGAGGGGACGCTGTCGGTCACCAAGTCCGAAGCCGAGACGTGGCGGTGGATCGACGGGAGGCGCTCCGTTGGCGACATCATGGAACGCGCCTTCCTCTCCGACTTCGAAGTCCTGAAGGGCACCGCGGACCTGATCGGACGGCACCTCATCGAGCCCGGTCGAATCGAGGAGGAGGCTCCCGGTCCGGGGCCGCGGGCTCTCGCTCCCGCCGCTCGGCACGCCACGCCAGGACGCGCGCTCGGGCTCTGGGCGGCGCTCCTCGTGCTGGCCGCGGTCTCGATCTACGTGATCCCGCGCAATCCCGCCAATCTCCTCCTTCGGCCGCCCGGCGAGGTTCTCGAGATCGCCGAGTTCCGCAAGGCGATCTCCTTGAACCGTGCGGTGGCGATCGAGCGAGCCGTGCGCGTCTTCTACGACTCGAGCGGGCGTTATCCGCGGAGCCTCGAAGACCTGGTGGTGGCGGGCATCCTCGAGGAGGATGCGCTGCGGGACCCGTACGGACGCTTCTACCGCTACATCCTGCGGGCGGAAGACGGCAAGTTCGGCCTGTACGGGCGCAACGCCCGCGGCCAGATCGACCTGGATCTGTCGCTCGAGCGGAGTCTTGCGCCCGTTTCAGAGCTCCGTCCTCCCACCTCCCGGCCGGCGCAGCCCCCGGACCGCCCGAGTGTTCTGGTCGTCGAGTAAGGCCTAGATCTGAGTCTAAGGGGCTTAAGCTTTTTTATAATGTAGTTGACAGTGTTTGACTCATGTTCTATAGTCGCGACTCTCAAATAGAGGCTTAGAGGAGCAATCGAATATGAGCAAGATCATCGGCATCGATCTCGGCACCACCAACTCGTGTGTGGCCGTCATGGAAGGCGGAGACCCCGTCGTCATTCCCAACGCGGAAGGCAACCGCACCACCCCTTCGGTCGTCGCGTTCACCAAGAGCGGCGAGCGTCTGGTCGGACAGGTCGCCAAGCGGCAGGCCGTCACCAACCCGGAGAACACCGTCTTTTCGATCAAGCGCTTCATGGGGCGGAAATTCTCCGAGGTCACCGAAGAGATGAAGATGGTTCCGTTCAAGGTCGCCCCGGGTGCCAACGGCGACGTCCGCGTGAAGGCCGGCGCGAAGGAATGGTCCCCGCCCGAGATCTCCGCGATGATTCTCGCCAAGCTCAAAGAGTCCGCCGAGGCCTACCTCGGCGAGAAGGTGACGCGCGCGGTCATCACGGTGCCCGCGTACTTCAACGACTCGCAGCGCCAGGCCACCAAGGACGCGGGCCAGATCGCCGGGCTGACCGTCGAGCGGCTGGTCAACGAGCCAACGGCCGCGGCGCTCGCGTATGGGCTGGACAAGAAGAAGGACGAGACGATCGCGGTCTACGACTTCGGCGGCGGCACCTTCGACATCTCGATCCTCGAGGTCGGCGAAGGGGTGGTCGAGGTCAAGTCCACCAACGGCGATACGCACCTGGGCGGCGACAACATCGACCAGCGGATCATCGACTGGATCCTGGCCGAGTTCAAGAAAGACCAGGGCGTCGACCTCTCGAAGGACGCGATGGCGATGCAGCGGCTCAAGGAAGCGGCGGAGAAGGCGAAGATCGAGCTCTCGAGCGTCGTCGAGACGGAGATCAACCTGCCGTTCATCACGGCGGACGCCTCCGGCCCCAAGCACCTGCAGCTGAAGCTCTCGCGCTCGAAGCTCGAACAGCTCGTCGAGGACATCATCGAGAAGTCGATGGGTCCCTGCAGGCAGGCCCTCAAGGACGCCGGGCTCGAGGCCCGGAACATCGACGAGGTCGTGCTCGTCGGCGGCCAGACGCGCAAGCCGCGCATCCAGAAGCTCGTCAAGGATTTCTTCGGCAAGGATCCTCACCAGGGCGTCAATCCGGACGAGGTCGTCGCGATCGGCGCCGCGATCCAGGCGGGCGTGCTGGCCGGAGACGTCAAGGACCTGCTGCTGCTCGACGTGACGCCGCTCTCGCTCGGGATCGAGACGCTCGGCGGCGTGACCACGCGGCTGATCGAGCGCAACACGACCATCCCGACCAAGAAGAGCGAGACCTTCTCGACCGCGGGCGACAACCAGACGTCCGTGGAGATCAAGGTGCTCCAGGGAGAGCGCGAGATGGCGCGGGACAACAAGACCATCGGCGTCTTCCACCTCGTCGGCATTCCTTCGGCGCCGCGGGGCGTTCCCCAGATCGAGGTGGCCTTCGACATCGACGCCAACGGCATCATGAACGTCGCGGCCAGGGACCTCGGGACCGGTAAGGAACAGAAGATCACCATCTCGGCCTCCTCCGGCCTCGCCAAGAACGAGATCGACAGGATGGTCCAGGACGCCCAGTCGCACGCGGAGGAGGATCGCAAGCGCCGCGAGGAGATCGAGGCCAGGAACCGGCTCGATTCGCTCGTGTATTCGGCGGAGAAGACGACCGCCGAGAACAAGGACAAGCTGTCTTCGGCGGATGCCGCGTCCTTCGAAGGAGCGGTGGCCGATGCGAAGAAGGCCCTCGAGGCAGGCGGCGCCTCCGCGATGAACGAAGCCTCCGAGCGGCTCCAGCAGGCGTCCCACAAGCTGGCCGAGTCGATGTACCGCGGGGCGGGTCAGGGCGGCGCGACGGGCTCTGACGAGCCGGCCGGCCCCGGGCCGTCCTCCGGCGAGGCCGGCAAGGAAGACGAAGTCATCGATACGGAGTATGTGGACACGGAGAAGAAGTGAGTCGACAGTTGATAGCCGGCAGTTGACAGCGCGGCGGCGGCGGTTTCGGCACTTCGGTGAGAAGAAGGGGGCGCCCAACTGTAGACTGTTGACGGCATCTCCATGACCGTCTTTCGCTGGAATTCGCTTCAGGACCTTTTCGCCATCCAGGAAAAGGTCAATCGCCTCTTCGAAGAGACGATCCACCGCACCGAGTTTCCCGACGAGGGTCTGGACGCGGCCCTCTGGTCTCCGGCGGCGGACGTGTACGAGACGCCCGAGGAGATCATCCTGAATATCGAGCTCCCCGGGGTGCGGCTCGACGACGTGCGGCTCGAGGCCCTCGACGGCAAGCTGCGGGTCGCCGGGCTCCGCAAGGCCTGGACCGGAGCGGAGCCGCGGCACTTCGTACGGATGGAGCGGATCTACGGCTCCTTCTCGCGGGAGTTTCCGATCCCGGCCTCGCTCGATGCGGCGTTGATCAAGGCGACGCTGCGCGCCGGAGTGCTTCGCATCGTGGCCCCCAAGTCGGACCGCGGCCAGCCGATCTTAGTCGAGCCGAGGAAGGCTCGATGAAGAGCCGGGAGAGGGAGCGGTCCGGGGTTTTCCGGATTGGCGCGATCGCGGAGCGCTTCGGGATCCACCCCCAGACCCTCCGCATGTACGAGCGCGAAGGGCTCCTCCGGCCGGCCCGGACCGGGGGAAATACGCGTCTTTACGACACCGACACGATCGAGCGATTGGAGATCATCCTGACGCTGACCCGGCACCTGGGCGTCAACCTCGCCGGCGTCGAGGTCATCCTGCACATGAAACAGCGGATGGAGACGATGCACGGCGAGGTCCAGAAGATGCTCGGAGTACTGCGGGAGGAGCTGGGGACACGGAAAGGCGGGTCCCAGACCCTCGCCCTGGCCAAGATCCCGGGCCGGGGGTACGCGGCGGTCAAGGCGGAACGCCGCTAGGCGGCCTCTTCTTAGCGGCTGGGCCCCGGGCCGCCTGCTTTCGTCGCGCTTCCGCTATAGAATCGGCCCCTTCTGATGAACCCTTTGGGAGGATTTGTGAAAAAGATCTATTTTGTTCTCGCCGGTCTCGCCATCACCGCGGCCGCCCTGGCGCAGCTGGCGAAACACAAGGACTGGGACAAGACACCGGAGGCCTACTTCCTGACTCCGGCCGAGCGCGCCGAGTGGAAGAACGTCTCGACCGACGAGGCGGCCGAGAAGTTCATCGCCCTCTACTTCGCCAGGCGCGGGGGCGAGCCGTTCCGCGACGGGATGCGGCGGCGGATCGCGGCGGCCGACGAGCAGTTCAAGGGCCGCCGTCAGAAGGGGTCCGAGTCGGCGCGCGGGCGCCTCTTCATCGTGCTCGGAAACCCGAGCCGGGTCCTCCAGTCCGGTTTAGGGCCCAAGGACGGCCAGGCGACCCCGGACACGGGTCTTCGGAACCCCGGCGTGGAATCGGTCGGCGGGGACGGGACGACCGTGCAGACCTGGGTCTACGACAAGGACAAGTTCGACCCCTCCTGGGGGCTCTCCGACCTGCGCGTGCCGGTCGCGCTGGATCCCCAGCGCGGCATCGACGAGTTTCAGAACGCTTCGGCCGCCGACAAGGCGATGGCCACGATCGCGGAGAAATCGATCGTGAACCCCAACGCGACCGTCGGTACCCCGCCGGCCGCCGGAGCTCCCGCGGCGAGTGCGCCGCGGCCCGCCGCCGCACCGCCGGCCATAGCTGCGCCGGCCGCGACAGGCGCCGCCCCGGCCGCTGCCGCGCCGGCGGCCTCCGTCCCCACGATGCCGCTGCCGGCCGCCGTCAAGTCGGCGCTCGAGGCCGCCGCCGGAAAGAACGAGGGCGACGCGTCCTTCTGGTCGGGGACGTTCCGGGCCTCCTCCGGAGACTCGTTCCTCGCGCTCCAGTACTACTTGCCGTCGAACAAGCCCGCTTTCGCGTCGGGCGCCCCGCTCAAGTTCGGAGGGCTGATCCTGGACGAGTCGGGGAAAGAAGTCGAGTCTTTCTGGGAGGATGCCGCGTTCTCGGAGATCGCGGAGGCCGGACGCAAGGACCGGGCGCTCGACCGCTCCGTCGTGTTGCCGCCAGGCAGCTACAGAGGAGTCTTCGGTCTCTTCCCGGCCGAGGGGCAGCCTCCCGTCTCCTCCTCCACGGTGTCCTTCAAGATCGACCCGAAGTCCGAGGAATTCGTCGTCTCGCCCCTGATTCTCTCGAGCGGCCTCGTGCCGCTGGCGAAGCGTCCGGGCCCCGCCGATCCGTTCGTCTTTGGGACCGAGAAGCCGATCAAGGTCGAGCCCAAGGGCGACCGCCTCTTCTCGAAGCAGGACAGCCTCTGGTACTTCTACGCCATCTCGAACCCGGGGGTCCCTGCCGAAGCCGCGGCTGCGGCGCCGAGCGCCACGCCGGGCGCGGGCACGCCCGCTGCGCCGCCGGCCGCGCAGGACGCTTCCAAGCCGCGCGTCATGACCCGAATCAACGTGCAGAAGGACGGCCAGGACGCCTTCGCGCCCTTCACCGGGCCGGCCGAACTGCAGCAGATCGGCAGCCGTCACTACGGAACGGGGACGGAGATCCCGCTCGCCTCGTTCGAGCCTGGCTACTACACCTTCCTCATCTCGGTGCGCGACCTGAATGCCCCCCGTGGCTCGGCCGCCAACAAGGGTATCGAGCGCAAGGAGGACTTCGTGGTTCTCATGCCGGACGGGACGCTGCCGCCGAAGTCGGCTCCTAAGGCCGCCGCCCCCAAGCCCACGCCCAAGAAGCCTTAGGACGGCTCCGCGAGTTGAAGCTGTCGGCGGCCTGGGTGCCGCGAGGCGAAAGACCTGACTCGCAGGCCGCCGCAGCTTAACTCGCTCCGCTCGGCTTGGAAGTCCTGCGTAGCCCGAGCTACTCCACCCGGACGTTCGCGCGCGCGGTTCCCATCTTGCCGGTTCCGCTGTCGCGCACGTTGACCACGATCCGGTAGTTGCCCTTCTTCGTCATCAGCCGGGCGCTGAACTGGAGCGGCGCGTTGCCCGCGGCCTCCCCGGCCGGGATCTGGAAGCTCGCCTCCTGGCGGGTGATGTCGCTTCGCCGGCCCTTGTCGTCGATCGAGCCGATGAAGATGTCCGCACGCGCGGACGCACGCTCGCCCTCAGGTGTGAACGTGAGGGCCGAAGCCGGGATGGTCACGGTGATCGGGAGGCTGTACAGCTTCTTCTTGTCCGGAGTCGGCGGCGCCATCTGGAGCGTCACCGGGATCGCCCTGTACGACAGGTCGGTTTCCATAGTCGCCAGCGCCCGGTCGCGCACGAGGTCGGCCTCAGGCCGCGCCTGGAATCCCCGCCGCGCCCGCACGACTGCGCCGGGCCGGTTCACGGCCACCCGCACGTCCTCGTAGGACGTCGAGTCGAGCTTCGCGAGAGTCATGCCGAGCGTGTAGTAGGTCGACACGGCCTGGTAGACCCTGGAGAGGCCCCGGTCGAAGTCGTTCGTGTTCAGAAGCGCCAGCCCGCCCGTCTCGACGGCGAGCTCCTGCAGCCCGTTCTGCCGGTCCTGACGGGCCTGGAATCCCACCAGGGGCCGGTTGCCCAGGGGATCGTCGTTGGAGGCGTTGCCGCCTTCGCCGGTCAGGCCCAGCGCGTCGACCGTGTAGAAGGTGATCTCGTCCGCGTTGGCGCGCTTGGTGAGAACGCCGACCGCGCCCGAGACGTTGCGGATGTTGAAGGCGGTCAGCGAAGGCGCGCCCCCGCCGGCGTATTGAGACATGACGAAACCCGGCTGATACTCGAAGCCGCCCGACAGGAACAGAAAGGATCGCTTTCCGTTCAGGGGCGTGAGGGTGACGAGCTCCTGCTCCATACTTGCGAGCATTCGCTCGATCTCCTGGCCGACTTCCTCCCCGTATTGGCGCGCGATCTGCGTGCGACCTCCCCGCCGGCGGGGCGTCGAATCGATCAGCGACAGCGCCTGACGCTCGGCCTGGAGCCGCGACATGCCGACGCCCTTCGACTCGATCGAGGAGAGGGCGGACATGACGACTTCCTTGCTGGTCGTCCAGTCCGCGAGGACCTTCGGGGAGCGGTCGAAGACGACCACGCGCGCCGCGTCGTCGGGGCCGAGCCGCGTGACAAAGTCGCGGAGCGCCTCGAGGCTGCGGTTGCGAACGCCGGGGGAAAGGAATCCCAGATCCACGTAGATGAGGAAGTTGCGAGGCACGAAGGCCTCGTCGCCCCTTCGGTAGGTGGCCAGGACCTGGTCGGGCGAGGCCGAACCGAGGTCCGGCGCGTGAATGGCGCCCTGGTCGACCAGGGCGAAATAGTCGATCGGGACGGTCTTCTTGCCGATCCGGACCGTGAAGTCTTCGCGTTTCAAGTCCATGACGGGGTTCCCCTTCGAGTCTGTGACGTCGACGTCCAGGTCGAGGACCCGGACTTCGACCCGCTCGGAGAAGGTCGGGACGGGGGGGGCGGGCTCCTGGGCGAGCGCCGCCGCGGCGCCAAGAATCAGGAGGGTCGCAAGTTTCGATCGCATCGTTCGAGTCCTTTCTGCGGGCCGGACCAAGGCTCCGGTCCCCGTATACGGCACGGACAACGCGCGAGGGGACGCCGGGATTCCGGAGTGTCTCGGGGTCTGGGGTCAGACCCCCTGCGGGGGTCAGACCCCTTGGTCAGACCCCGGCGCCGACCGGCTGGAGGCCGAGGTACTCGAAGAGCATGTTCAGTTCGCCCGTCAGCTCGTCGGACTCCAGGTCGTCGGATCCCTCGACCGGCAGGCTCCCGATCGCGCACGCGGGGATCGCCGAGCGCGCCTTTCGGACGACGGCGGCCGCCGCGCTCGGGTCGGTCCCGTCGTCGGAGAGGACCGCCTCGAAGTCCCGCGGAAGTCCCCAGATCTCGGCGCGGGAACGGCCCACGGCCGGCCGGTAAGTCTCCAGAACCGCGCCGCGGAAGGGCCCGGAGGGCAGGTTCATCTCGCGCACGATCTCGAAGAGATCCGAGTAGCCGATGCAGTGGAGGAGGCCCAGCGTATACCCGCGCTCGCGCGAGATCCCGTAGCGCTCGGCGAAGCGTCCGGCGGCGATCGCCGCGGCGAGGCTCGCCCGACGTACGGCGCACGGGGCCGGGTCGTTGCGCGGCAGGGCGGGGAAATCTGCGGACGAGAGCCGGTCGATCAGGACCGTCGCGGCCCGCGGCCCGATGCGGTCGAGGGCCTCCGGGACGGTGCCGACGGAGTTCTCGCGGTCGACGGAAAGCGAGTTGGCGAGGATCAGCAGGTCGAGCGTCAGGTATTGGTCCAGGGCCGCCACCGGGACGATCGACTGTGGGTCGAGCGGGGTCTTTTTGAGAAGCTCCACCAGAAGCGCCGCCGTGTCGTGATGGATGGGCCGCATCAGGTAGTTCTTGATCAGGCGCTCGCGCAGGCGCCGCGCAAACTCGTGAAACCGCATGGCGTGGCCGCGCCCCTCGGGCGGGTCGAGCGGCGCCTCGATCTTTTCGAGGGCTTCCCAGAAGTGCTCCTCGACTCCCTCCGGAAGGAAGGGGAGGACCCAGGCGTCGGCCGCCTCCCAGGTTTCGCGGCGCTCGCGGCGGGAGAGGCGGTGCGTGTCGTCGAGCTGCTTGACTCCCTGAAATGCGAGCGCCTGTCCGCGCAGCATCAACCCGATGCGGAGGATCGGCGTCACCCGGTACGTCGGGTCGTACTCGAAGTTGGCCTCCCGCCACTCGAACATCTCGAAGAGAAGCTTTCGCGCCAGCTCCTCGACGCGCAGCGACAGGCCGTCGAGCGTGTCGTGCCCCATCTCGAGGATCAGCCGCGTCAGGTTCTCCTGGGTCGTCATATTGCGGGCGAGCAGCTCGTACAGGGTCGCGGCGGAAAGGGCGCCGCTGCGGAGCAGGTAAACGCCGAGTCGGTGGCGGGGCAGCGATCCCGAGACGTAGACGATCTCTCCGTCCTTCCAGTCCAGGGTCCGCCGGTCGTGGCCGCGCGTCACGGTCAACCGCCCCGACCGGCGGTTCAGCTCCATCCACTGGAGAAGGTCCGCAAGGCCGAAGACCTCGAGTCTTCCGCGGAAGTGGTCCGTCATAAACGCGCGCCGATTTTAGCATCCGGCCCCGGGTGCCCCGGGACCCGTGAAAGAATCCTGGCGTGAAGGAATCGAAGGAAAGGCGTCCCAACCTTCCCGAAACGACCTCTTCCGGAATCCCGATCGAACCCTTCTACGGTGCCCCGCCTCCCGGCGAGTTCCCGTTTCTACGAGGTCTCTCGCCGGAGATGTACCGCAGCCGCTACTGGACCATGCGGCAGTACGCGGGGTACGGATCGGCGCGCGACTCGAATATTCGCTACCGGTATCTCCTCGAGCAGGGGCAGACGGGGCTGTCGGTAGCCTTCGACCTCCCGACCCAGATGGGCTACGACTCGGACGACCCGGCGGCCCGCGGGGAAGTCGGGAGGGTGGGGGTCGCGATCGCGACACTCGACGACATGCGGATCCTGACCGAGTCCCTGCCGCTCGAGCGCGTCTCGATGTCGATGACCATCAACTCCACGGCTTCGATCCTGCTCGCGCTGCTTCTCGCCGTCGCTCGCGAGCGGGGGATCGCCTGGAGCGCCCTGTCGGGGACGGTCCAGAACGACCTTCTCAAGGAGTACATCGCGCGCGGGACCTACATCTTCCCCCCCCGGCCGTCGCTGAAGATCACGACCGACATCTTCGCGTTCTGCGCGGCCGAGGTGCCGCGGTGGAACACCATCTCCATCTCCGGCTACCACATTCGCGAAGCCGGCTCGACGGCCGTGCAGGAGGTCGCCTTCACGCTCTCGAACGCGATCGCCTACGTGGAGGCGGCCCTGTCCCGCGGCCTCGCCATCGACGATTTCGCGCCGCGTCTGTCGTTCTTCTTCAACGCGCACGCGAACTTCTTCGAGGAGGTCGCCAAGTTCCGGGCCGCCCGCTCCCTCTGGGCCGAGATCGCACGGGACCGATACGGGGCGAAAGATCCACGCTCCTGGCGCCTGCGGTTTCACACGCAGACCGCCGGTTCGACGCTCACGGCGCAGCAGCCCGACGTCAATGTGGTGCGGGTGGCCCTCCAGGCGCTGTCGGCGGTCCTCGGCGGCACTCAGTCGCTCCACACCAACGCGCGGGACGAGGCCCTGGCCCTGCCGACGGAAGAGTCCGCGCGGCTGGCCCTGCGGACTCAGCAGGTCATCGCCAGTGAGACCGGAGTCGCGGACGTCACCGATCCCCTCGGCGGCTCGCATCTTGTCGAAGCGTGGACGACGGAGATCCGGGAGCGGGCTCGCGCGCTCATCCAGAAGGTCGACGCGCTCGGTGGCGCGGTCGCGGCCATCGAGCAGGGGTTCTTTCAGCGGGAGATCGAGGACGCCGCCTACACGGCCCAGCGCGAGGTCGAGGACGGCAGGCGGCGGATCGTCGGCGTGAATGCCTACCGCGAGGAGCAGGAAGCGTCTCCCCCCATCCTGTCGGTCGATCCGGCCCTCGAGGCGGAGCAGGTCGAGCGTCTGCACGCGTTTCGCGCCTCGCGCAACTACGGGGAAAGCCGCGAGGCGCTGGGGGCGGTGGAGCGCGCTGCGCGCGAGGATCGCAACCTCATGCCGGCGCTCATCGAGGCGGTCTCGAAGCGCGCCACGCTCGGCGAGATCGTCACGACCCTGAAGGCGGTTTACGGCGAATATCGGCCCGGAACCTGAATGGGCCGGCCGGTCGCGCAAGCGTAAAACCGGTCTTCAGCGCCAGTTAAGTTTCGTTGTCTGAGTCGGTTGCACGTGTGGAAAAAGGCTCGCCGCCACTTTCACGGCTGTCGTGCTCTGCACATCTTCTTGGGCATCACAACTAAGTCACTCATGGATAAGGATTTATCCGTTCGCACAACGGATGGTGCATTTCGCTCCGAGAATGCCGTATCTGCGTTTTTTGGCCCTTTTCCGCAGGGATATCGACAGGGTTTTCCGCCGGCTCTCTGGAAAACTGATTTCCGCAACGCCGGCGTGTATTTTCACGGGATCTGCACGCCGACTTTGGGGCAGAGCCTCTCGACCGGGCACTCCCAACACCGGGGCTTTCGGGCCACACAGATCTGCCGGCCGTGCGCGATCAGCAGGTGGGCGCCGAGCGTGCGGCGTCCCCTCTTGACCAGGGCGTTCAAGTCCCGCTCGATTTTCACGGGATCGACCTCGCGCGTCAAGCCGAGGCGCCGCGCCAGACGTCCCACGTGCGTGTCCACGA
Source organism: Thermoanaerobaculia bacterium (assembly GCA_046716885.1). Classification (GTDB taxonomy): domain Bacteria; phylum Acidobacteriota; class Thermoanaerobaculia; order UBA5066; family Gp7-AA6; genus DAHUXD01. Next base: position 6,978 of record JBKJWL010000178.1, on the reverse strand, counting down.
CGAAGCCCTCGTCCTTCCCGAACGCATTGCCGAGGACCACGTTGGCGGTCTTGCGTCCGACCCCCGGGAGCGCGACGAGCTCTTCCATCGTGTCCGGCACCTGCCCGCCGTGCCCGGCCGCGATGGCGGCACCCGCCGCCCGAAGGCTCTTCGCCTTGGAATTGAAGAATCCCGTCGAGCGGACCTCCCGCTCGAGCTCCCCCCGCGGCGAGCGCGCGTAGTCGGCCGCTGTGCGGTACTTCGCGAAGAGGGACGGCGTGACCATGTTGACCCGCACGTCGGTGCACTGCGCCGAGAGGATCGTGGCGACGAGGAGTTCGAGAGGGCTCCTGTGGTCGAGCGCGCATTTTGCGTCGGGGTAGGCCGCCTTCAAGCGCCGGAAGACGGCGGTGGCCCGGCGCTTCTTGTCCTCGAAGGTCTCCTTCGGCCTCCTCGCCATCGCCCGGCATTCTATGTGTAGGATCAGGTTCATGCGGCGCCTCGGCATCGCGTTCCTTCTCGTCGCGGGCGCGCATTTCGCCTCCGGCGTCACCCTGACGATCCTCCACACCTCCGACCTGCACGGCCGCGTCCATCCCCACGACGCGCTGGCCGATCGGGACCTCGGCGAGGGGCTGGCGCGGGTGGCGGCGGCCGTGAAGGCGATTCGCGCCGAAGGCAACGCCGTACTCCTGCTCGATTCGGGCGACACCATCCAGGGAGCACCGGAACAGGCCCTGGCTTTGGAGGGCCGTGCCGGCGACGGCAGCGATCCGATCGTGCGAGCGATGAACCTCGTCGGCTACGACGGGATGGCGATCGGAAATCACGAGTTCGACTTCGGAAGGAGGCGTCTCGAGGAGTCGCGGAAGGCGGCGAAGTTCGCCTGGCTTTCCGCCAACACGCTCGGCCGGGACGGAGGTCCGGCATTTCCTCCCTATGTCGTGCGCGAGATCGCGGGCGTGCGGGTTGGCATCCTTGGTCTCGTCACGAACCAGGTCGGAAACTGGATCAGCCCGGCGCTGCTCGACGGGCTGCGCTTCACGGAGCCCGTCGCGATCGCGCGCCGCTGGGTGCCGGTCCTGCGCGGACAGGAACGCTGCGACCTGGTCGTGGTCGTCACGCACCAGGGCTTCGAACGCGACCCGGCGACCGGCGAAGACTCGGGTGGCGGCGGAGAGAACCGCGCCTCTGCCCTGGCGACCCAGGTCCCGGGGATCGACCTGCTGTTGACCGGTCACGCGCACACGATCGTCAATCCGCAGCGGCTCGGCGGCGTGTGGGTCTCGCAGCCCGGCCGCTGGGGAAACACGCTGACCCGTTACGACCTCAGTCTCGTCAAGAACGGCGAGGCGTGGCAGCTGGCAGACGTCCGGGGCCGGAACCTCCCGATGAGGAGGATCCTGCCGGATCCGGAGATCGTGGCCTCCGTCGCGATCGAGCACGGGGCGGCGATGCGCGTTCTGGCCGAGAAAGTCGCCGAGCTGGCCTCCCCGGTCTCGGCGCGCCGCGTTCGATTCGAAGACTCGGCGCTCCTCGACTGGCTCCACGCCGTGCAGCTTCGCGAAGGGGCCGCCGAGCTCTCGTTCTGCACGCTTCTGCCGTTCCAGTTCACCGACTGGCCGGCCGGTCCGCTGACGGTCCGGCAGATCTGGCAGTTCTACCCCTACGAGAACAGCCTCGTCACCCTGAAGGCCACCGGGCGGGAGGTCCGCGCGGCCCTCGAACGCTCGGCCGAGTGCATTGCCGACCCGACCGAGCGCCTGCGCAGCTGCGACACGCTCGAGGGGGCCGAGTACACGATCGACCCCCGGCGGAAAAGGGGACAGCGGGTGGTGTCGCTGTCCCGGGGCGGCCGCGCGATCGCCGACACGGACACTTTCACGGTGGCGCTGAACTCCTACCGCGCCGGCGGCGGAGGCGGGTACGGGATGTGGAAGCGCGCCGAGCGCCTCCGGGAGACGGGCGGACTCCGCGGCCTGCTCATCGCCGACGCGCGCGCGAAGAAGCGGCTCAAGCTCCAGGCCAGCGGAAACTGGAGGACCGTCGCCGCGCCGTAAGGGTTCCTGAAGCGAATCCGATAGGGCTACGGACGATCAGCGTTTCAGGTCCTTTGCGATCTCCCGGCTCGCGTTGAACCCCGGCGCGCCGGTGACCCCGCCGCCCGGGTGCGTGCCCGAGCCGCAGAGGTAGAGGCCGCGGACGGGGGTGCGGTACTGGGCCCAGTCGAGGAGCGGGCGCATCGTGAAGAGCTGGTCGAGGGCGGGCTCGCCGTGGAAGATGTGGCCGCCGGTCGCGCCGTACGTCTCCTCGATATCGAGAGGCGTCAGGACCTGACGGCCGACGACGAGTCCTTTGAGGCCCGGGGCGTAGGCGGCTATGGCGTCCACGACGGCGTCGCCGAGAGTCTCCCGCCTGCCCTTCCAGTCGCCCTTCAACTTGTAGGGAGCGAACTGGGCGACGACGGACAGGACGTGCTTGCCGGCGGGGGCGAGCGAGGGGTCTGTGATCGTCGGGATCGTGACGTCGCAGTAGGGGTGCGGCGAAAAGTCGCCGTACTTGGCGGCGTCGTAGGCGCGCTCGAGATAGTCGATGTCCGGGCCGATGTGGATGCGCCCCGACAGAGCGTTTTTCGCGTCGGCGCCGACCGCCTTCGCCGCCGGAAAGTCCGGGAGGCCCGAGAGGGCCAGGTTCACCTTGGCGACGGCCCCCATCGCGCGGAAGTTCCGGATCTTCTGGATGAAGTCCGGATCGAGCTCGACTGGGTCGACGAGGCCGAGGAGCGTGCTCTTGGGGTCGGCGTTCGAGACGACGGCGCGGGCCGGAATTTCCTCGCCGGTCGAGAGGGCGACGCCCGTGGCCGCACCGTCTTTGGTCGCGATCCGCGCGACCGTCGCGCCGGTGCGGATCTCCGCCCCGAATCCCCGCGCCGCCGTGGCGAGCGCCTGTGTGAGAGCGCCCATTCCGCCGCGCACGAAGGAGTTCGGTCCGGCGGCATTGGAGTCGGTCGCCGCCTGGAGGATCACGCCGAGGCTCGTGCCGGCGGACCAGGGGCCCGCGAAGGTCCCGTAGATGCCACGCGCGGCGACGACCGCGCGCAGCAGGTCCGTCTCGAAGAACTCGGCCACGAGGTCGGCGACCGCCATGGGTCCCCAGCGCAGCAGCCGGAAGGCGTCCCGCCGCGGGAGCGCGCGGAACTTGCGGCCGACGCCCAGGAGGTCCCACATCGCGGACAAGCCGGGATGGTCGATCGAGGGCGGCGTCATCGTCACGAGAGGCTCCAAAACCCGGCCGATCCGGCCGAGGCTCTCGTGGAAGGTCAGGTAGCCCTTCGCGTCGTGCGGAGACATCTTCTCGAGCTCTCGCGCCGTCTTCGCGGCGTCGCCGTAGAGCGCGATCGCCCGTCCATCCGGCGCGGGCGCGAAGACCCGCACCTCGGTCTGGATGAAAGACAGGCCGTGGCGGGAGAGTGCCAGGTCCCGCGCGATCGACGGGAGGAACGGTCCGGCCGCATGGAGAACCGAAGAGACCCGGAAGCCCGGCGCGAACTCTTCAGTCACGGCGAGCCCGCCCACCACGTCGCGCCGCTCGAGGACGACCGGCCTGAATCCCGCCTTCGCGAGGTAGGCGGCCGCGGTCAGGCCGTTGGGCCCGGCGCCGATGACGACGACGTCGCGCTTTTCTGCCATACGAGGTCTAAACCCTCCCCCGCTTCCAGTCTTCGAGGAGCTTGAAGGCCGCGTTCTTGCCGTTGGCGCCCATGATGCCGCCGCCCGGGTGGGTGGCCGAGCCGCACATGTAGAGGTTCCGGATCGGCGTCGAGTACTGCGCCCAGCCCGGCGCCGGGCGCAGGAAGAAGAGCTGCTCGAGGGTCAGCTCGCCCTGAAAGATGTTTCCCTCGGAGAGCCCCCACTCGCGCTCGAGGTCGAGCGGGGTGACGACCTGGCGGTGCTTGATGATGCTCTTGAAGTTCGGCGCGTGCTCCGCGATCGTGTCGACCACGGTGTCGCCGAAGTTTTCCTTCTCCTTGTCCCAGTCGCTCTCTTTCAGGTTGTACGGCGCGTACTGCACGAAGCAGGACATGACGTGCTTGCCGGGCGGAGCGAGCGACGGGTCCGTCAGGGTCGGGATCACAATGTCGATGTAGGGGCGGCGGGAGAAGCGGCCGTACTTGGCGTCGTCGTAGGCGCGCTCCATGTACTCGACTGAGGGCGAGATGGAGATCGCGCCCCGCAGGTGCGCGCCGGCGCCCGGGATCGCCTTGAAGTCCGGCAGCGCGTCGAGCGCGAGGTTCACCTTGCCCGAGGAGCCGCGGAACTTGTAGCGCCTGATGTCGTCGGCGAAGTCGGCGGGCAGCTCTTTCTCGCCGACCATCTTCATGAAAGTCAGCCGCGGGTCCACGCTCGACGAGACCACCCGCGCGTCGATCTCCTCGCCGTTCTCGAGGACGACGCCCGCGGCTTTGCCGCCCTTGACCTGAATACGGGCGATCGGCGTCTGCGTCCGGATCTCGACGCCCGCCTCGCGGGCCGCGTCGGCGATTGCGTTGGAGATGGCGCCCGTGCCGCCGCGGGCGAAGCCCCAGGAGCGGAAGGCGCCGTCGATCTCGCCCATGTAGTGGTGGAGGAGCACGTAGGCGGTTCCCGGCGAGCGCACCCCGAGAAACGTGCCGATGATGCCCGAGGCCGACATCGTGGCCTTGAGGACGTCGGTCTCGAACCACTGGTCGAGGAAGTCGATCGCCGACATCGTCATGAGCTGAACCTGGTTGTACTTGTCCTCGCTCGAGAGGCCGCGGAAGCGCTTGCCCAGGAAGAGCAGGTCCTGGAGGCCCTTCCAGTCGAGCTTCGTCGGGTCGGGAGGCGTCATCGAGAGGATCGGCTTGACGAAGCGGCCCATGTCCGCCATCGCCTTGCCGTACTCGTCGTACGCCTCCGCGTCGAGCCTCGAGTGGCGCGCGATCTCGCGCCGCGTCTTCGCGTGGTCGTTGACGCGCCAGAGGTGGTCGCCGTTCAACATCGGCGTGAAGGTGCCGTCGAGCGGCAGGATCTCCAGCCCGTGCCGCGGGAGATCCAGATCCCGGATGATCTCCGGCCGCAGGAGCGAGACGACGTACGAGCAGACGGAGAACTTGAAGCCGGGGAAGACCTCTTCGGTCACCGCGGCGCCGCCGAGGACGTGGCGACGCTCGAGAACGAGCACTTTCTTGCCGGCCTTCTGGAGGTAAGCGGCGTGGATGAGGCCGTTGTGCCCGCCTCCGATCACCACGACGTCGTACTTCGCGCTCATTCGCCTCGGTTCGCTTCGTTTGTGACCCGTGGTTTCGTGCCGCCCGCTTGCCGCAAGCGCGCGAGCATACTTATAATCGCGCGCTCCGACAAGGTCCACGTGACTCCGCGTTCCGGCGGGCCGCGCGGACCGGATGCGAGCTGCGAGGTTGCCTGTGCCGATCGGGACTGCCCTTCACGAGAGAACGTTTCCGCTCTGCGAGAGCCTGAACTTTCGCGAGTGGTCGGGCTACTACGCGGTCTCCGCCTACGAGGCGCACCACGAGCACGAGTACAATGCCATCCGCAACGCTGCGGCACTGATCGACATCTCGCCGCTCTTCAAGTACCGGATCTCGGGTAAGGACGCGACGCGTCTGGTCGACCGCATCGTGACGCGCGATCTCCGGAAGGTCCCGGTCGGATCGGTCATCTATACGCCCTGGTGCGACGAGCACGGCAAGGTGATCGACGACGGCACGGTGGCGCGCCTGGCGGAGAACACGTACCGCTGGACCGCGGCCGATCCGAGCCTGCGCTGGTTCAAACAGAACGCGCTCGGCCTCGACGTCGCGATCACGGACATCTCCGAGGAGGTCGCGGCGGTCGCGCTCCAGGGGCCGACGTCCGGGCGGATGCTGAAGGCGATCGCCGAGGCCGACATCGAGAACCTCAAGTACTTCAAGGTGACCTCCGGAAAGATCGCCGGGGTCCCCGTCGACATCTCGCGGACCGGCTACACTGGCGACCTCGGCTACGAGATCTGGATCCCGTGGAAGGACGCCGTGACGGTGTGGGACGAGCTCTGGAGCAAGGGCAGGGCCTTCGACGTCCACGCGGCCGGCATGCTGGCGCTCGACGTCTCGCGCATCGAGGCCGGCCTCCTCCTGATCGACGTGGACTTCAACGGCTCCAAGAAGGCCCTGATCGGGCCACAGAAGTACACGCCCTTCGAGATGGGGCTTGCCAGGCTCGTCGCGCTCGACAAGGGCCGATTCGTGGGCCAGGGCGCGCTCCGCGCGGAGGCGAAGACGGGGCCGGCGCGCGAGATCGTCGGCCTCGAGCTCGACTGGAACGCCGTCGAGGCGATCTACGAACGGCTGAACCTGGCCCCGCAGATCCCCGCGGCGGCCTCCCGCGTCTCCGTGCCCGTCTACCGCGAGGGCGAGCAGGTCGGGAAGGCGACGTCGACGACCTGGTCTCCGACGCTGAAGAAGATGATCGCGCTCGCGACCGTCGCCCGCGGCTCCAACGCCGTCGGGACTCGCCTCGAGATGGAGGTTACGGTCGAAGCCGTGCGCCACCGCGTTCCGGCGGCCGTCGTGAAGCTGCCGTTCTTCAATCCTCCGAGGAAGACCGCAACGCCCGTCCGCTGACCGCCGCGCTGAAACCCGATCGGGAGGACTCATGGAACCGTCGGTCGAAGAGATCCTGGGCGCCTACGACTCGCGGGCTCCGCTCGAGGAGGCGTGGACGATCCCGGCGCCCTGGTACGTCGACGGCCGCATCGCACAGCTCGAGCGCCGGACCGTCTTCTCGCGGACCTGGCAGATGGTCGGCCGTCTCGACCAGCTCGAGAAGCCGGGGCAGTACATCACGACTGTCCTCGCCGGCGAGCCGATCGTCGTGGTGCGGGGCGAGGACGGCAAGCTGCGGGGCTTCTTCAACGTGTGCCGGCACCACGCCGCGGCCGTGATGACGGAGGAGGAGGGGAAGGCCCCGATCCTGCGCT
>JBKJWL010000177.1:0-16700 GCA_046716885.1 Thermoanaerobaculia bacterium | reverse complement strand
GCGCCGACCACCAGGCGGCCGAAGAAGGCATAACGGCGCCGGCGCGCCCGCAGCGTGTGGGCGGCGGGAGCGCGGGCGGCGCCGTCGGGAGGCCCGAGACGGGGGGGGGTAGCTTCTGTCATAGGATGGGCATTGAGCCCCGTGAAGTTCTATGCACAAGAGGTGCCCGCAAGGAGCGATTGTCCGCAGGAGGCCGGTGTGAGCGACAGTCTCGTTGCGCTAGGGCGCTTCTTCCACGACCTGGCCACGCCCCTGTCCGGCGTCGGTCTCCATCTCGAGCGGGCCTCCCGGCTCTCGGCCCGGGGAGAGGATCCCTCTGAAGCCATCGGAGTCGCCCGGTGCGAGCTCGAGAGGGCCTTCGAGCTTTTCGAGCGAGGGCGTGAAGCGCTCCTGTCGACGACCGGGGGCAGCGGCTCTGCCTGAGCCGTCCGACGGGGCCGCGTGAGAGTACTCATCGTCGAAGACGACGTCGCGACGCGCAAGGGGCTCGAGCTCGCGATCCGGGAGCTCGGGAGCCAGACGCGCTCCGTGGGCACGGCCGGCGAGGCGGCCCGAACGATCGAGGACTTCAAGCCCGAGATCCTGATCGTCGACGTCCATCTTCCCGACGGCGACGGCATCGAGGTGTTCCGCCAGGCCAGAGAGAGCGATCCGACGCGGGACGGGGTGGTCATCACCGGCCAGGCCTCCCTCGACAGCGCGGTCGAGGCCCTGCGTGCCGGCGTCTCCGACTACCTTCTGAAGCCCTTGCGGCCGGCGCAGCTGGAAGTCGTCTTCCAGCGGCTGACCGCGCGGCGGAGGCTCGAGTCCGAAGTCGACTCCCTCCGCGACGAGCTGCTCGAGACCGGCAAGCTCGGCGACCTGCTGGGCCTCTCTGAGCCGATGAAGAAGATCTTCGACGTGATTCGCCGCGTCGCGCGGTCGAACGCCCCCGTCCTCATCACGGGCGCGAGCGGTACGGGCAAGGAGGTCGTCGCCAGGACGATCCACCGGCTGTCCCGGCGCGCGTCGACCCCCTTCGTCGCCTTCAACTGCGGGGCGATCTCACCGACGCTGATCGAGAGCGAGCTGTTCGGCCACGAGCGGGGCTCCTTCACCGGAGCGGACAAGCGCCGGGTGGGATACTTCGAGGAGGCCAATGGGGGCACGCTCTTCCTCGACGAGATCACGGAGATGGGGTCCGAGCTGCAGGTCAAGCTCCTGCGCGTTCTCGAGGCCAAAATGGTGCGGCGCGTGGGCGCGTCCCAGGATCTCCGGGTGGACGTGCGCCTGATCTCGGCGACCAATCGGGACCCGCAGCGGGCCATCGGCGAGGGCAAGCTGCGCGAGGATCTCTACTATCGCCTGAACGTTTTTCCCATAGTGCTGCCTACCCTGGCCGAGCGCCCGGAGGACATCCCCCTTCTCGCCGAGCATTTCCGCCGTCAGATCGAGGAGCAGGAAAAGGCGGGGGTCACGGGCTGGGATCCCGCGGCGCTCCAGATGCTCGGCCGCCACGACTGGCCCGGCAACGTGCGCGAGCTACGGAACGTCGTGCACCGCGCCTACGTCATGGCGGACGCCGGCATCATCCGGAAGGATGTGCTGGAGAGCCTGCTGCCGGGAGCCTCGGTGAAGGCTGCTCCGGCCGCCCGGGCGCTCGCCAGAGTGGCGAAGCCGGAGAAGAAAGCCGCCGCCAGCCGAAAGCGGTAGACGCAGGGGAATTTCTGGCATGAGATTCGCTCCACATGTGCGCGGGGCCCGCTGAGGGCGCCCGGAAAGAAAGGAAGAGGGGGCAACTATGCTTTGGACCATCTTCGTGATTCTTCTCATCCTCTGGGTCCTCGGGCTGGTTACGAGCTACACGATGGGCGGATTCATCCATATTCTTCTCGTGATTGCGGTTGTGGTTCTCATCATCAACCTGATCCAGGGCCGAAAAGTCGTTTGAGCGCCTTCGCATAGGCTGGTGGGGCCCCGGCATGCGGGGCCCCACCTACCGGGCGAAGAGGGATTCGCGGCCGGCCTTCTCGACCTCGACGGTTACCCGCTCGGCTCCAACGGCACTGAAGCCGAGATCAGCGAATCCCGCCTGGTCGTTCGCGCCTTCGTTGGACCTCCTCGCGGACAATGGAAGCGGAAGCGGTCGTCTCAGCGAGCGGGGATGCCTCCCAAACGAGCCGATAAGGCGCGGATCCGGTCCACTCGAACGGGTAACAGGTGATCAAGGTCAGGCGTGCTTCGGCCGTGGGCGCCATCACCCCGACCTCGCTGGGAAGGACGATGCGCCGCGTCTGGAGCCGGTAGCTCCGCTCGTCCGGTCCGGAGCGGAACCGGACCACGTCGCCTTCGCGAGCGACCGCGAGGCTTCGGAAAAACGAGTCGCGATGTCCCGCGATCACGCAGTTGCCGGGCTCGGCCACGAGGCCCGGGCAGGCAGTCCCGGGGATGTGCCCGGGCCCTTTGCGCAGTACCGATTCCGACACTCCTTCGAAAACCGCGAAATCCAGGCCCACCCGCGGGATCTCGATGCGCCCCATGGCTTCCCCGACGGGGACCGGCCGCCCCGCTTCCCGTATCTCCGGGGTCGGCACGGAGGCGCCGGCCTGCGCGCGGACCCCCGTCACATAGTGACTGACGGGTGAGACGAGCAAGCCCGCTCCCACGAGTATCAGGAGATTGGCGAGGAGAGGAAGCCGGCGCAGGCGTCGCCGGGAATCGTCACCCCGCCCTTTGAGTCGGTTCATGATGCGCAGGCCGCCTCCCCGATCAATAGGGATGCGGCCGCGGCGGAAACGCCGCGACCGCATCGCGCAAGACTCGAAATCTTTAGACGCGGCGGCGCAGGCTCAGCCCGCCGACGAGAAGAGCAAGTCCCGCTGCCGCGACGGCGAGATCGGACGTGCCGGTCGCGGGAAGCCGGGCTTCCCGCGTTTCTGTAGTCGCCACAGGAGCCGCGGTCTGCGGCCGCGTCGGCGGCATCGGGTCTGAAGCGGGCATCGGCGGCGCGGACGCCTGCGGCCGCGGGGCTGCCGGCGGTGGCGCGCTTTGCACCGGACGCTCTTCGAGCGTGGACGAGTGGGTCATCGCCGGTTTCTCCGACATGGTGGCGCCGGCGGTCGCGGCGACGACGTTGAACTTAACCTCTTTGCGGTCGATGATCTCCTGGCTTTGATTCTTCGCGAGGACCACGAGCTTGTGCTGCCCCGGCATCACGGCATCGACCTCAAGGACGTTGATATCGTCGCGGAGGGTGCCTTTGAGGGTGTTGTCGATGAAGATATCCACCATGGGGCGAGGCATGGAGTCGCCGGTACGCTTCGCGTCCCTCTCTGCGGGAATCTCCGTGTTGACGACCACGCGGACGGTTGCGCCACTGATCGTGGCGCCCTCAACGGGCTCGAGGACGCGAAGCCTGTAGTCATTCTTCGTGGGGCCCGCGCTGTTCTTGTCGGCGTTCTGGCCAAGAGCCAGGCTGGCGGCCGCGCTGAGGGCGAGCGCAGTGAGGGTCAATCGGGTTCGATTCATAGGGTCCTCCTTAATGTGAGCGGTGCCGACCTGTTGCCGGCCGCCGCCCCCTAACTCTGCAAGGAGGATGCCGGAGTCGCCCTGTCCGGAGCCTTCAAAACAGGGCTGAAGCCTCAAACACGAGGAAGGGTGGAGACGGACGGGATGGTCCTTCCGATGCAGCAGGCTGAATGCGACCTTTTCCGACGATTCCTCCGCCCGCGGAGTACAGCGAGATCGGGTGACGATCGGCCCGAGCTACGTGTCTGTTCTAGACGGGAGGCACGATGCCGCCTTGCTCTACAACGCGGCGCAGTCGGGATGAGCGCAGTCGCACGCCTCGAGGCTGACGGCGCCGGACTCGACCTCCGCGCACCGCTCGCTGCAGAAGTTCTTGCCCGCTATCTCGATGACGGTCTCGTTGCAACGGCAACCCTTGTGGTCGCAAGCCATGGTGACACCTCCGGAAGCCTAAAGAGCAATTGGCCTGCCACGCCGAAGCCTCGCGGCACGCTTTCTGCATTTCTCGAACGTGGGCAATGGCGCCCAGAAACCGCTTCCAAAAAGGAGACTGAAATGGCGAACTTCGAAAATCGCAATCGGGACTCGATGAAAAAGGACCCGAGCTCCGAGCAGGAGAAGGACAAGCTCGCGCCCGGCAAACAGGGACAGCCCGGCCAGGGCGGCGCCGAGCCCCGCGAGGGGCAGCAGGGACAGCGGCCGGGTCAGGAGTATCCGGGAGACGGCGCGCACTATCCCTCGTCCGGCGAACAGACCGGTGACTCTCAGGGACAGAGCAAGTCCGGCGACCAGCAGGACAATGCCAACGACGGGGCTGAGTAAACTCCGCTCCACGCCTGACGGGTCCTTCGACCCGTCAGGGCTTTTCGTTTCGGCAATTCCGTTTTTCCCCTCGATTCCCCGGCAGATTCGCGCCCGTTCTGGCTTTCGATGGTTTGCCTCTACTGCGGCCAACGTTGGGATGGCACGGGGATAGCACCCGAGCACCGTCGTCGTGGTGTCGAGAACGATCGCGCTCGGGGAACGATCCTCGTCCAGCACTCCAACCGCGGAACCGCCGCCGCCTCTTTGGCCGTCGACGTATTCCCGCGGAACCGCAGCGGCGCCGCTCTTCTACTCCGTGCCTGTTTTCGAGTTCGGGTCTTCGACTTTCTTGGACTGTGGCGAGCCCTTCTGGCGCAGGAAGATGCTCAGGACGATCAGAGCGCCGACGGAGAAAAACTCGCTCTGCCAGTTCTGAAACGACTCGAACCAGAACCTCGAGGACGCGGCGTACTCGGTGACAGAGACACGGCCAGTCCCGTGGAGCAGGCGCTGCCGGTTCTCCACGGACGCCCCGCCGAGAGCGTGAAGGCCAGACGACAACAGGAAGAGCAGGACGAGAGCCAACGAGAGGGAGTTTTCGTAGACCCGCAGCCTCCAGCCTCCGCGCCGCACCGGGAGCGGGGCTTTCCTGTGCCCGCCCGCGGTCCGGCGCTGCGCTGGCCCGGCCTCCTCGAGCGGCTTTGACTCGGAAGATCCCTTCTGGCGCAGAGCGATCGTCATGAGGACGAACGCGGCCATCTGGAGAAACTCGCTCTCCCAGTTCTCGAAGACGGCCTCGACGAAGTGGCCGCTCGTGAGGTACTCGCCGTACCGAACCGGAGGCGCGCCGTGCGTCTGCTCGTCCGCGGAGAAGGTCCGCCAGCCCGCGACACTCTGCCCCACCAGGGAGGCGAAGAAGCAGAAGAAAAGCGCCAGCGAGAGACTGTTCTCTCTCAGAAACCGGCGCATACCAGACGGGCCTCCTCTAAGAAGACTCAGTCGCGCGGTCGTGGCCTGCAACTTTCACGAGTTTGTTGTAGAGGCCGAAGATCAGGAGAGTCGGCACCCACTGGCCGACGAAGTTGCTGACTTGCTTCGTCTTGCGGTTGCCCGAAAGCTGCAAGCCGAGCGAAACGAGCATCGACGCTCCGGAGGCCCACAGCCAGAGATCCGACGGCAGACGCGACGTGCGGCTTTCGATCGCGCGCGCCACGGGTCCTTCTTTCTGCTCCAGGGGTTCGAGCTTTTCATCAGCAGTTCTGATCCGTGGTTCCATGACTACCTCCGTGTTAAATATCCGTTTGACAGCCGGCTGCCGGCTCGAGTCTTTCGTTCTTCTGCAGAGGGCGTGCCACCCCGCGCTCTCACCGCGGCGGGTGGCCGCGCCCTACAGGGGTCTTAGCTGGAGGGCGTCCTCGGCATCGGCATCGCCTGCAGCAATCCCGTCGGCGGTCAGAACGGCTTGGACGATAATCGTGCGGGCCGCTTCGCCGGGCGCCAGGGCCCCTATCGCCGTGATCTGCAGGGTCGACTGGGTGTTCGAGTCCAGGGTGTTCAGGACCCAGGTCACCTGCGCCCCGCCTCCGGCGGAGTTCGAGAATGTCGCCGTGGTTCCCGCAGACGCATCCAGGGCGGTGACCGTGAGGGGCGCCGGAAGCGTGACCTGGACGCGGCCGTTGCGGACGTTGGTCACGCCGATGGCGAGCGCGCGGATTTCGACGTTGAAGGGCTGACCCGACTGCGCCGAGTCGGGCGTGTCCACCGTCAGCGTGGCCAGCGCGCCGCCCGTGCCGGTGATGTCGTTTTCGTCATTGCATCCCGCCAGGCTGAGAACAGCGAAACCCAGAATGGGCAGAAGCAGAAGTGGGGACACCCGGAAATGTTTCATGGAACCTCCCCCCGGCCGCTCCTATTCACGCCGGGACGGTTTCTCCAAGCAATCACGGTGCCAGTTGCGGCGCGGCCCGGACCTTGCTCTGAACTCTGTCGGAGGTGGGCGATGGAACCTGTTGTGGGAATTTTTTCGTCGAAGGACGCAGGACAGCGCGGGAGAGGGGCGCTCATCGAGGGCGGGTTCTCCACCGATCGGATCCATCTGCTCCTGCCCGCCGAGGGCGCGGAGCTCGAGACCGCGCCGACCGAGGAAGCGGAGCAGTCCGGGGTCGGGCACGCTGTGGCCGGAGTGGTCGGCGGGGCCGCGGGGGCGTCGGCGGGATTCGGCATCGGCGCTGTGACCGCGAGCCTTCTGATCCCGGGTGTCGGCGCCGTGGCCGCCGTCGGCCTTGCGGCCGCGGCGTTGTTCGGAGCCGCCGGGGCGGTCGGCGGAGTGGCCGCGGGGAAGGCCCTCGAGGATTCTACGCGGTCGGGGATTCCCCGAGATGAGCTCTATCTCTACGAAGACGCGCTGAGGCACGGCAAGACCGTGCTCTTCGCGATCCCGGAAACGGAGGACGAGGCCGAGCGGGCGCGCCACGCCCTCGCACAGACCGGCGCGGAGAGCCTCGACGCCGCGCGCGATGACTGGTGGGTAGGAATCCGCGATGTGGAGAAGGCGCACTACGAGAGCTCCGCGTCCGATTTCGAATCGGCGGAGGAGGTCTACCGCCGGGGCTATGTCGCCGGGTTGCGGCCGGATCTGGAGGGCGTGGCGTTCGACGAGGCGAGGCCGGCGCTGGAGCGGCAGCTCGGAGACGTGGTTCTCCACGGGGCGTTTCGGTCGGGCTACGAGCGGGGCGCCGCGCACGCCCTCCGGCGCCAGCTCGAGCAGGCGCCCGCCGGCTCCCGGTAGCGAGGGTCCAGGTACCCCTCTTGCAAACTCAGGGCTTCGGGAGGTGTCCTATGTTGAAGCTCGCTCTGATCTTTCTCGGCGTCGGTCTCGTCGCTGCGCTGCTCGGCTTCACGACCGTGGCCGGCACGGCCTTCGCCATCGCGAAGGTATTCGCGTTGATTTTCGGAATCCTGTTCGTCCTGTTCCTGATTCTCGCCGCGGCAGGGGTCGGCAAGGTCGCCAGCTCGCTTCGTAGCTGATCGGAAATCGTAGCGGATCGGAGAGGGGCCTCGCAGCGAAAGCCGCGGGGCCCCTTGCTTTCACTTCCAAAAAGAAACGCGCCGAGCAGGAGGCCCGGCGCGTCGTCGATGAAGATGATATCTCGCCTACGGCGAGGGGGGGCTCTTGACCTGAAGGTTGTTGATCACGCGGACGACGCCGTCGACGGTGCGCGCTTCCTTCTCAGCTTCTCTCCTCACTTCGGCGTTGGGGACCTCGCCCGCGAGCGTCACCACCCCGTTGGTCACGTTGATGTCCACATTGACGATGTTTGAGAACCGGTCGACCGTCAGCTTCGCCTTGACCGCGGTGTGAATCGAGGCGTCATCGACCTGACGACCCGGGCTCTGCGTGGTCGTGCATGCGCTGACGGCGATCAGCAGCGCCAGCGAGGCTGCCAGACTGAGAATTCCAGGACGTGTTTTCATGCATCTCTCCTAACTTCTACGGACCTCAAGTCCGCGTTGTGGGTCACGACGCTCGTGGCCCTCGTTCGAATGGACAGCACGGGGCGTGCCAACGCGGCAACCTCGAGCTCGAGAGACCCCGCCGGGGTATGCGATCGCCCGCCAGTAGAGCCCGGTCCAGACCCAGGGGGCCTTCGGCGGAAGAAAAGCCCCTAGCGCCCCGAGGAGGAGACGGGAGTTCGCACTTCTCTGCGACGGGCTCCTTCATCCACCCCGATGTCACTCCCTTTTCGAGCTCGCGGGCTCGAGGCGTTAGGAAGCGGCTCGCGTCTTTTTGGCACCTGTCGCCGGAGCAACGTCACGCTGTTCCACAACGCCGACGCGATGCTCGTAGGCGAGCTTGCCGCCGAGCCAGCCGGACGCTCCGAGAAGAACAAACCCGAGCACGGCGAGGGCCAGCGCGACGGGCCAGCGCTCTTCTGCCATGGCGGCCCCGTTGCGGCGCAGAAGGAAGCTGGCTCCGTACAGGACCACCAGCGTGACGTTCAAGAGGGCGTGAGCGGTCGCGATCCGAAAGGCCTTCGAGCTCATTCGGACCCCGAAGTAATCGATGGCCCCGACGACCGCTGCGATGAGCGCGAACAGGAATCCGACCCCGATACAGGCGTATGAGAACTCGTACCAGAAGGAGTCCTCCGGGCTGATCGTGTGGAGGATGTCGCCCAGGAGCGCCAGCGTGAAGGCGCCGATGGGGATCGGAACGATCATCGGATGGATGGGATGGTTTCCGATCGCCGCTTTGCTTTTCATGGTCCTCCGAGTCCGGGCGTTGCAACGTGAGTGCCACGGGTGCCGGGGCGGTCTGCATCTTGCTCAATTGTCGGCTGGAGGAGGTGTCGCCTGTTCCAGAAGGAATCGAGGGGCGGGAAGTACGGACGGAACGCTCAGGAGAAAGTCGAGAAAGCGAGGCACGAGCGCAAAAACGGCACGCTGCGCTCGGGCAGGTCTGGCAAGAAGGTGACCATCCCCAAGCAGGCGATCGCCATCGGTCTCTCCGAGGCGCGTCGCGCGGGGGGACAAGGTCCCCCGGAAGTCGGCCTCCGGAAGGAAGTCTGTTGCGAGCACGAAGAAGTGACTTCGGGGAGACGGGTTGAAAACCGTTCGGCGGTTTTGCCGCTTCGCCCACCCCTGACGGCGCGGCGCCTCGGCGCCGGGGGAGGGGTGGCACGGTAATTGCTGAGAAATGAAGGCACGGTTCTGTGGAAACTCGAACTTTTCCCTCCAACACATCCTCCCAACCCGGACCCGCCCCTTCGGGGGCGGCGGTCCCCTCGTCTCGTCGAGTCAGCGCTCTTGGGAACGAGACTTACAATCCTGCCAGAGAAATGACTACGTACAGTCTCCCGGGAGACCTGAGCCGCTGACTCGCTCGGAGCGGCCCGCCCGGCCCCCCTCGCCAACGCGAGAGAACATCAGGAACGCGCGCGACGTGACACGCAGAAAGAAGCTCTTCATGACTGTCCTCGTCGCTGTTGGCGGGACTCTCGTGGCCGCCCTGCTCGTGCTCAACCTTTCCTCGGGCGAACGGAAGATCGATCATCGGATCCCGCATATCTACTCCGTAGGCGATGCCCAGTTCGTCCGGTCGATGGGAAACCTCCTCGGACCGCCGCTCGTCGATGGGAATAACGTGGTGGAGCTGCTCAACGGGGACGAGATTTTCCCGGCGATGCTCGAGGCGATCCGAAGCGCCCGGCGCACGATCACGTTCGAGACCTACATCTACTGGTCGGGCACGATCGGCAAAGAGTTCGCCGACGCGCTCTGCGAACGATCGGCGGCGGGCGTGAAAGTGCACGTGCTGCTCGACTGGGTCGGCAGCGGCAGGATGGACCAGGCGATCCTGGACCAGATGGAGAAGGCGGGCGTGCAGGTGGAGCGCTACCACCCGCTGCGCTGGTACACCATCACCCGGCTGAACAACCGCACGCACCGCAAGCTGCTCGTCGTGGACGGCCGCGTCGGCTTCACGGGAGGCGTCGGCATCGGCGACAAGTGGCTCGGCCACGCCCAGGACGAAGAGCACTGGCGAGACTCACACTACCGGCTGCAGGGGCCGGCCGTGGCGCACATGCAGGCGGCCTTCCTCGACAACTGGCTCAAGACCCGTTCCGAGGTCCTGCACGGGGAGGATTACTTTCCGCCGCTCTCCGCTGTCGGGAAGGCCTCGGCGCAGGTGTTCCGCAGCTCCTCCCGCGAGGGAAGCGAGAGCGTGCGGATGATGTACCTGCTCTCGATCGGCGCCGCGAGCCGCAGCATCCTGCTGTCCGCCGCCTATTTCGTCCCGGACGACCTGTCCGTGGAAATGCTCGTGGCGGCGCGCAAACGCGGCGCGCGCGTCGAGATTATCGTCCCGGGGACCAAGATCGACTCCGAGATCACGCGCAAAGCCTCGCGGTCGCGCTGGGGCGCCCTCCTGGAGGCGGGCGTCGAGATCTGGGAGTACCAGCCCACGATGTACCACTGCAAGGTGATGGTCGTGGACGGGATGTGGGCGTCCGTGGGATCGACGAATTTCGACAACCGGTCCTTCCGCCTGAACGACGAGGCGAACCTCAACGTCCTCGACCACGAGTTTGCGGAACGGCTGACGAAAACCTTCGAAGAGGACAAGACCCACTCCCGGCGAATCACCGTGGAAGAGTGGCGTCACCGCCCCTGGCACGAAAAGCTTCTCGAACACACGCTCGGCCTTTTACGCTCGCAGCTCTGACGACTGGCATAGCGATTGCGAGCCTAGGAGGCGATGCGGAGCCACGCGCTGTCAACTACCTCGGCGAAGGATCGCCCGGACCGTCCACGCGGGAATCTCTGGCGACGGGTCCCCCGGTGGTTGAGGATCCTCGCGGTCGTCCTCGCCGCTCTGGCGATCCTTCTTCCCCTCGCCGGTCTGGCCATGGGGGAGCCCATGCGCCGGTCGCTCGAGGCGCGGATGAATCGGCAGCTTAAAGGATACTCAGTGCGAATCGGGAAGCTGCGCTTCCAGCCACTCGGAGGGGCGCTCACGTTGCGGGACGTCGAGTTGCGCCAGGTGGCTCACCCGGAGCCGCCCCTCGCCCACATTCCACGATTGCGGGCGAGCGTGCAATGGAAAGAGCTTCTCTTCCTGCGCGTCGTCGCCGACTTTCTGATCGAGCGTCCCCGGGTCCACATGAACCTGACCCAGCTCCGCAGCGAAATTGCAAGCGGAGTGCCGGTGAAACAGCGCGGCTGGCAGGAGGCGGTGCAAGAAATCTATCCGCTGAAGATCAACCTCTTCCGGATCGAGGACGCAGATGTGACTTACGTGGACGACGACCCGAAGCGTCCGCTGCGGTTGACGCGTTTGAACGCGCGGGCCTCGAACATCCGCAACATCCATTCGGAGAAGAGCGCGTATCCCTCGCCGATCCAGGCAGAAGCCGTCGTCTTCGAGACGGGGCGCGCGGCTCTTCGCGGCGACGCGGACTTCCTCTCGGAGCCCCATCCCGGAGTCCAGGGCCGGTTCCGGCTCGCGGGCATCCCCCTCGATCGCCTGGGCCCCTTGATCCGGCACTGGAACGTGGAGACGCGCGGCGGGACTCTTTCCACTGCCGGAGAAATCGAGTACGCGCCCGGCATCCGGAGGGCTCACCTCCCGTCGCTCGAGGTTCGGGGCGTGCGAGTGGACTACATCCGGCGCGTGGCCGGAGAGGCGAGGGCGGGGCTGGTCCCCGGCGTGGCGGCGAAGGCGGCCCGTAGAGAGCCCTCGGAGCCAACGTGGGCGCTGCGGCTCGACCGCTTCGTGCTTTCCGATTCAGAGCTCGGCTACGTCAACCTCGAGCGGTCTCCCGACTACCGCCTCTTCGTCAACCGGACGTCCGGAGAGGTCACGGGATTCTCCA
This sequence comes from Thermoanaerobaculia bacterium, assembly GCA_046716885.1. GTDB lineage: Bacteria > Acidobacteriota > Thermoanaerobaculia > UBA5066 > Gp7-AA6 > DAHUXD01. Next base: position 5,013 of record JBKJWL010000177.1, on the reverse strand, counting down.
AGTCTTCTGCCGCGAACTCCGGGAGAGCCGAGTTCCGCGGCCGCTTCATGGGCAGCGGGTCGGCCACCGCGGCGGCGAACTTTAAAGGGGCGGGGAAAGACCTGGACTTCGATCTGCGTGTGGCGATCGAGGCCACGGACATGACCACCATGAACAACCTGTTCCGCTCCTACGGCAAGTTCGACGTCTTCCGGGGAACGTTCACCCTCTACTCCGAGCTCCGGGTGAAGGACGGGTTCATGACGGGGTACGTCAAGCCGCTGTTCGACGACGTCGAGGTGTACGACTCCCGTCAGGACGCGCAGAAGGGTCTTCTCAAGAAGGTCTATGAGGGGGCGGTGGACGCCGTGACCAAGCTGCTCAAGAACAAGCGCGACGAGGTGGCGACGACGGTCGAGCTGCGCGGCCCGGTCGGTGACCCCAACTCGAGCACCCTCCAGGTGATCGGACGGTTGATCGAGAACGCGTTCTTCAAGGCGATCCTGCCCGGCTTCGACCGGCGCGTCCCGCGGCCGAAGGGCTGAGCGCCGCGTCTAGCGTTTCCGGACGAGCAACGCGACCAGCGCTGCGGCGATCGCCTGGACCGCCCGCATCGTGCGGCTCCTCGCGCGGAAGACGGGCCTGCGGTGCGAGTCGTCGCGATTTTGCGCCGCCGCCCCCTGCCGCGTGCCGGTGGCATGGTGATGCATTCGTGCCGCCAAGGAGGATTGTGATGAAAAAAGAAGAGTTCAATGAGTTGATGCTGCAGGCGCTCGAAACCGAGCTCGGCGGAGTCCAGGTTTACGAGAACGCGTTGAAAAGCGCGGTCAACGCGGACCTCCGGAAGGAATGGGAAAAGTACCTCGACCAGACCCAGAATCACGTGAAGATCGTGCTGACCGCGTTCGAGAAGCTGGGCCTCGACCCGAACCAGGAGACTCCGGGCCGCGGGATCGTACGCCACATCGGCGAGTCGCTCGTTAAGGCGATGCAGATGGCGCGAAAGACCGGCAACCCCGAGGCCGCCCAGCTCGTCGCCTGCGAGTGTGTCGTGTTAGCCGAAACCAAGGACCACTTGAACTGGGAGCTCATCGGTGAGCTCGCCGACAAGCTCGACGGGTCCCGGGGCAAAGCCCTCGAGGAGGCCCACGGCGAGGTCGAGGAGGAGGAGGACGAGCACCTCTACCATACGACCGGCTGGTGCCGGGAGCTGTGGATCGAGTCGCTCGGCCTGCCCGCGGTGCTCCCGCCTCCCGAGGAGGAGAAGGAAGTCAAGACTGCGATCGGCGCCGCGCGCGCCAAGCAGTCGCGGGAGGAGATGCTCTAGTTTTCGCCGCGGGCCCGCGCGAGCGGGTGCGCGTTTTTTTCACTTCGAAGAGGTTTTCAGGAGCTAGCGTTTTTTTTGGCGCGCGGGGCCGCATGAGTCCCTACGATCTCCCGCAGCATCGCGACCTCGTCCGTGAGGATTCCATCCACGCCGATGCGGACGAGCTCACGAAGGCGGTCCGTGTCGTTGATCGTCCAGGCGATCACGGATTCGAAGGCACCCCGGTCGCGCGCCTCCACGCACTTCGCGACGTCCCGGCGAAAGCCCGGCCAGGCCCGCTGTCCGCATCCGAGGCTCACGTCCCGGGCGCCCGTGCGAGGCCCCTTCTCGGGTGCGCCCGGGAGCTCGAAGTCCGCGCTGACGCGGATCGGGTCGCCGGGCGGGAGCCGGCGGCAGCGCTCGACGAGCGCGCTCACGATCTCGGCCTGAGGGCTCAGAAGCCGGACGGTGATGCCCGGGAGCGCGTCCGCGGCGAGCGTGTCCTGCAGCAGATCGACGAGGGCCTCGGCCTCGGCAGTCTGGTCCTCTTCGAGCTTGATATCGAGAAGCACGTCGGAAAGGCGCTCTCGACCGGACGCCCACGCAAAGAGCTCAGGGAGCGTGATGATCGAGGCTTCCCGTGCGGATGTCGCGCCGTCGGGCGCGTCGCCCTCCGCGCGGACGTAGCGGTAGTGCGCCCGCAAGTCCTCCTGGCTGAGCTGGCGGACCGGGCGTCGCAACGTGCTGCCCACTGCGGGGACGTCCGGCCGGAAGAGCAGTCCTTCGCCGCCGGCCTGGCGGACCAACGCGACGGCTCCGTCGGGATCGGCGTCGTGCCACAGCACGAACCGGCCGTCCCGCGTCGCGCAGACGTCCACCTCGATCGCGTTGGCGCCCTGCTCGAGCGCCCGCACGCAGGAAGAAAGGGTGTTCTCAGCCTCGAGGCGGGGCGCGCCGCGATGGCCGATGACGAGAAACTCGCGCTCGGGCGAGCGGGGCTTCGGAGCGCCCTCGAGCCAGCCGCGCACGAGGCTCTCGAGCCGCGCCCTCAGGCTGGAGTCGCCGAGATAGGTCACCGTCTTTTTTCTTCCGTGAGCCGGCCGGCGGGCCAGCGGAGCAGGAAGCGATCCATCGGGGTGAAGCTCTCGGCGCCCTTCTCGAGGCCCAGGGCCTCGACCTCCAGCCCCGTGTCCGTGAGCGTGAGGTTGAGATAGTGGAAGGACCGGAGCGGAGGCCCCCCGAACGCGTCGTCGGAGTGCCGCCGCCGCGCCCCCTGGGCGAGCGTCACCCGGGGCCCTCCGCCGCCGCCTGTGACGAGAAAGACCTTGCCCGCCCGCTCGAAGCGTTCGTAGCTGTGCACGTGGCCCGACAGCATCGCGAGGGTCTTCTGCGACTCCTGAAACGGCGCGAGCAGGTGGCGCTGCACGTGCAGAGTGTCGGAGGTGACGCGGCTATTGGTGAAGGGCGGGTGGTGCAGGAACACGAGAACGCCCCGGGTCGCGGGCGAGGCGTCGAAGCGGGCCAGGGCACTCCGGTACCAGGCGAGCTGCTCGTGCCACAGCGCCGCGGAGAGCCAGTGAAAGTTGGAGTCGAGGAAAATGAGGCCCACCGGCCCGTAGGATGCGGTGTACCAGTGGCGACCGCGCAGATGCGGAAACCGCGCGAAGTAGTTCGGCAGGGCGGCGCGCCGCTTCAGCCAGTATTCGTGGTTGCCGAGAACGGGGAGGGTGTGAATCTTCGCGGCTTTCAGCGGCGCGCAGAGGCGGTCGAAGTCGGCCCACGCAGCTCCCGAGGAGCCGCAGAACACGAGGTCGCCCATCATCGCGAGGAAGTCGGGCGTCTCCCGGGCGATCGCCCGGATGATCGTCCTGCGCTCGGCGTGGTTCGACTCTCTCCAGACTTCCAGACCGGAGGTAGGTTGAAGATCTCCCACGACCGCGAAGCGCTTCTTGTGCACGGCGATCGGGTCCGGCACCTCATCCGCATTCGGCGTCGAGGGGTCCAGCGCGGAGTCCGCCTGGCGCTGCGGGGACGCGTTCGTCATGCAGTCTTCTCCGACGGCTCTGTGTGCAAGAAGGAGGCCTGCAGCCTGCGCCCGGCACGCTTCTTGAAACATGCATTTCGCGAATGTCCAGATTGCAGGATCCAGAATCTCACCCCCCCGAGGCGCCCCGAGAGGACCCTCCTGGGGAAGAGATCCCCTCCATCGACGAACCAGGCCGCGAGATTCCGGAAAGGGATCCTCGTCGGCGCGACGCGCCCGAGCCGGTTCGCGAACCGGAACGCCCGCCCGCTGATCCAAACGGCACCGATCTTGCTTTCTCCCACAGCGGAGGTATTAATGGACAGAAAAATTGATACGACAGATTCGAATCCCGAGAATCGCGATCCCCTCACCAAGGAGCCCGCCTCCCACCCCGTAGGTACGGGCATTGGAGCGGCGGGCGGGGCCGCGGGTGGCGCGGCGATCGGCGCCGTCGTCGGCGGACCGGTCGGGGCAGTTGTCGGCGGGGTGATCGGCGCCGTGACCGGTGGAGCGGCGGGACATGTGGCCGGGGAAGCCGTGAATCCGACCGTGGAAGCCGACTACTGGCGTCAGAACTACAACAAGCGGCCCTACTACACGACCGGCAAGGCCTACTCGGAGTACGAGCCTGCTTACCAGTACGGCTGGGAGAGCGCTTCCAAACCCGAGTACAAGGACCGCAAGTTCCAGGACGTCGAGAACGATCTCGAGAGGGGCTGGGACAAGACCAAGGAGAAGACCCACCAGTCCTGGCACGAGGTCAAGGACGCGACCCGCGACGCCTGGGACCGGATTCGCAACTAGGCTTCAGAGCCGAAGGATCTCGAGCCCGGCGCAAGCCGGGCTTTTTTCATTTCGTCCGATCGCTGTCTAGCCGGGACACGATGGCGCGTGGCAGGAGTCGCTAACGGGACTCGCGCGAGCGAGAGCCGCCGGTCGCGATTTTCGGGCGTTTAGAGCCGTCCGATCGCCAGCGGACTCACGCCGCTGTCTGCCACCGCAGCCGCGAGGGCGCCGGTTGACCTGGGTCTCTGTAAACCGGGCCGGCACACCGGCACGATTTCTGCTGGCTGCAAGAAGACGAGGAGGTTTCGATGCCCAAGTACACCCTGCCCGACCTTCAGTATGACTACGGGTCGCTCGAGCCCCACGTCTCCGGCAAGATCATGGAGCTGCATCACGACAAGCACCACTCCGCGTACGTCAAGGGGGCCAACAAGGCATTGGACAGCCTCGACGAGGCCCGCGACAAGAAGGACTTTACGCGCCTCTCGGCCCTGGAGAAGGCGCTCGCGTTCAACCTCTCCGGCCACATCCTGCACTCCCTCTTCTGGCAGAACCTGACGCCGAAGGGGGGCGGGGAGCCGGAGGGGGAGCTGGCGCGCGCGATCAGGCGCGACTTCGGCAGCTTCGCGACGTTCAAGAAGCAGATGAAGGAGGTCGCCGGGACGATCATGGGCTCCGGCTGGGCCGCGCTCGTCTGGGAGCCGCTTGGTAAGCGCCTTTTGACGACGCAAATTTATGACCACCAGTCGAACTTGAGTCAGGGGGGCGTTCCGCTCATGGTCCTGGACGCCTGGGAGCACGCGTTCTATCTCCAGTACCAAAACCGCAAGACGGAGTTCTTCGACGCGATCTGGAGCGTGTGGGACTGGGAAGACGTTGCTGTTCGCTTCGACGCGGCGATGGCGGTGGACCTCGC
>JBKJWL010000176.1:0-5956 GCA_046716885.1 Thermoanaerobaculia bacterium | reverse complement strand
CTGGAGGTTACCCCTTTTGGGGGAGAATGCAAGAGGTTATTGACGATTTGCCGAATATCGCATCACCAGCTGAGATAGACACTCGACTGCTGCCGTCACCTGTGAGGGTGCAGGTTTACGCCGCGTGCCTCGGTGTTGGCGCCATCGCTTCGGCGGCAGGTTTGGTCGCACTCGGTGTTGACCCTGGGCCGCCTCTAGTCGTCGCGGCTCTTGCAACGGCTGCGGCGCTCGCTGAGCGTGGCACTGTTCGACTCAGCAAGACGATCGAAGAATCAGTCTCAGCTCTTCCTATGCTCTTTGCAGCCGTACTCTTCGGGCCGCTTGCTGCACTCGTGGTGGCTGCGGCTTCGATGCTTGGCGATTTCACCCGCCCTTACCTTCGCTGGGGAATCTACACATCAAGCCGCATGATGACCGCCACTGTCGTCGGTACGCTCGCTGTGACCACGTCACGCGCGATCGAAAGCCCAATGTTCGCTCTAGCGTTGAGCACCATCGTCGCGGCTGTAGCTGCTCAACTGCTAGACGCCACATTTGCCGCACTGACGGTGCACCTCCGGCGCACAGGCCATGCGAAGGAAACGTTCCGTCTTCTCATGCCGGTGGCATGGGCTGCCATACCTCTCTATGCGCCGTTGGTCGCAGTGCTGGCAATTGCGTACGACCAGCTTTCGCCATGGGCAGCGCTGCTCTTTTTCATCCCTGCGGTGGCCGCCCAGAAGCTGTACGCGCTCTATCAGGCTCAGCGATTGCTCTCAGAAGGTCTCGCAACCGCGAATGAACGCCTCGAGAAGGCGAACTTGTCGTTTGCCGCGGGGCTGGTGGCTGCTCTCGACGCGCGAGATCGATACACCGCCGGTCATTCCGCCGCAGTGGCAATCTATTCGCGAGACATTGCTCGCCGAATGGCGCTCCCCGAAGAAGACGTTCACAAGGTCTACCTCTGTGGGCTCGTACATGACATCGGGAAGATTGGCCTGCCACCTGGGCTTCTGGAGAAGCCAGGAACTCTCACGCTCGATGAACGGCGGCGGATGCAGGAACATCCCGAGATCGGTGAGCGCATTCTCGCCGAGGTAGAGGACTACGCTGAGATCGCAACCATCGTTCGCCATCATCACGAGCGCGTTGATGGGCAGGGCTATCCAGACGGTTTGGCCTCGGACTCCGTGCCGCTTCTATCCCGCATCATCGCGGTAGCCGATGCCTATGATGCGATGACTTCGGACCGTCCGTATCGAGAGGCCATGCCCAGCCGCGTAGCACGATTGCGCCTCGCGCAGGCCGTCGGCTCCCAGTTCGATACCACCGTGGTCGCCGCGTTCGAAGCGCTCCTCGCGACTGCGAGCGAGACCTATCGCATGGGAGCGCCTGATCGCCGCGTGGGCCGCAGCGCTACGCTTCATCCGGAAGTTTCGTTGGTCGCATCTGGAGACGCGGCGTGATCACGTCCGACCTGGACTGCCCGTAGCGCCGCCGCCGTTCGAGACTTCACACCTAGCTTTTCGAAAATGTGACGTACGTGCACCTTCACAGTGGATAAGCCGATGAACAGCTGTGAGGCAATCTGAGCGTTTGTCAACCCATGACCAAGTAGTGCGAGCACCTCCTTCTCCCGTGGCGACAGAGCAAGCACGGAGCCGTTCATATCGAGACTGTTTCTCGATTGATCGCCACTAAGCACTAGGACACGGCTCAGGGCATCGTGCGCCGCTTTGTCCTCCAGCAAGGACGTGAGCAGCTCGGGACAACCTCGATACGCGGCTACGAATGATTCGATCATGCCCGTCGCCGTTGCGACGTGAAGGGCCTCATTAGCGTGGGTGACCGCCGATGCTCCGTCGCCGGCATGTAGCGCCACAACAGCGCGGACCGCTGGAACGCAGATCCTCGTTTCGGACGTCCCCGACATCTCTTCAGCTGCGGCTGCAAGCTCGAGTGCCCTAACGACATCTCCTGCTCCGGCGCGCGCCAGAGCATGGCTCGCCAGCAACTCCGAAGCCAGCGAATTCATAAGACCGTGCGTCTGCAGGGGCTGGGCAAATACGAGTTGAAAGGCGCCCTGCGCGATCAACACCCGCGCCTGGAGACACCTGGAGTTGACCAGCGCCGTCCGATCTCCGGCTTTGGATGCAAGTTGCTCGGCTCTGCGTAGTGTCTCCTCAGCTTGGGCGAAGTACCGCCCTCCCGCGTGGCTCATTGCCTGCACGCAGTAGGCATAGGGCAGGACGAACTCGAGCCTGCAGCGGTCTGCATCACTGAGTTGCTCGTCGGTGAGAGTCAGCGCCTCCTCGTAGTGCCCGCACGCTGCGAGACCGTAGCCCAACACGTTCCGGAACGAGCAACGAGCAACGGGATCGTCGACCAAATGGAGGAGTTGTTGTGCAGCCCGCCCGGCGTCAAGATCCACCGGCAAGGCATAGCGTGTTTGAAGATTCAGGACTCGGCCTGCAAGCACCACGCGCTCTTGCGGCAGAAGATCCCTAGAAGCGGCCAATGTCTCCGCAAGGGTGGTCGCCTCAGACAGTTCGAGTTCAATCGCGGCCGCCAGTTCGCCCATCAGAGCAACCCGCATCAGGCCAGGTGGAGGCTTGGTTTCTTTCGCGCGTACGTAGAAAGTCAGAGATTCGTGTTCACGTGATGCTGCGTGTGCTGCTCGGCCCGCGACGATCAGAGCGCATGTTTCAATGTGCGGATCGCACTCAAGAGATCCAGCAGCAACCTCGGCGAGGGTTTCCGACGCGTAGTAGTGACCCTCGCGAAAGGCGAGCTCAGCGGCCGTGAGGCCAATCGTAGGATCGGTGGCTGGAGCGCCGCCGCGCGATATCCATCGTCGAAGAGTCTCAGTGCGGCCAACGGACAGCAGCTGCGGTAATGCTGCCTTGAGCAACGGCGGAAGAAGCGCTGGTAGTTCGAAACGACTTATTAGGGCAAACGCCTCATCCCACAGTTCGCGCGTGACGAGGTACCGGAATGTCCGGCCCACGAGCAACTGAAGTGACTCAGAAGGTTCCTGACGAAGCTTCTCGTCAAGAAACCGTCGCAGCAGCGGATGTACTTCGATTCCATCGAGCTCCGTCTCAGTCAAGAACCCGTGTTGATAACCCACTTCGATGGTACGCCTCGCTTCTTCGAAGCCCAGCAGCTCGGCAATCACGGCACGCCGCTCGGGCGCTACCAGTGCGATCTCCCATAGCCCACGACGCGTCTGCTCGTCGATACGCTCGTAAAGCTCGTCGGCGAAGAACCGATACAAGCCGGTCTCCATCGTCAGTCCGTGAGGGGAAGATGGTGAGATTGCAGCCAGAGCTAGCGCGGCAGGCCAGCCCCCAGTGGCGTCGAGCAGTCCCGACTGATTACCGTCATTCCGTGCGAGCAACGCAGCAGCTTCGTCACGGCTCATTGCGAGCTCATCTCGTCCGAACTCAGCGATCTCTCCGTAGAGGATCCGGCGCGCCGATGCCCAGGAAGGACGCTCGCGCGTCAGAAGAAGGAGATTGATCGGCCGGCTCAACAGGAGAATCTCAATGAACCTTTCAGGAGCCGCCGTGCCTACTATCTCTTGATAGTCGTCGATCACGAGCCACTGATCGTCAGGCAATGGCCCGAGATCATCCGCAAGTACATCGGCCAAAGTCTCAACTTCGCCCTGAGGGTTCACTGTGACAGGCAACCTCTCCACCAAGAGGCACCCAGTTCCAGGATGAGCGGCAGAAAGCGCACGATGTAGGCCCATGGCCAAAGCGGCGACGTCGACTGATGAAGGCGTCGCGACGAACCAAGCGGCTGGGCGGGTCGACGGCGCAAGCCACTGCCGTGCCAGCGTGGTCTTGCCGTACCCCGCCGGGGCGACGAGCATCTTGATCCTCGCCGGCGACTCGTCGAGCAGGCGCGTCAGCCGAGGTCGCTCGATGATTCGGCGAAGGCCGAGCTTCGGCTTGTCGACAGTGCCATCCGTCATTCCAACTCGGCCTACACGAGCCACCGCTGATCCGACACGGCTACGTTACCCCGTCGTCCAGTCCTCGTATAGCCGTGCCCGCGACCCCACTGGAGTCGCGGGCACGTTGCCGTCAACTCCCCGACTTGAAGCGGCCGAGGCTCTGTGCGAGAGGATCGTCACCCGTCAGGCTCCGATAGGCGATCGGGATCTGCCGCCGACGTGGGACGCCGAGCTTCTGACGCAACACGTCGCAGTGAGCCTTCGCCGTTCGCGGGGAGATACCCAGCAGCTGACCAACCTCGTCGTTCGAGCAGCCGGCCGCAATGAGCACGATCACCTCCCGTTGACGTTCGGTGATCGACGGGTGCCTCTCGCCCATCATGTTCACCATTCCATGTTCACCATTCGAGAAAGCTACGGTGCGCGACCGGCCGCGAACATTCACCGGAAGGTGTATTCGCGGACGTAACCCTCTAGATCCCGGCCGCGGCGCCGTCGCCGCGGCCGTCCGAGCCACCAATCAGAGCCTCGCCCTCCACCAGTACGCACTGGCCGACGCCGAATCCGTGCTCGTCCGCGGCGAGCCCGGCGTCGTGGCCGAGCGCGCGCAGAGAGTCGAGTTCGGCCGCCAGGCCCGGCTCGAGCACGACACGTCTGCCTTCACCGACCCGAAACCGAGGCGCGTCGAGCGCGCGCTGCGGGTCGAGGCCGCGGTCGACGAGCGCGTGCACGACCTGGAGGTGGCCCTGCGCCTGCATCGGGCCGCCCATGACGCCGAACGGCCCCCACAGCTCCCCGTCGCGGAGGAGCAGCCCCGGGATGATCGTATGGAACGGGCGCTTGCCCGGCTCGAGCCGGTTCGGATGCGCCTCACCCGCCGAGAAGCCCCACGCCCGGTTCTGGAGCACGATCCCCGTATCGCCCGCGAGCACGCCCGAGCCCCAGTGGTCGTAGGTCGACTGGATCAGCGAGACGGCGTTGCGGTCGCCGTCGATCGCGCAGAGGTACGTGGTGCCGCCACGAGGCGGCTGCGAGGGCTCCGGATCGAGTGCTCGATCGGGCGAGACGAGCGCGCGTCGCCGTGCGAGGTGCTCCGGGTCGAGCAGGAACTCCGGCAGCGGCGCGTCGGCGACGTAGCCGTGGGCGTCGGCGAGCGCGAGCTTTACCGCCTCGATCCGGCTGTGCAGGGTGTGGGGCAGGCCCTCGAGCAGGCCGAGCGCGATCAGCGCGGCCGCGCCCTGACCGTTCGGCGGCAGCTCGCAGACCTCGACGCCGTGATACGCCAGCCGCAGCGGCTCGACCCACTCAGAGGCATGTGTCGCGAGGTCGGCCTCGCCGAGCCACGAGGACGCCGCGATCTGCTCCGCGATCCGACCGGCGTAGAGCGCGTCCGGGCCAACCGCCGCGATCCGCCGGAGCGTCGCGGCGAGCTCCGAGAAGCGATAGATCTCGCCACGTGTGGGCGCCGGCCAGGGCGCGCGATCGGTGGAAGCCCAGTGGAGCGCGACCCGCTCGGTCGCCGCCACGCCGCGCTCGGCCGCGTCGACCGCGCCGGCGAGCGCCGCCTCGAGGCCAAGCCGCCCGAAGCGCTCGGCCAGATCGGCCCACGCGCGCACGGCCCCGGGCACGGTGACCGAGCGCGGGCCGGACTCCTCGACAGCCGCCCCCTCGGGCAACTCAACCGGCGAACGGCCCGAGCCGTTCAGACCGACAAGCTTTCCGTCCCACCAGAGCTGGGCGAAGAGATCGCCGCCGATGCCGGTGTGCCCATGCTCGGCGACGCAGAGCATCGCGGCCGCCGCGAGCGCCGCATCGACTGCGTTCCCGCCGTGCTCGAGCGCACGCACACCCGCACGCGTCGCCAAAGGATGGCTCGTCGCCACCATCGCCTCGCGCAGGATTGTCGGTCGCCGCAAACCAGTTACCTTCCAGGAAGATGCTGACCGGGATCGACCACGTCCAGCTCGCCGCACCCGCCGGTTGCGAGGAGGCGGCGCGCAGCTTCTTCGGGGA
>JBKJWL010000175.1:0-22934 GCA_046716885.1 Thermoanaerobaculia bacterium | reverse complement strand
GGGGCCATCCGCCTCCTCGGCGGTACACGCGCGGCCGCGTGGTCGGCGGGGGCGCTGCTTCTCGTGTACTGGGCGCTACTGTCGGCCGGCCCTCTCGAACCCGAAGGGAACCTCGCAGCGCGAATCGACCGGGCGGTCTTCGGCCCCCACACCTGGAAACCGGGCTGGGATCCCGAGGGCTTGCTCTCGACGCTCCCGGCGATCGCGACGACGCTCCTAGGCGTGCTCGCGGGAGAGCGGCTGCGCTCGGAGGCTCCCCTGTCGCACAAGGCCGCGGAGCTCCTGGCCGCAGGCGCGGGCATGGCGACGGTGGGCCTCGTCTGGGGCCTCGTCTTCCCGGTCAACAAGAGCCTCTGGACCTCGTCGTACGGGCTGCTCATGGCGGGGCTCGCGTGCGCGAGCCTCGCGCTCTGCGTCGTCCTCGTCGACCTCAAGGGCTGGAGACGCTGGGCGGCGCCGTTTCTGTGGCTCGGGCGCAACGCCATCGCGGCGTTCACGCTCTCGGCCCTCGGCGCGATCGCGCTGATCGCGATCCAGGTCCCCGGCCCGAACGGCAAGCTCCGCTCGCTCTGGACCGCGGTCTACCGCACCTTCTTCGACCGCTTCGCCGACCCGCGCCTGGGGTCTCTCCTCTTCGCGCTGGCGTGGCTCGCGCTCTGGGTCGCGGTCTTCGGCCTGCTCTACCGAAAGAGGGTGTTCGTCAAGATCTGAGCCGGGGAGCGGTCAGGGGTTCAGCCCGATCCCCACCGCCAGGCGCCCGTCGGCGTAGACGGTCGCGAGCACGCCCCAGAGGATCCCTGCCCCGGACCTCCGCGTCACGCGAACCGAGCCGCCGTCGGCCTGCGAGGTGGCGAGGCGACCCCCGACGTCGATGAGGGTCAGGGAGTGGAACGTGTCTTCCACCGGAACCGTGACGACCTCGCTTCCGAGAAGCGCGCCGTCGACGCCGAACACTTCGACCACGGCCTCGGCCGTGCCCACAGACCCGACGTTCTGGAGGATCAGGTTGCTGTAGACGCCCGGCTGACGCCGCAGACCGGAGAAGACGAGCACGGAAGTGTCCAGCCCGGCCAGGGTCGATTCCCGGAACACCGGCAGCTCCGCGGACTGGCAAGGAAGCAGGCGATTGAAGACCCGCGCACGTACGACGGGCAAGGGCTGCTCCGTCGCCGTCGTTACGCGCAGCGTCTGCGGTCCCAGGAACAACTCCCCGAGAAAGTCGCTGACGAGGATTCGGACGGTCCCCCCGGGGGGGACGGTGAAGCCGGTGCCGTCACAGTTAGGAGGACACGGCGCCAGGATGCTATTGATCTTGAAGATGCCGCCGCTGGTTCCCACCCCCAGCGGAGAGTCCGCGAGCTCGATTTCCGTGTCCCAGCTCCCCGTCCACCCGGCGCCCGCGATGATGAGCGTTCCGGGGTCCACCTGGGCGAGGGTCGCGCCGGGCAAGAGAGCCGCTGCGAGAACGACGACGACGAATGCAACCCGTGGCATTTGCCACCTCCTACTCAAGAGGAACTCTCTTACCCGCGTACTCCGTGAAATAGACGGGGCCCGGCGCCGTAATTCCTCGGGGGTCGCTCGCGGCCGTCGGGATGTCGAACTCGTGGAGCTCCCCGGTGGAGAACCGCACTCCGATGCGGTTCGCGCCGACCTCGGTGAAAACGACCCATCCACTGCTCCAGCTTTCCCGCGCGACCGCGAGAGGTCGGCTGTTTGGAGTCGGCAGCGGAATGTCCTCGATCGAGCCGTCGGATCGCAGCCGCGCGATCGCGTTGGCGTCGGGGGACGCGAACCACAACTCCGTCCAGTCGCCGCCCATCTGCACGGCGCCGCTCGCCGGATTGGGCATGGGAAAGCGATGAACGACCGGGCCCGCCGAGATGGCTCCGGCTCTCGCGACGATCGCAAGACCAGCGAGTACGCCCAGCGTTCCAGCCGCTCGACCGCGTAAACCAGATCGAGCGCGTCGCCTGAGAGAATCTACGGTCGGAGCGTCCTCGCTAGGGATGATGGCCTTCCTCCGGCTCTCTCCCGGACGCATTCTCGTTTCGAAGCTCAACCCCGGCCTGCCGGGTCACGACTCGCGTCCGCCGCGGGGACCCGCACTGCGCGGGACCTCCGGAGCACCCTTGCTCGAGCTCGGATCCGGGCGGCATGAGCCGCGTGAGCCGGTCGTTTTCGAAAATCTCGGCGACGCCCCACATCAGGCCCGAGCGCGATACCCGCGTTACGCGGAGGTGCCCCTCGAAGTCCTCGAAAACCCCGAGGTCGGAGAGCACCGTGCCCAGGACGACCAATTCGCCCACCGGGAGCCGCAACGGCATCGCACCGACGACGTCCCCCTGCGTGGTCACGGCCTCCAGCAGCACCGCAAGACCTTCGTCGTCCTCGGCCTCGAACGCTGCAAGGACGAGGTCGGTCCGCACGCCCGAACGACGCCGTGCCGGAAACGTCAGAGCGGGCTGGGGCCCGCGGCCGCGCGGGACCGGCGGCTGGAGAGTCACGACGGTCCAGTAGTCGACGAGCGGCAGCTCGACGCGCAGGTCGTCCCGGCCGACGCCGACGATCCACGCCCGCGTCTCGGGAACGTCGCTGACCGCCGGACGCAGGCCCGTCAAGGTGTAGAGCTTGTCGCCCTCGCTCATCGGGACGAGACTCGCCGACGTGCTGGCGGTGCCGCTGGGGGGCACTTCGACGAAGACGGACGTCGGGCAGATTGTGGGGCAGATGCCGCTGAAGAAAATGCCGACCTCCACGGTCCTGCTGGCGCGGTCATCGACGTTGGAAAGCTCGAAGTCGGTGTCCCAGCCGGCTCCGTGGCCGGCACCGACCGCGAAGATGCGATTGCCCGACAGGCGGCCGACGCGCCGTTTGGTCCCGTCCACGTACCAGACGTGCCACGGTTCGAAGACGCCGACCTCATAGTCCACGGAGATACCCTCGGGCCGAGAGTTCGTCGGCAACGCAAACTCTCGAAACTCGCCTTCCTCGGACAGCCAGCCGAGCTTTCCGGCCAGGCGCTCCGAGAACCAGACTCCACCCGCGAAGCTATCCGCCACAATGTCGGCCGGGCCGCTGTTCGGCGTCGGGATGGCGTACTCGGTGATTCGTCCCGAGGCGGTGATTCTTCCGATCTTGTTGGCCTTGGATTCCGTGAAGTACATGACGGCCTGGTTCGCGACAATGCCCTGGACGATCGCCGTGGGGCCGCTGTCCGGCGTCGGGATGACGTACTCCGTGATCACGCCGTCCGAGTCGATCCGCCCGATCTTGTTGGCCAGGTATTCCGTGAACCAGATGTCGGTGCTTCCGGACATCACCCCGGGCCCGGGCGCGATCCCGAGCGGTCCGGAGTTGAACGTCGGGATCGGGAACTCCACGATCGGAGTCGCGGAAGCAACATCGAGGCGGCCGATCCGGTTGCCGTCGTACTCGGTGAACCAGGTGGAGGAGGAACTGGTGATCCCGCGCGGATTGCTCGCGGGTGTGGGGATGTCGTACTCGGTGACGACTCCGTTGACGTCCATCAATCCGATCCGGTTGGTTCCGACCTCGGTAAACACGATGTTTCCCCCGAGACCCTCCCGCGCGATCGCGAGCGGCCGGCTGCCAGTCGCGACGGGACGCTCCGTGATCGAACCGTCCGGGTCCACGCGCGCGAGCGAATCGGTGCTCGGCTGCGCGAACCAGATCTCGCCATAGCCGATGCCGCTCATCTGCACGGCTCCCGCGGCGTTCGGTGCTGGAAACAGATGAACAACGACGTTCGCAGTCGTAGCGAACGCCCTCGACATGACAAGCAGCCCAAAGGCCCCGGCCGCAAGCGCCCGCATGAGGGCCTCCTTTCGATCTCTTATGCTATCAGAGCATAAGCCGCGGTCGGGTCAAGTCCTCCTTGACCGAGCTTGATCACCTGTTCCCACCGAGCTCCCGGGCCTTCTTCGCGGCCTCGTCCGCGCTCGCGACGGTCACGTAGCACAGCCAGTTGGGCGGCACGGCCTGCGCGGCCTGCTCCTTCATCATCTTGTACAGGGCGCCCACGTCTTTCCCGCCGAGCTGCAGGCGCGTGTCGATGTACTCGGGCCCCGGTCCCATCGGGTTGTCGACGGCGGTCCACCCGAAGAGCACGGTGTAGAAGGAATTCGCGGCCTCGGGGTCGCTCGTCGCCAGCTCCACCCAACAGAAGGATCCGGGCTCGTGTCGGGTCACCTCGGTCATGGAAACCTCCTTTGCGCGGACGGTCGGCCGCTCCGTTGTTATTCGTAATCCACGAGGCGAAGTTCTGCGCCGGGGATAGGATCGGACCATGAAGAAACGCTCGCGGAAGATCGCCCAAAGGGTCTTCGAGCGGTATCGGGTCGACGGGGGAAAGAAGTTTCGACTCGACGAGTACAACCCGGCGGATACGGCCGGCCTCGAAATCGAAGGCGAGGAAGCCAAGGCGCTTCTTCGCGAGGGCGTCGAGCTGCTCGCCGACCTTCAGGCCAGGCTCTACGCCCAGGATCGATGGGGCGTTCTCCTGATTTTCCAGGCCATGGACGCCGCGGGCAAGGACGGCACGATCAAGCACGTCATGTCGGGCGTGAATCCGCAGGGCGTCCAGGTTTCCTCGTTCAAGCAGCCCTCGGAGGAGGAGCTCGACCACGACTACCTCTGGCGCTGCACGAATCGCCTGCCCGAGCGGGGGCGCATCGGCATTTTCAATCGTTCCTACTACGAAGAGACGCTCATCGTCCGTGTGCACCCCGAGATCCTCGCCGCTCAGAAAATCCCCACCGGGCTCGTCGGCAAGAAGATCTGGAAAGAGCGCTTCGAGGACATCAACGGCTTCGAGCGCTACCTCGCGCGCCAGGGTTACGTCATCCTGAAGTTCTTCCTGAACGTGTCCCGGAAGGAGCAGAAGAGACGCTTCCTCTCACGCTTGGACGAGCCCGACAAGAACTGGAAGTTCTCCATGGCGGACGTGCGCGAGCGCGCCTTCTGGAAGGACTACATGAATGCCTACCAGGAGATGATCGCGGCCACGGCGACCGAGCACGCGCCGTGGCACGTCGTGCCCGCCGACAACAAATGGTTCACGCGGCTCGCGGTCGCGGCCACGATCGTGCGCGCGGTCGAGCGCCTGGACCTGCGATTCCCCGAGATCGACGAGAAGAAGCGCCGGGAGCTCGCCGAAGCCCGAAAGGCGCTGGTCTGAACCGAAGGGAGGTTCCGTGAGAGCCCTGATCCGGACTGCTCTTTTTCTCTGGCTGGCCGCTGCCGGCACGGCCCTCGCGCAGACGCCGCCCTGTCCCTGTCCGGAGCCGCCGCCTCCGCCGGACCCGGTGTGGTTCGGCAAGGGGGAATTCTCGTTTCTGTCGACCTCGGGAAACACGGACACGACCTCCATCGGAGGCGGCCTCGAGCTCAACTACAGGCCGAAGCCCTGGCTCTTCACCTTGAAGGGCGCGTACCTGAGAGCGGCGACCGACGGGTTCACGACCGCCGAATCGTTCACCGGTTCGCTCCGCGCCTCTCGGGACCTGACCGAGCGGATCGACGTCTTCGTGGGCGCCGGGTACCTCCGGAACCGTTTCGCCGGCATCAACAGCCTCTATAGCTTCGACACCGGCGCGGGGTACAAACTCCTGCTCGGGCCCGTCCATTTCCTGCGCGCGGAGGCCGGCGTGGGGTACACGCGCGAGGAGGACATCATCCTGGGAGTGATTGCGCCGACGCGCGGGTACGCCAACGCGCGCGCGGGGGCGGGCTACAAGTGGCAGTTCACCAAAGCCGCCGCCTTCACGAACGACTTCGGCTACCTGCTGGACCTCGACCAGACGGCCAACTGGTTCATCAACGACAAGGCGGCGATCACGGCGGCGATCTCGTCGGTCTTCTCGCTGCAGGCGTCGTGGACGCTGCTCTACCGCAACCAGCCCGTTCCCGGCTTCGGCAAGACCGACACGGCGACGGCCGTCGGGATCGTCGCGAAGTTCTAGCGGGCTGCCGGCCTCTTCCACACGCCATCCGATGAACGCAACCACACTCGATTCGGCGACCCGATCGGATCGCTCCGGCATCGGAGGTCACCCTCGCGGACTGGCCCCGTTGTTCTTCACGGAGCTCTGGGAGCGGTTCAGCTACTACGGAATGCGCGCCATCCTGGTGCTGTACATGGTGTCGCCGGTGGCGCAGGGCGGCCTGGGCTTCGACATCAAGCGAGCGGCCTCCATCTACGGCACGTACACGATGGCCGTCTACTTGACCGCGATGCCCGGCGGCCTCATCGCGGACCGTTTTCTCGGTGCGCGATGGGCGGTGCTCGTCGGCGGAGTCATCATCGCGTGCGGCCACTTTTCCATGGTGTTTCACTCGATGACCGCCTTTTACGCCGGGATGGTCCTGATCGCCGCCGGCACCGGACTGCTCAAACCCAACATCAGCACCATGGTCGGGAGTCTCTATGGCGAGAACGATCCCCGACGCGACAGCGGATTCTCGCTCTTCTACATGGGCATCAACATCGGCGCGGTGCTGGCGCCTCTGGTCTGCGGCACCATGGCCCAGGGGGAAGGCTTCAAACGCTTCGTGGCCTCGATGGGGTATGACGCGGCAACGAGCTGGCACTGGGGGTTCGGCGCGGCGGGCGTCGGAATGACCCTGGGCCTGTTGATCTACGTTCTGAATCGCAAGCAGCTCGCGCATGTGGGCCGGCCCCCGGAAAGCCGGAAGAACGCCGATCGAGATGCGGCGGCCGCTCGTACGCCGTTGACGGCCGCCGACAGGAAACGGATCGGCGCCATCTTCATCTTTTTTTTCTTCACGATCCTGTTCTGGGCGGCGTATGAGCAGAAGGGAGCCAGCCTTAATCTGTTCGCTCTCAAGCTCGTGCGCACGGAGATCGCCGGATTTCGTTTTCCTTCGAGCTGGCTGCAATCCCTCACTCCGTTCTTCGTGATCATCCTGGC
Organism: Thermoanaerobaculia bacterium; assembly: GCA_046716885.1. Taxonomy (GTDB): domain Bacteria; phylum Acidobacteriota; class Thermoanaerobaculia; order UBA5066; family Gp7-AA6; genus DAHUXD01. The sequence goes on along the minus strand of JBKJWL010000175.1, from coordinate 15,981 downwards.
CCCGATCTTTTCCGTGCTGTGGCTCCGCATGGGCAAACGCCAGCCCTCGAGCCCGGTGAAGTTCACGCTCGGTCTGCTGTTCATCGGATTGGCGTACCTGCTGCTGGTGCCCGCGGCTGCTCTGACAGCGTACGGCCGGATCAGCCCCCTCTGGCTCGTGGGCCTCTACTTTCTGGAGGTCGTCGGGGAGATGTGCCTGAGCCCGGTTGGGCTCTCCACCGTCACGAAGCTGGCGCCCGCAAAGCTTCTGGGGATCATGATGGGTGTGTGGTTTCTCGCGGCGGCCCTGGGCAACAAGCTCGCCGGCTTCCTCTCCGGTTTCTTCGTCGCGGACGATGCGGGAACCCTCGTGAAACTCTACGGCGGCATCGCGGCGGGCCTGCTCATCGCCACCGTCGTCCTGGCTCTTCTGAGGCCGAAAGTGGAGAAGCTGATGGGGACAGTGCGTTAGAGACAAAGGTTCGTTTTCGGTCACGCACTCCCTCTCCGTTCGCGGCGCGAGGAGTCTCCCGAAGGGAGGAGCCTCGCGCTGCGGGAGCCGTAGCGAGCGAGGGATCAGGCCTGCGGTCGAGCCCGCATCCGGGCGAGCCGCAGGCCGGTACGGCCGCAGGCCGCAGATCCCCGAGCGAGCGGAGGCGACGGCCTGTTACATACTGAGCGCTGAGATCATGTGATCAGCGAAACGGCGGACGACTTCGGGGGAACCGAGCGGTTCTCGATCGAAAGTCGTCTGGGCGCCGGAGGCTTCGGGGTCGTCTATCGCGCGTACGACCGCGAGCGCCGGAGCGTGGTCGCGGTGAAGGCATTGCGGCGCGCCGAGTCCGACGCGCTCTACCGGTTCAAGCACGAGTTTCGATCGCTCGCGGACATCTCCCACAGGAACCTCGTCGCGCTCTACGAGCTCCTCTCGGAGAAGGACCAGTGGTTTTTCACGATGGAGCTGGTCGAGGGCGTCAACTTTCTGGATCACGTCCGGGGGATGCGCTCTCGGGGCCATGCCGCGTCGGCCGACGGGACGCAGCCTTTGCCCACGCCGAGCCCCGCCGCGACGCCGAACCCGGCCATCGCGAGCGAGGCGGTGCCGGACTTGTTGCGGCTGGGCCTTCGGACGCCCGAGAGCTCCGAGTTCGCCGTGACGCCGGCGTTCGATCCGCACGTCCTGCGGTCCGCTCTTCGACAGGCAGTGGCCGGGATCCAGGCGCTCCACCAGGCGGGCCAGCTCCACCGGGACATCAAGCCGTCCAACGTCCTGATCTCGAACGAGGGCCGGCTGGTCCTGCTCGACTTCGGCCTCGTCACGGACCTTTCTCTCTCCGGATCCAAGCGGTCGAGCTCGGTCGTCGGGACGCCCGCCTACATGTCGCCGGAGCAAGGCTCGTCGCTTCCCCTGTCGCAGTCGACGGACTGGTACAGCCTCGGCGTCATGCTCTTCGAGGCGCTCACCGGCCGCTGGCCCTTCGGCGGGGGCTTCGTCGAGATGATGTGGGACAAACGGCACACGGATGCCCCGTCTCCGAGAGACCTCGCCCCGGGCGCGCCCGAAGATCTGAACGCGCTTTGCCGCGACCTTTTGCGCCGCGATCCCGGGGAGCGCCCGACGGGAGAAGAAATCCTGGCCCGGCTCGGGGCCGTCCAGGGCGCGACGTGGGAGCCGCTCGCTTCTGCGCGCGCTTCCACGGCGGTTCCCAAGCCGGCGTTCGTGGGACGGCAGACGGAGCTGTCCGCGCTTTGCTCGGCGCTCGAGGCGACCCGGGAACCAAAAGCGGTCATCGTGCGGCTGCACGGGCCTTCGGGGGTCGGCAAGACCGCGCTCGTCCGCCGTTTCCTCGAGGGGGCGCGGCGGGAGGACCTCGTCGCTCTCTCGGGGCGCTGCTACGAACGGGAGACGGTGCCCTACAAGGCGCTCGACAGTCTCGTGGATGCCCTGAGCCAGTACCTGAAACGGCTCCCGCCGGAAGAGGCGGAAGCGCTCCTGCCGCGCGACATTCTCGCGCTGGCGAGGGTCTTCCCGGTTCTGCGCCGGGTCGGGGCCGTCGCGTCGTCGCGCAGAAGGGTGCCGGAGATTCCGGACTCCCAGGAGTTGCGGCGGCGCGCCTTCTCCGCGCTCCGCGAGCTCTTCGCACGGCTCGCGGAGCGGCGGGACGTCGTCCTCTTCCTCGACGACCTTCAGTGGGGAGACGTGGACAGCGCGTCGCTCCTCGGCGACCTGTTGAGGCCGCCGGACCCGCCGCCGCTGCTCCTCATCGCCTCGTACCGCAGTGATGCCGCGGCCACCAGCCCGTTTCTGAGCCGCCTAGACGTCTCGCCGGGTGCCGCCGAGACCCTCGACGTTCGCGAGCTTCGCGTCGAGGAGCTCTCGGGGAGCGAGTCCCGAGATCTCGCGCGCACGCTCCTGGAAACGGATCTGCCGGCCCCGGGCGCCGAGACCGTGGGCGCGGAGGTCGAAGCTCTGGCCCGGGAATCCGGCGGCAATCCCCTCTTTCTCTCCGAGCTCGTGCGGTATCGCCAGGCGGGAGTCGAGCTGACGGAGCGCGATCGGACCGAGATTCTCGGCGTCCGGGACGCGGCCGCGCGCTCCGGAACGCTGGAAGAGCTCATCCGCTCGCGCGTCCTGCTGCTGCCCGAGGCGGCGCGGCGGCTGCTCGAGATCCTCGCCGTGGCCGGCCAGCCGATGCGACCGGCAGTGGCCCGGCACGCCGCGAGGCTCGGTGACGAGGAAGACGCCGTCGAGCTCTTGCGGACGAGGCACCTGATCCGGAGCCGCGTGACGCGGGAACGCAGCGAGATCGAGCCCTACCACGACCGGATCCGGGAGACCGTCGTGTCGCAGCTCTCGGCCGAGGCGTTGAAGGCGCATCACGCGAATCTCGCCATGGCGCTCGAGGGCTCGGGCACCACCGATCCCGAAGCCCTCGCCCTCCACTTCCAGGAGGCGGGACACGCCGAGCGGGCCGCCGAGTATTCCTCGATCGCGGCGGCGCGCGCCGCCGAGGCGCTCGCCTTCGATCGGGCGGCGCGGCTCTACCGGCTGGCGCTCGAGCTGCGCCCCGCGGGAAGCGCGAAGTCGCGCCAGCTCCTCTGGGTCAAGCTCGGCGACGCCCTCTCCAACGCGGGGCACAGTGCCGCGGCGGCGCACGCATACCTCGAAGCGATTCCAGGCGCTTCGGCCGCCGACGCCCTCGAGCTCGAGCGGCGCGCCGCGGAACACTACCTGACCGGCGGGCACATCGAGGAGGGGCTGGCGACGCTTCGGGTCGTGCTCGAGAAGGTGGGCATGAGGATGCCGACGGGTCCCCGAGGCGCCCTGGTCTCGATGCTTTTCCGCAGGTTCCTGGTGCGCCTGCGCGGGATCCGGTTCCGCGAACGCAACTCCACGCAGGTTTCGCTCGAGCGGCTGACGCGAATCGACATCTGCTGGTCCGCCGCCAAAGGACTCATCCTCGCGCAGCCGTTCCGGGCGAGAGACTTCCAGGCCCGTCACCTGCTGCAGGCCTTGAGGGCGGGCGAGCCCTACCGCGTTGCGCGCGCCCTGGCCATCGAGGCCGGCGATAGCGCCACCGGCGGAGGCCGCACCCGTCGCCGCACGGAGCGCGTCCTCGCGGCCGCGAAGACTCTGGCCGAGCGCATCGGAGACCCGTATCCCATCGGGTTCGCGATGTCCGTCGAAGGTGTGATCGCCTTCATCGAGGGGCGGTGGAAGACGGCTCGCGACCGCACGCAGAAGGCCGGTGCTCTGCTGCGCGAACGGTGCCGCGGGGCGGCATGGGAGATCGACAACGCGAACTACTACTCGCTCGCGTCCCTCTTCTATCTCGGCAATCTCAAGGAGCTGCGCGACACGCTTCCGGCGGTTCTCCGGGAGGCCGAGGACCGGGGGGATCTCTATGCCGCGACGAACATCCGCACGCGGCTTTCTCCTCTGGTCCGCCTGGCGCAGGACCAGCCTGCGAAAGCCCGGGAGGAGCTCGAGCAGGCGATTGGAAGCTGGTCGCGGCAGGATTTCTACCTGCAGCATTGGTACGAGCTGCTGGGCCAGACCGAATCCCGCCTGTATGCTGACGCACCGGCCGGCGCCTGGGAGCTCCTCGACTCCCGCTGGCCACTCCTCGAGGCCTCGCTGCTCCTTCACGTTCAGAGCGTGCGGATCAACTCGCTTCATCTCCGTGCCAGAAGCGCGATCGCCGCCGCCGCGCGCAGGCCGGGCGCAGGCGAGCTCGAGAGCCTTCTCCGCGTGGCCGCTCGCGACACCCGCCGCATCGAACGCGAAGAGATGCCGTGGAGCAACGCGCTGGCGCGTCTGCTGCGGGCCGGCGTCGCGGCGAGCCGCCGGGAGCCGGAGGTCGCGGCTTCATTGCTCGAGGCCGCCGAACGGGAGCTCGACGCCGTCGACATGGCCCTGCATGCCACGGTCGCACGACGGTGCCGCGGAAAGCTGCTCGGCGGCGAGAGTGGCCGCACGCTCGTCGGGGACGCCGACGCCTGGATGTCCGATCAGGGGATCCAGAACCCGGAGCGCATGGCCGCGATGCTCGCTCCGGGGCGCTGGACCTCCCCGGCGTAGCGCCGGCGCCTAATCCAGGCCGTCGACGGCGTAGAGCTCCGACAGGAAACGCGCGTAGGAGTACGCGTAGACGCTCTTGTCCGGGGTCACGCGAATCGACGGGAAACCGTGAACTCCCGTCGGATCGGAGAGCGCGACCGTCCTCCAGAGCTCTCGCTTGCCCGTCGCAACGTCCACGCGCAGCACCTGTGCGGGAGACTCATCCATCCGGAAGACGAGGAGCGACTCTCCGTCCGGCGTCCAGGAAATCGGAACCTGGCCGACCGGCAGATCCGGTATGGGCTGCCCTTGACCCCCTTCCGCCGGGAAGACCCCGAGGCGGCGGTCGGGCAGGAGCGCGGCCATGCGCTTTCCGTCCGGAGACATCGGAATGCCTTGATAGTGGTCGACGAGAATTCCTTCGGGCGTCAACGCTCGCGTCTGCCCGTCCGCCGGGTCGCACGCGTAGAGCCGCATGCCGTGCCCCGGCTCGGCGCCGGCAAGGACGAGGCGCTTCCCGTCGGGGAACCAGTCGGCCCACCAGACCAGGCTCAACCCCCGTGGCGACACTCGGGTTGGCTGGCCCGCCCCTGTCGCTCCGGTGGGGAGCAGGTGTAGCTGCGGCGGCGCGAAACCGACGATCGACACCACGCGGCTGCCGTCCGGCGACAGGCCCTGCGAATACCCGTCTCCGAGACGCATCGGGGTTGGGTCGTTGACCCCGCGGAGAAATCCCGTGTACAAGGCGCCGACCGTCCGCCCGAACTGGGTGAACAGAAGTTTCTCCCCGTCGGGAGAAAGGTCGGTCAGGAGCGACGCGTCGAGCCAGGAGAGGTCCCGCTCGGCCGGCGCGCCGCGGGGGCGCGCGACGATTCCGATCGGCGAGCTGTTCCGAGTCACTAGCGCCCGCCCGTCGGGAGAGACGTCCTGGATCGTCAGGTTTCCGGGAGCCCTCGCCACGACCCGCGTCTTGCCGGAGAGCGACACGGCGTACACGGCGTGAGCCTGTTGCTCCCTCGTCCCGCTGATCCAGATCTCTTCGCCGCGCGGATGCCAGGCCAGCCCCTCGATCGCCGCCCAGTCCCCGGAGAGAGTGCGCTTCTTACCCGCGCGGTCGATGAGGGCGACGGAGCCGCGGTTGTCCCCCGCCGTGGGGTGATCCAGGAACGCCACGAGCTCTCCCTTGGGCGAGACCCGGAGGTGTGTCGCGAGACCGTCGGTCTCGTAGAGCTTCTTCCCGATCGGAAACTCCAGAACCGTCTTTCCGGCCACGGAGCGCACGACCGCCAGATCCTTCCCGTCCGGCGACCAATCGGCGAAGAGGACGTCCTCCTCGATCTCGCGCGGCGCCCCTCCGAGGAGGGGCGCCCGAACCAATGTTCCGAGTGTCACGCCCCCCGGCGGAACGACGCGGAAGCGCACCGCGGCGGCGATCTCCCCCGATCGGGAGACCGAAAGCAGGTTGGCTTCCGGAAAATCGAGCGGCCGCGAGGTCGCGCTCTCCGGACCCTTCTGGAAGAGCCGGAACGGGGCGCCTTCCCAGGCCGCCGCGTAGATCACGGTCCTGCCATCGGGCGCGAAGCGGGCGGACCAGATCGTGCCCCGGCGGAAGGTCAGCGCGTCGAACACGGGCGGTTCGGGCGCGCGGCGCCAACGAGCCACGGCGAAGGCCGCCAGAGCCGCAGCCGCGACGGCTCCCGCCGCCATGAGGGCGCGGCGCAACGTCGAACGCCGGGGGGCAGCGGAGGCCGCCGCCGAGAGCGCACCGCTCGGGTGCGACAGGTGAGCCCAGAGGCCTTTGAGATCCCAGGCGAGATCGCGCGTGGACTCGTACCGAGTCGCGGCTTCCTTGGCGAGGCAGCGCTCCACGACCCAGCAAAAGGGCCCCGGGAGACGGGGGTCCGCCGCTTCCAGCGGAGTCGGTTCGTCACGGAGGATCGCGGAGAGCGTTTCGATGGCCGATCCCCGGTCGAAGGCTCTCTTTCCCGACGCCATCTCGTAAAGGATGACGCCCAGGGAGAACTGGTCCGAGCGAGAGTCCGCCGGCTCTCCCCTCGCCTGCTCCGGAGACATGTAGCCGACCGTGCCCAGGATCGTGCCCGGGGTCGTGAGAGAGCGCTCGGCCGTCTGCGCCATGTCGTCGCTTCCGCTTCCAAGCGACGCGGGACTCGCCAGCTTGGCGAGACCGAAGTCCAGGATCTTGACGTGCCCCTCTTTCGTGACCATGAGGTTCTGGGGCTTCAGGTCCCGGTGCACGAGGCCTTTGGCGTGGGCGGCCGCAAGCCCCTCGGCAATCTGCGAGCCGATCTCCAGGATCTTGCGCAGAGGCAGCTGACCGTCCGAGAGCAGATCCCGCAGACTTCGCCCCTCGACGAGCTCCATCGCGATGTAAGAGACGGAGTCCACAGACCCGATGTCGTACACGGTCACGATGTTCGGGTGATTGAGCGCAGAGGCCGCCCGCGCTTCGTGCTCGAACCGCCGGAGGCTCTCCGGATCGGAGGAGTAGGCGGCAGGGAGCACCTTGATCGCCGCCTCCCGCCCGAGGCGGCTGTCGCGGGCCCGGTAGACCTCCCCCATCGCCCCGGCGCCGAGCGCCGAGACGACCTCGTACGGGCCAAGACGCGTGCCGGCCTTTAAGGGCATCGGGTTCGTTGCCCTGGATTCTAGCGCCAGGCCGGGGCCGCTGTGACCTCTCTCAGAAGGTCACGCGCAGGCCGAACTGCAGCCTCGCGGGGTCCGCAACCCGGGTCGGATGGCCGAAGTCCGGGTTTTCGTCGAGCGCACGGCTTCGATACCGGACGTTGTTGACCTCGAGCACGTTCGTACGATTGAAGAGGTTGAAAATCTCGAGCGTGGCTTCGAGCTCCAGCGGCTGCAGCGGAATGCGCCGGCCCACCCGCAGATCCACATTCCAGTACGTCGGGAGGGTCTCCTCGTCGCGCCCGACACCTTCCGGCCGATCGGACGCGGGGTCGCCGTTGCCGTTGCGGTCGAACCCCGCCAGCTGGTTGTAAGGACGCCCGATGGAGATGTCCGAGATAGCCGATAAGGTCCAGTCCCTCGTCCACCAGCGCCCGGTCCGCGGGGTCGAGCAAACAGCGGCGAGCGTGGCCCGGTGCCTGGGAACGTGGACCGTCGGGCCGAGCTCTCCGTCCGGATCGAGGGGGTCCTGCGGCTGCCCCACCGAGAAATCGATGTAGTCGTTCTCGGCGTCGGCGTAGGTGTACGAGGCCGCAACCTGGAGCGGCCCGGCGAGGCCGGTCTTGAGCGAAGCCGTGATCCCGTCGTACCAGGAATTGCCCGTGGACTCGTAGAGGCGGATGTCGCGGAATTCGGGATACGGCCGGGCCGGAGGTTTGGTGGTCGGGTCGATCGGATTCAGATCTCGCTCGACGAGAATCGCCCGACCGCGCGCATGCAGGTAATCGAGAGACGCCGACCAGCCGCGGCCGAGATCCGTTTCGACGCCGAGACTCGCGAGGTCCGTGTGCGCGCTCTCGAACCGACCGGGCCGAAAGACCGCCGGGGGGAAGTCTCCGGCCTCCGCCTCGTTCGCAAAGCGGTGATTCGGCTGACCCCAGATGTCGGTCAGCACATCAAACGGGTCTTCCTGGAGCGTTCGGAGGAGGATCCGCGTGGCAGTTCCATCCAGGACACCCACCGCGAACATCGGTCCGATCGGAGCCACCGCATAAAAACGCCCGAGACCTCCTCGAACGCGCCAGCGCTCGCCGGGCGCACAGGAGAACGAAAGCCGCGGAGCCAGGTTGTCGCTGTCGGCAGGGAACGGGTCCGCGGGATTCTCGTAGTCGTAGCGAAGACCGGCCCGGATCACGAGCCGGCTGCCGGCCGTCCACTCGGCCTGCACAAAAACTCCGAGCCGGTCCGTGCTCACCTCCCGCGCCGGGTCGCCGAAGCCCTGCACGAAAGCCGCGGGGATCCCGTTCTCGAAGTCGTCGAAGGCCGTCCCCCCGGTCACTGGTGCGAACTGGTACAGGCCGGCGAAATACAGCGGCAGACTCCCCTTGAGGTCCGTGTGGACGTAGTCGAATCCCGCCTTCCCGGTGATCTGACCGCGGAAGAAGGAGACGGCGTCGAACGCCTGGAAGGTCCGGCTGTCCCTCGGCTGCGGAAGGAACGCCTGCGTCCCGAAGGTCGCGAACCCGAGGATGGCGATCGAAGGCCCACCGGTCGGGTCGAGCGACTCGAGCCGATGCGTACGGTCGGTGTAGAGCGCACGGAGCTCATTCGAGGCGCTGGCGCCGAAGAGCGAGATCCCCGTCAAACCGAGAGCCCCGTCCTCGATGTCGCGCACTCCGCCCCCGCTCCGGGCGACCGTCCCACCCCAGGGCTGCTGGTTCTCGTCCGTGTCGGTAGACCACGTCCCCCGCAGCGCCCAGGCCTGAGACGGCGAGGGAGCCGCGTCGAGCTTCGCGAAGACTGACGTCCGGTCGCGGCGAAAGGGAAAGGCGCCCGCCTCAACCGGGAAGCCTGCCCGGGTCAACGTCTGCGCGACATTCTCATCGATCGTCACGACGTTCGCATCCGTGACGTCCAGCCGCTCCGCCGCCGCGAAATAGAAGAGCCGGTCGGGAAGAATCGGGCCGGAGACCGCGGCGCCAAACTGGAACTGCTGGTAGGGCGTCTTCGTGCCGGTAAGAGGGTGCTCGGCGGAAAGGCTCTCGTCGCGGTAGAACAGAAAGGCCGTTCCCCGCAGGCCGTTCGAGCCCGAACGGGTCACGACGTTAATCACGCCGCCTCCCGTCCGGCCGTACTCGGGGGAGTACGGGGCGCGGATCACCTGATACTCGCGGACCGCCTCCTGCGGGACGGCCGACCGCACCGCGCCGACGGCCGCGTCGTTGTCATCGAGCCCGTCGAGCAGCACGTTGTTCAACCGGGGGTCCTGCCCATTGACCGAAAACCCCGACGTCGTCGCGGCGCCGGTCTGCGGTCCGCGGTCCAGCGTGACGCCGGGAGTCGTCAGCGCGAAGTCGAGAAAATTGCGCCGGTTGATCGGGAGATTGCGAATCTCAGTCTCGGTGATCGCGGTCGCGAGCTCGATCGAGGCGAGGTCGAGCGGCTGCGATCCCGCGTCGACTGTCACGCTTTCAGCGACCGGCTCCAACGCCATCGTCAGCTCGAGCTGTGCCGTGGACCCCACCGCGACGCCGACCCGCTCCACCCGGAGGGTCTGGAGCCCCTTCTGGACCGCCGTGACGCCGTAGCTGCCGGGCGGAAGAAATCGGAGGACGAACTCTCCGTGCTCGCCCGTCGTGGCCGAGCGCGTCAGCCCGTTTTCCCGGTTGGCGGCTGTGACTTCAACGCCGGAGAGCGGTGTCCCCGCGTCGTCCCTCACCTGCCCGCGCAGGTCGCCCGTCGTCGTGCCGGTGGCCTGAGCGAAAACGCAGACGGCGGCGAGCGACAGGACTCCCGCGAGGACCGCGCCCCGTACCCGGGTGACCGCGCTTCCCGGCATCCTTCGCCCTCTCCATTTCCGCGGCATGGCGAGCCATTGCTCGCCGCTTGCTGCCTGCTCTCGCTGCCCCGGGGGTCGAATCGTACTCCTCCCGGGCCCTCTCAGACCTTCCGGTAGATCTCCCGGCCCTCCCGGCGAAATCACGGGCAGGTCGCAAACGCCGACGTGTCCAGGATCGGCGCGAACGGGACTCCGAGATCGTTGTTCTTCGTGACCACGGTGCCGTTGTTCATATCCGTGTACGTCAGGTCCACCTTCACGTTGGTCAAGCCCGCGGCGAAGATCCAGATCGAGTTGAAGGGGTCCGCGCAGAAGGGCAGGACCTTCGTGACCACCTCCACGTTGGTCGGATCGAAGAACCAGAAGTACCCCGTGTTGGCCGTCAGCGTAACGGCGTGAGCCGCTCCATTTCGTCCGTCCCGGGTCTCGAAGTCGGCGGTGACCATGAAGCGGCCGGCGCTCAGGCACAGCGTCGTGTCGTTGGCGACACAGGGCCCCGTCGTGATCCGCCCGATCTGGTTGGCCCCGTTTTCGGTGAACCAAAGGTTGCCGTCTGGGCCGGCCGCGATGCCAAGAGGCCCGCTGTTGGCTGTGGGGGTCGGAAACTCCGTGACAGCTTGACCGCGGGCGACGCCAGCCAGGCCCGCCCCGAGGAGAGCCAGGATCAACGCTGCGGAGCGTCCGCCTCGCCGCAAGGATTTGCCTCTATCGTTCCGAAGTAGCCTCATTAGAACACCTCACACGGATAAGAGAAGCGGCCGCCCCGAAAGACTACAGAGGGGGCAAGCAGAGGGGGGTGGGTGCGGTCACGGCCGACTTCGACTCAGCACGGAAGAAATGGAGCGGCTCACGCCGCTACCCTGACGGGCAACACGGGGTACTTCTGGTTCTTCGATCCGACCAACGTCGAGGTGGTGACTAAGGTCCTGCCCTTCTGCGCGGACCCGTTCAACTCTATCTGGATCTTCGCCGCGGGATTGACCAACGTAAAGGTGGACCTGACGTATACCGATATGAGCTACGGCACCGTGGTTACGAGGAACAACGATCTCGGAGTCCCGTTCGCACCGATCCAGGACACGTCGGCGTTCAAGACGTGCCCGTGAGGGCAGCGCCAAGGCGGCGCTCCACTGACGGGCGGGAAAACGGTGCTCAGACCTTCTTATAGATCTCCGCGCCGTCGTGGAGAAACTCGGCGGACTTCTGCGCCAGACCCGTCTCCAGCGCGTGTTCCTCCGCCACGCCCAACGCCGCGGCGTACTCGCGCACGTCCTGCGTGATCTTCATGGAGCAGAAGTGCGGGCCGCACATGGAGCAGAAGTGGGCGACCTTCGCGCCCTCGGCCGGCAGGGTCTCGTCGTGGAACTCGCGCGCGGTTTCAGGGTCGAGGGCGAGGTGAAACTGGTCCTCCCACCGGAACTCGAAACGCGCCTTCGACAGCGCGTCGTCCCAGGCACGGGCGCCCGGGTGACCCTTGGCGAGGTCGGCGGCATGCGCGGCGATCTTGTAGGCGATGACGCCGTCTTTGACGTCCTTCTTGTCCGGCAGGCCGAGGTGCTCCTTGGGCGTCACGTAGCAGAGCATCGCGGTGCCGAACCAGCCGATCATCGCGGCGCCGATCGCCGAGGTGATGTGGTCGTAGCCGGGCGCGATGTCGGTCGTCAACGGGCCGAGCGTGTAGAACGGCGCCTCGTGGCAAACGGCGAGCTGCTTCTCCATGTTCTCGCGGATCAGGTGCATCGGGACGTGGCCGGGGCCCTCGATCATGACCTGGCAGTCGTGCGCCCAGGCCGTCTTCGTCAGCTCGCCGAGCGTCTCGAGCTCCGCGAATTGCGCCGCGTCGTTGGCGTCGGCCGTCGAGCCGGGCCGCAGCCCGTCGCCCAGAGAGAAGGAGACGTCGTACGTCTTCAGGATCTCGCAGATCTCCTCGAAGCGCGTGTACAGAAACGACTCCTGGTGGTGCGCGAGACACCACTTCGCCATGATCGAGCCGCCGCGAGAGACGATACCGGTCACGCGGGCGGCCGTGAGAGGGACATACGCGAGGCGCACGCCGGAGTGGATCGTAAAATAGTCGACGCCCTGCTCCGCCTGCTCGATCAGGGTGTCCCGAAAGATCTCCCAGGTCAGCTCCTCGGCTTTGCCTCCGGCCTTCTCGAGCGCCTGGTAGATGGGGACCGTCCCGATCGGTACTGGCGAGTTGCGCAGGATCCACTCCCGCGTCTCGTGGATGTTCCGTCCCGTCGACAGGTCCATCACCGTGTCGGCGCCCCAGCGCGTCGCCCAGGTCATCTTCTCGACTTCCTCCTCGATCGAGGAGCCGACGGCCGAGTTGCCGATGTTGGCGTTGATCTTGACGAGAAACTTGCGGCCGATGACCATCGGCTCGGATTCGGGATGGTTGATGTTGGCCGGGATGATCGCCCGCCCGCGCGCGACCTCGTCCCGCACGAGCTCGGCGGGCAGATTCTCCCGGATCGCGATGAACTCCATCTCGGGCGTGATCTCTCCCCTCTTCGCGTAGTGCATCTGCGTGACGTTGCCGCGCCCGCGCAGCGCCTCGCGGCGGCGCGTCAGCACCAGGCCGGGCGCGTTCTCGCGGCGGGGTGTGACGCGGTCGTACTCGCCTCGCGCCAGGATCCACGGGCGCCGTAGCTCCGGCAGGCCGTTCTCGAGGTCGATCTCCGCCGCCGGGTCCGTGTACGGCCCGGACGTGTCGTAGACGCGAAACGGGGCATTGAGCTCCGTCTCGCCGCGCATCCCGCGGGTCGGATTCAGCGCGATCTCGCGGAAGGGGACGCGCATCCCATGGGGACCGGGGACATGGACCTTGCGCGACCCGGGCAGCGGTTCGCGGTCAACGACGGCGTTCGACGGAATCGCCTCGCGACGAGTGCTCATTCCGATCCTCCCTACGGCGGCATTACCCGCATCAGGTTCGCGGGGTCTCCGGCGCGACCTCGCACCGGACTCTCAGCCGTTCGCGCGCGGGCGCGAAGTGGGCTCCCCCGTTTCCAGCCGCAGTCTACTCGAAACGAACGGACCTCGTTTGTCCGCTTCCTGCGTAAGAATGGGCGCCGACGATGGTGGAACAACCCTTCCTGCCGTTCGACGAGCCGGCGAACCCTGCCGCGCCGCCGGCCCCGGGCCTGATCGCGGAGCTCGCGCGCGTCTGCGCCGAGCATCCGCTCGAGGAGAAGGTCTTCGTCGCGCCTTCGCTCCTGGTCGGCCACCAGATCGTCGAGCGACTCGCCCGGGAGGGGCATCCGTGGGTCAACCTGCGCGTCGAGACCGTCCGCAACCTGGCGCACGCCCTCGTCGGGCCCGAGCTCGCGCGCGAGGGGCTCCGCCTGCTGTCGCGCGCACAGGCGCTCGCGCTCGTCGAGGCCGCCGCGGCGCAGGCGCTGACGCCGAAGTCCTACTTCGGACCGCTGGCCGATCGGCCCGGTTTCCACCGTGCGCTGCAGGCGACCTTCGAGGAGTTGCGTGCCGCCGGGATCTCGCCCGGGGCGCTTCCGGCGGCCGCCTTCACGGACGCGCGCAAGTCGCGCGAGCTCCGCGCGATCCTGGGCCGCTACGACGCGGGGCTCGCGAAGGGGCGCTCCGTCGACCGGGCGGATGTCCTGCGGCGCGCGCTCGCGGCCGCCGAGGCGCGGCCGCCGACCGCCGGAGCCTGGTACCTGCTGCCCGCGGGCCTCGAGCTGCCGGCCGTCGAGCGGCGCCTTCTCGAGTCGATCGCCGGCGGGCGCCTCGTGACCCTCGCCGATGAGCCGCCGTCCGGGTGGGCCCGGCGCGCCCGCCAGGCCCGTCTTTTCCGCGCGACGGGCGAAGAGAACGAGATTCGCGAGGTCTTCCGCCGCATCTTCGCCGGCGGCATCCCGTTCGACGAGGTCGAGATCCTCTACACCGACCCCTCGACCTACCCCGCGCTCCTGTGGGAGCTCTCGCGCGAGCAGGACGTCCCTCTGACCTTCGGCTCCGGAGTCGCCGCCTCCTTTACGCGGCCGGGACAGGCCGCGCTCGCCTTTCTGCGCTGGATCGGCGAGGGCTTCGCGGCCGACCGGCTGCGGGAAGCCCTGGCCTCGGGCGCTCTGACGCTCGCCCGCATGCCGACCGCCGGCGAGGAACCTCCGGGCCGCCAGGCGGTCGCGCGCGCCCTTCGCGACGCGCAGATCGGATGGGGGCCGCACCGCCACGGGGCCAGCCTCGATCGCCTGGTCGCGGAGCTCGAGGCGCCCCCGGAGTTCCGGCGCGACGAGGAGCCCGACGAGGACGAGCGCGCCGCGCACGAAGAGCGCCGGCGCCGCCTTCTGGCTGCCGCCCGCCGCGCGCGCGACTTCGCGGAGCGCGCGGTCACCCTGGCCGCCCCGGGCACACGCGAGCGAGCCGATCCCGGGGCGCTCGCACGCGGTTGCCGACTGTTCGTCACCGACTTCGGCCGGAGCTCCGACCCGCTCGACGGCATCGCCCTCGCCGCCCTCCAGAAGCTGTTGGAGGAGCTCGAGGTGCTGCCGCCGGTCGAGCTTCCGGTCGAGGACGCCGTCGGGCGCCTCCTCGAGGCGGTCCGGAAGCTCTCGATCGGCGCGGACCGACCGCGCGCCGGCCGAGCCCACGCGGCGCATTTCCCGGCGGGCGGGTTCTCGGGGCGCCGCCACGCGTATTTGCTGGGGCTGGACGAAGCGCGCCATCCGGGAGGCGATCTCGAGGATCCGGTCCTTCTCGACGACGAGCGACGGGGCATCAACCGGCTCCTCGCTCCCGTCCGGCTTCCGATGCACAGGGAGCGCCCGCGCGACGCGACGGCCGCGCTGCAGTCCTGCCTCGCCCGGCTCGCCGGGGAATTCACGGCGAGCTACTCGAGCTGGAGACTCCGGAGCCTCGACCAGCAGAGCGAGCAGTTCCCGTCCCCGTTCTTCCTCGCTCTGCACCGCGAAGCCTCGGGCGACCCGGAGGCCGACTACAGCGCGCTTCTCGCTGCCCTGCCCGAGCCCGCGGGATTTGCGCCCGGCACCGGTGCGGCGCTCGACGACACCGAGTGGTGGCTCTCGCGCCTGCGGGGCGGTGCCGCAGGAGCCTCTGCTCCGGCCGTGCGCGCCCTCCACGCGCACCTCGGCGAGGGGCACCGCGCCGAGACCGCGCGCGGCTCGGAGGACTTCACGATCTACGACGGCTGGGTCTCCTCCGGCACTCCGGAGCTCGATCCGCGGGTGACCGGCAAACCCCAGTCTGCCTCGCGACTCCAGGAGCTGGCAAAGTGTCCGTTCTCGTACTTTCTCCGCAGCGTCCTTTTCATCGAGCCTCCGAAGTCGATCGAGCGCGACGCCACGCGATGGCTCGACCCCATGATGGCGGGCTCGCTGCTGCACGAGGTCTTCCGCCTGTTTTTTGAGAAAATCACCGAGGCCGGCGAGAAGCCCGACGCGGCGCGCCACGCGGGCCTGATCGAGGAGCTCGCGGAGGGCCAGATCCGCGGATGGCGGGAGAGGATCCCGCCCGCGAGCGAGCTCGCCTTCGAGGAGCGCCGCGGAGAGATCCTCTTCGCCGGCCGCGCCTTTCTCAAGCTCGAAGAGGCGCACTGCCGCCAGGTCACGCCCCGGTTCTTCGAGATTCCTTTCGGCCTGTCGCGGGCGACGGTGCGGGGGCCCGTCGCCAGCCGCGAAGCAGTCGAGATCCCCGTCGGCGGCGGGCGCAAGCTCGCGCTGCGCGGCTCGATCGACCGCGTCGACGAGGCGCCGGACGGCACCTTCCACGTCTGGGACTACAAGACGGGCGGCGCGTTCTCGTTCCGCGAGAAGCTCGGGATCCACGGCGGCCGCCGGATTCAGCCCGCGCTGTACGCGATGGCGCTCGAAGTTTTGCTGGAGCGCGCCGGAATGCGGGCGCCTGTGTCGCGCTCGGGATACTTCTTCCCCGGGCGAAAGGGCGAGGGTCAGAGGATCCCGGTCGCCCTGGACCCGGA
>JBKJWL010000174.1:0-4284 GCA_046716885.1 Thermoanaerobaculia bacterium | reverse complement strand
GCTTTCAATCACTTAGCCGCGTCGCTCCGTGGCACGTTTCTCGCCCTTGCAGCAGGCCGTGGACATCCTCCGAGAGGACCTCGCTCAGAAGCGCCGCAAGAAGCGGCTGATCATCGGCGCCGCGTCGGCCGCCGGGATTCTGCTCATCACACTCGGACAGTCGCGGCTCAAGCCGGCCGCGCCGACGGTCGAGAAGAGCACGGTGTGGATGGATACCGTCAAGCGGGGCCCGATGCTGCGGCAGGTGCGCGGCCCGGGGACGCTCGTGCCGCAGGAGATTCGCTTCATCTCCGCCTCGACCGAGGGACGGGTCGAGCGGCTCGTGATCCTCCCCGGCGCACCCGTACGGCCCGACTCGATTCTGATCGAGATGTCGAACCCGGAGCTGGAGCGCGAAGCCCTCGACGCCGAATCGCAGGTGCTCGGGGCCCGGGCGGAGCTGACGAACGTGCGGGCGCATTCCCAACGCGATGTCATGGACCAGCAGGCCGCTGCCGCCACGGTGCGCTCGGACTTCCACCAGGCGCAGCTCCAGGCCGAGGCCAACGAGGGCCTCTACAAGGAAGGCCTCATCGCGGGGCTGACGGTCAAGCTGTCGCGGGTGCGGGCCGAGGAGCTCGCCACGCGCAACGCGATCGAGGAAAAGCGGGTGGCGACCGTCGCCGACGCCGCGAAAGCCCAGATCGCCGTCCAGGAGGCGAAGGTCGATCAGCTCGAGGCCCTCGCGGCGTTGAAGCACTCGCAGAAGGACGCTCTCCACGTGCGCGCCGGAATTCCAGGCGTTCTCCAGGAGCTGCCCGTCCAGGTCGGACAGCAGGTCGCCCCCGGGTCCACACTCGCCAAGGTCGCCGAGCCGACGAAGCTGAAGGCCCAGCTCAAGATCGCCGAGACGCAGGCGAAGGACCTCCAGATCGGCCAGCCCGCCTCGATCGACACGCGCAACGGAGTCGTCCCGGGCAGGGTGGCGCGCATCGATCCCGCCGTCTTGAACGGAACGGTCACGGTCGACGTGGCGCTCGAGGGCGCGCTGCCGCAGGGGGCGCGGCCGGATCTCTCCGTCGACGGTGTTATCGAGCTCGACCGGCTCAAGGACGTGCTCTTCGTCGGGCGCCCGGCTTTCGGTCAGGAAAAGAGCCTGGTCGGCCTCTTCCGCGTCGAGGAAGACGGAGACGAGGCGGTGCGCGTGCAGGTGCGTCTCGGGAAGAGTTCGGTCAACACGGTGGAAATCCTCGAAGGTCTGAAGCCCGGGGACAAAGTGATCCTCTCCGACATGAGCGCGTGGGACGCGCACGACCGCGTGCGATTGAAATGAAGGAGCGCGAATGAGCACGAACGGACATCCGGTCATCAAGCTCGACGGCGTCACGAAGGTCTTCTTCACCGACGAGGTCGAGACGCATGCGCTCTCGGGAGTGCACCTGGAGATCGCCCACGGCGAGTACGTGTCGATTGCCGGGCCTTCGGGTTGCGGCAAGTCGACAGTGCTGTCGCTGCTCGGGCTTCTCGACTCCCCGAGCCAGGGCCGGTACTGGCTCAACGGGAAGCCCTCGGAGTCGCTGACGCTTTCGGAGCGGGCGCGCATCCGCAATCGAGAGATCGGTTTCATTTTTCAGAGCTTCAACCTGATCGGTGACCTGTCGGTCTACGAGAACGTGGAGCTGCCGCTGACGTATCGCGGCATGCCCGCGCACGAGCGCAAGAAGCGCGTCCACGACTCGCTCGAGAAAGTCGGCATGGCGCACCGCATGAAGCACTTCCCCTCGCAGCTCTCCGGCGGCCAGCAGCAGCGCGTGGCCGTGGCGCGCGCGATCGCGGGCTCTCCCCTGATCCTCCTCGCCGACGAGCCGACGGGCAACCTCGACTCGGTCAACGGCGAGGCGGTCATGAACCTGCTGCAGGAGCTCCACCGCGCCGGAGCGACCATCTGCATGGTCACCCACGACCCCCGCTTCGCCAAACACGCCGGCCGCACGATCCACCTCTTCGACGGCCGCGTCGTCGAGGAAGAGCGCGGCGAGGAGCGCGCGCATTCTGAGGAGGAGCTCAAGGAGAGTGGATACCGAGTGAGCTAGATGGGCGCCGTCCCTGGCGCTCAGGCCAGACGGAAGGGAAACCACGAATGACGACTCTTCTGCGCGACCTCCGATTCACCGCTCGCTCGCTCGCGCGCAGCCCCGGATGGCCCGCGATCGTCGTGTTGACCCTCGGCCTCGGAATCGGCGCGGTCGTGGCGATCTTCAGCGTCGCGTACGGCGTGCTGTTCCAGCCGCTTCCCTACCGGGATTCCGAGCGGCTCGTACGCATCGGCCATCTGCGTCCCGATACCGCGGTCCCCGGAGCGAGCTTCTCGCCGCAGGATTTCGAAGACCTCGAACAGGCCCGCCCCGATCTGGCGAGCGTGGCGGCGTACTCGTACTTCCCGAATCTCTCGGGAATGAACCTGACCGGCGCCGGCGAGCCCGAGCGCGTGCCTGCGGCCACGGTCTCCGGGAGCTTCTTCGATACGCTCGGGCTTCCCGCCAGCCTTGGACGAACCCTCGCGCCCGAGGACGACCGGCCGGGGCGCGACCATGTCGTCGTCTTGAGCTCCGCGCTGTGGAAGCGCCGTTTCCGTGGCGACCCGGGCATCGTCGGCCGCCAGATCACGCTCGACGGCGCCCCCTACACGGTCGCCGGCGTGATGCCCCCGGCCTTCCAGATTCCCGACGCGGAGGTGGAGGCCTGGGTGCCCCTTTCGACCGTCGGCGAAGACTCCGTGCCCCACAGGCGCGAGGTTCGCTGGCTCCAGGTCCTGGGTCGCCTGCGGCCGGGCGCGACGCTCGTGTCGGCCGGCGCCGGCGTGGACGCGCTTCTCTCGCGACTGGCCCGACAGTACCCCGCCAGCAACGCCGGCTTCGATCGCGCGATCCTCGTTCCGCTGCCAGCCTCGCTGACCCGCGACGTGCGGGCGCCGATCCTGGTGCTTCTGGGGGCCGTCGGCCTCCTCCTCCTGATCGCCTGCGTCAACGTCGCCAACCTCCTCCTCGCCCGGGGCAGCGCGCGCGAGCGCGAGATGGCGATCCGGACCGCCCTCGGCGCCTCACGCGCCCGGCTGGTGAGACAGCTCTTGACCGAGAGCCTCGGGCTGTCTCTGGCCGGCGGAGCGCTGGGAGTGCTCCTCGCGCGCTGGGGAATCGACGGCCTGCTCGCGCTCGCGGGCGGCCAGGTGCCTCGCGCGAACGAGATCGGCTTGAACGCGACGGTCCTCGCCTTCGCCGTGCTGGCCACGATCGGCACGGGTCTCGCCTTCGGGCTGCTGCCGGCAATGCACACGACCGCCGCTCTGCGCGGCTCGCTCGACGGCGGCGGCCGCTTCGGCACTCCGGCCCGCCGCGGACGGCGCCTGTCTCGCGGGCTCGTGCTCGGTGAAACGGCCCTGGCGGTCGCCCTTCTCTTCGGCGCGGGGCTCTTGATCCGTAGCTTCTGGCGGCTCACGCACGTGGAGACGGGTCTACGCGCCGAATCGGTCCTGGCCCTCTCGATCAGCATTCCCGACGCCGTTTTCGCCGCCGAGAAAGACGCCGCCTACCGGTCCGCCATCCTCACGCGGCTTCGGTCCCTTCCGGGTGTCGTGGCCGTAGGCGCGAGCAAGACCCTTCCCCTCCATGGCGGCGGCGAGGCTTACAAGTTCACCCTCGAAGGCCGCGGCGATGTCGGCACGGTCGCCCCGGAGGCCGGGACCGTCATCGTGACCCCTGGGTATTTCGCGGCCCTCGGTATTCCGGTGCTCCGCGGACGGGACCTCCGCGAATCGGACATCGAGAGCGGCGCTCCCGTGCTCCACGTCAACAACGCCCTCTCCCGGCGTCTCTGGGGCAGCGAGGATCCGATTGGAAAAGGGTTGGTGATCGGGAAGATGCGGCTCGAGGTCGTGGGCGTGGTGGGGAACGTCCGAAACGAGGGCCTCGACGTGACTCCCCGGGGCACGATCTACGTCCCGATGTCGATCTTCCCGAGGTCGAGCCTCAAAATCTTCCTTCGGACGTCGTCGGATCCCGCGGCGCTGGCCTCGGCGGCTCGAGCGGCGATCCGAGGGATCGACCCCGACCTGCCCATCTCCCGCGTCGCGCCACTCCCCGAGATCGTTTCAGCGACGGTCGCTCGCCCGCGGTTCCTGACGCTGCTCGTGGCGGGCTTTGCCGCCGCCGCGCTGCTGCTCGCCGCTCTCGGGATCTACGGCGTCATCTCGTTCGGCGTCGCCCAGCGCACCCGCGAGATCGGGATCCGCATGGCGCTCGGCGCCGA
>JBKJWL010000173.1:0-6193 GCA_046716885.1 Thermoanaerobaculia bacterium | reverse complement strand
TGTCCGAGGAGGCGATGAAGGGACTGGCGGGAAATATCACCCGTTCGGCACGTCCCACAACGCCTTGACGGCCGGGTGGTCCCAGGGGATGCGGAGCTCGTCGGGTTTCGCCGGGTCGAAGGTCTCCGTCACGAAGTACAGGAGCGCGCAGGGGTTCGTCAGCGGCCGATAGCCGTGGGCCACGCCGGCGGGGATGCGGACGAGCAGGTCCTGGCCGCCTCCGGCCACGAGGACCTGCGTGGCTCCGAACGTGAGGGAGCTCTTGCGAACGTCGTAGAGCACGAACTTGGCCTTCGAGGGCGGCGGCACGAACCAGATGTCGTCCTGCTTCAGGTGGTAATGGAGGCCCTTGATGTGCCCCTCCGCGTCCACGACGGAGAAGTTCACCTGCGCCACGGGCACGCCCTGGAAGAAATCGGCGAGCTCTCGGCTTTCCGGGTGGTCGGCCCTCGCGCGGAAGATCTCGAGGAAGAACCCGCGGTCGTCGGTGAAGCGTTTCAGGCGCAGGACCCGGACGCCGTCGATTGGCGCCGGCTTCGCGTAGTTCTTCGGCTGCGTTCGAAACTCGGGCGCGATGTCTTCGGGCGTCACGGGAGGTATTAGTCAACAGTCAACAGTCAACAGTCAACAGAAGAGATCCCTGCCGACTGTTGACCGTGAACTGTCAACTTCTCCCGGTTACTTCATCGCGGTCTTCTTTGCCTCGGGCTTGATGTCCCCTTTCGCGGTCCAGGCGATGTTGAACCCGTTCTTCTTTTCGTGCGAGAACTTGGGGTCGCCGTTGAAGTGGTGCGTCGAGTATGCGAGAACGAAGCCTTCGTTCGAGGCGGACCACCAGTACTGGAGGTTTTCCACAACCGTAGGGCCCTTCTTATCGGGGCCGGCTGTCTTGTCGAGCTTGATCTCGGCCATGCCGCTCGCCAACTTTGCGTGCGACATCTTCGCGTCGTCTTGCCAGGAGATCGAGTCCTGGCGGGTCTCGTACTTCTTCCAGGTGATAGGGAAGACGGCCTTGGAAACCTGTTCGAGGGCCTTCTGCTGCTGGGGAGTCGAGCTCTTGTCGAAGGTGATGACCGCCCAAGCGCCGGGCATGCCGGGGCCGGGCTTCTCGTGCCACTCGCCGCCCAGGTCCATCGTCATCCAGAGCATCTGGTTGGAGAGGTCCACGTCGCCGTAGTGGCTGCCTTTCCGGAACTTGTACACGTTGTTGGCCTCGCACATGTGCGCCGGGCTCGAGCGACCGAAGTAGCAGGGGCAGAAGAGCGGACACGAGCAGCCCTCGATGGTGTCCACGGTGACGTCGTAAGTGCCCGAGCTGGAACCCCTGGTGACGCCTGCGCCGAGGATCGCGATGCCGGCCACGAAGACCGAGACGATGGCAACCTTGGTTTTCGAACTCATGCAACCTCCTTGTGAGCCGGAGACCCCGACCGCGAGTTTCGGGCGACCACCATCGCCCGCCGGCCGGGGGCTCCTGACCCCCCCTTTCTACGTCCAACGGACTTCGATTTCAAGGGGCGGCGGACGGTCCGCGGTTTCTTGGGCACCGCGGGGGGAAGTGCTAGGCTCTGGGATCGTACGAGGGGAGGCAAGAATGGTGCGTCTGCGCTCGCTGATGGTCCTGGTGGTCCTGGTTTCCGCTTCGGCCGCGTCCGCCCAGGTGGGGCCGGACCCGCGCGAGCGCAGCTTTCAGTTCTTCGTCGACGGCGTGCTGACCGCGGGAGTCATCGGTTACCGGATCGAGTTCAACCACGATCCGGTCACACGCACCGATTCCCGGCGTCTCGACACCGCCTACTCCCCCGACCAGCGCCGGCTCGTCGTGTCGGTCACCCAGATCGGCCTCAACCGGCTGCAGGACTGGTTGAACGGCGCGACGGATACCGGAACGCCCGTCGCGAAGAGCGTCGCGCTCGTCGCCCGCGACAACCAGGACAACGTGCTCGCCCGCTGGGAGCTCACCAACGTGCAGCCCGCGACGTTCTCCTCGGCCGGGGCCGGCGTTCTCGCCGAGGTCGACGCCACGATCGAATTCACCTACAGCACGTTGAGGCTCGTGCAGGCCAGGCCGAACTAAGGGGTCAGGTCTTCATTTTTCGGATTTCTGGCACGTCTCCAGCTGACGGTACCGGAGTGGCTGAAATCCCGAAACGAATGAGGGGGTCAGGTCTTCATTTTTCGGATTTCTGGCACGTCCCCAGCTCCCAGTACTGCACAGGCTGAAATCCCGAAAAATGAAGACCTGACCCCTAGTGCTCCCGGTTCAGGTTCCGGATGGCGTCAAGCAGGGTGACGGGTGGCCGTTCGAAGCGGGCTCCGAAGCCCGGGCGTTTCGCGCCGGGGCCGGGCGTCTGGTCTAGGAACACGACGTTGCCGCGAACGCGGAAGCTGCGGCGGTCCCCGGGCAGCGAGAACACCAGCTCGACGTAGTCGCCGATCCGCGGTGCGCGGGTCGCCGCCACGAACATCCCCGCCACGTTGACGACCTCGACGTAGCCCGTCAGCTCCTCCTCGCCGAACTTGAGGGTCGCGGGCGCGCCGATAGGGACGCGCTCGGAAGCCCTTTCGTTGGCGGGTTTGCGGGCCATAGCGCGCTCCCTCAGGACCTCAAGATCAGTCTGTTCAGATGAGCGGGTCATCGTAGCATAGGCTCGGAGCTCCGACTTCTAGCGGGTTCGAGGGCGGGGAGCAAGGTTTTTTCCAGCCTCTGATAGAGGCCGGCCGTCGCCTCCACGTCGCGCCGGCAGTACAGGGCAATCTCCCGCAGCCGGCCCGCGCGGTAGAAATGTCCGACAGAGAAGCCGTCCAACCCCTGCTCCTTCGGACTCGCCACGCCGAAGGCCTTGCAGGCGAAATCGAGGTTCCACTTGCGCGAGGCGCCGAAGAACGAGATCACTTCGAGCAGGTCCGTGTGCGGCCGGATCGAGTACCGGTAGCCGACGAGGTTGCGCGTGACCGGGATGCCGAGCGCGGCGCTGCGGAGCATGAGAAAGGGGCCGTCGAAGCCGCGGCCGTTGAACGTCACGAAGCGGTGAAACCGCCGCATCGATTTCCAGAACTCGGCGAGGAAGAGGGGCTCGGTGTCGCCCACGAACGTGAAGAGACCGTCGCCCGACGTCTCCTCCCCGCGGCCGTCCTCCTTCTCGTACCAGATGCGGCCGCGGCCGGTGACCGGGTTGAGCATCGCGACGACGATGATCCGGCCGGTGAATGGCCAAAGAGAGAGCATCTCGGGGAGCTTCAGCCGTTCTTCGTCGGTTCTTGCGTTCTTCAGGAGGTAGGTTTTCTGCCCGTCATCCAGCGCGTCCCAGGGAAGCCCGGCGGTCTCGATGTCGATCACCACGGTTGCCACGCGTGGGATGCTATTCTGTCTGGCGCCGCCGATGAAGCGTCTTTCGTGGAGCCTTCTGGTCCTGGGAGCGCTCGCGGCCTCGTCGTGCGAGCGCCGCGAAGTCCGCGCCCCCCCGCCCACGACGCTCTATCGACACCTCGTCGGCGACCCCGCCACGCTCGATCCCACGACGTCGACCGAAGAGGAGGGGCTCCGGGTGGATGCCCTGCTCTTTCGCCCGCTCGTCGGCGTCGACAAGGCTCTGCGCCCCGCGCCGGCGCTGGCCCGATCGTGGAGCGTTTCTCCCGACGGGCTTCTGTACGAGTTCCACATCGACCCGAACGCGGCCTGGGAGAGCGGATCGCCGGTAACCTCCGACGACGTGCGGTTCACGATCGAGCGCGTGAGGGACCCGAAGGTCAACGCCACGAGCTGGAGCTGGGGTTTCGAGGATCTCGCCTCGATCGAGATGCCGGACCCCCGGACCGTGCGCGTCCGATTCGCGAAGCCCTACGCCGAGCGGCTTCTCGCCTTCGCCGTGCCTATCGTGTCCGCGGCGGCGTACGCTCGCGCCCGGACTCCGGCGGAGACCGACCGCCACCCGATCGGCAGCGGCCCCTACCGTCTCGAGTCCTGGGACGCGAACCAGAGGATCCGGCTGGTGCGCCGGGCGGAGGCGGTGCCCTCGAATGCGGCGTTCTCAGAGGTGGTCTTTCGGGTCATTCCCGACGGCAACACGAGCTACCGGGCCGGGGCGCGAGGGGAGCTCGACGAGTTTCGCGTCACCCGCGACCAGAGAAAAACGGCGGAGGCCTCACCCGACTTCCTCGTTCGCAATCGCCTCATGAAGGTGCCGCAGCCACTCGAGGTCCTGCTGGTCTGGAATTGCCGGGGCCCGTTGCTCGCTGACGCGCGCGTCCGGCGGGCCCTCGCCCTCGCCTGGCCTCGCGAGGAGACGGCCCGGCGCCTGTATCCTCCCGAGGGCGCCGCCCTCGTCTCGGGACCGTATCCGCCCGGAGTCGCGGCCAACGCTCCCGACGTCGCACCGCCGGCCTACGACCCCGCCGAAAGCGCGCGCCTGCTGGACGCGGCGGGCTGGAAGGCAGGCGCGGACGGCGCCCGGCGAAAGGGCGGAAAGAAAGCGTCCCTGGAACTTCTGGTGCGGGCGCAGGCGCGGACCGACAGCAACCTCGTCGAGATCCTGCGGAGCGCGTACGAGAAGGTGGGAGTCGAGCTCAAGGCGCAGGCTCTCGACTCGGCCCTCTTCGGGCAGCGCGGGAAGGCGGGCGAGTTCGACGGATACCTGACGGCTCTGTACTTCCTGCCGCCGAACTTCGATCCGTATCCGTACTACCACTCGAGCCAGTTCCCGCCGAAAGGGCAGAACATCGGCTTCTATCGCAATCTGGAAGCCGACCGGATGATGGAGGCCGCCCGACGCGAGCTGGACCCGGCCAAGCGGCTGGAGCTCTACCGTCAAATCCACCGGCTGCTCGCGGCGGATCCCCCGGCGGATTTCCTCTGGGGCGCGGACCAGTACTGGGCCATCTCGAAGCGCGTCGAGGGCGTCGAGGTGTCGCCCCTCGGCCTCTTCCACTTCGTCCCCGGACCGCTCGGCTGGCGGCCGGCGCCGGCCGCGCCGCGGTAGCCCGGATCATGTCCGGTGTCCAGGCCGTGAGCTCGCCGCTTTCGGGTGTGCTCGTCCTCGACCTCTCACGCGTCCTCGCGGGTCCCTTCTGCACGATGATGATGGGGGACCTCGGCGCCCGTGTGATCAAGGTCGAGCACCCGCGCGACGGCGACGTGACGCGCGGATGGGGCCCGCCGTACCACGCCGACAGCGGACTCTCCGCCTATTACCTATCGGTCAACCGCAACAAGGAGTCGATCGCGCTCGACCTGGCCGCCCCGGCGGGCGCCGAGTCGGTGCGTCGCCTCGCGCGGCGGGCGGACGTTGTCGTCGAGAACTTCCCTCCGGGCGGGCTGGAGAAGTTCGGTCTCGCGCTCTCGGAGATGCGCCGCGGGAACCCGCGTTTGGTGACCGCGTCGATCACGGGATTCGGGCGCTCCGGACCCGACGCTCGAGCGCCCGGGTTCGACCTGCTCGCGCAGGCCGGCGCCGGGCTCATGGCGATCACCGGCGCTTCGGAGGGCGGGCCGACTAAGGTGGGCGTGGCGGTGTCGGACCTCCTCGCGGGCTGTTACGCAGCGATCGGGATCCTCGCTGCCCTCACGGCGCGTGAGCGCACCGGCATCGGGGCGCACGTCGAGACGGACCTTTTCTCGGCCACACTGGGATCGCTCATCAACGTGGCCCAGTCCGCTCTTCTGACCGGCGAGGAGTCGGGCCGCCACGGCAACGCGCATCCCCAGATCGTGCCGTACCGCACCTTCGAAGCCGCGGACGGCGACTTCGTGCTGGGGGTGGGGACGGACCGGCAGTTCGAGCGCCTGGCGGCGCTGGTCGGGCATCCGGAGTGGTCGGGAAGCGATCGCTGGGGCGCAAACGCGAGCCGCGTCGGCGACCGCGAGCGGCTCGAGCGGGAGCTTTCGGCGATCTTCCGTTTCGAAACGCGCGAGACCTGGGTGGGCCGGTGCCGCGCCGCCGGGATTCCGGCAGGACCCGTGCGCGGCCCGCTCGAGGCGCTCTCCTCTGAAACGGCCCGGGCGCTCGGCAGCGTCCTCGAGTCCGGCGGCGTGCGGTTCGTCGCGTCTCCCATCCGCGTCGAGGGCCAGGAGCGCCGCCTCGACTTCCCGCCGGCCCTGGACGCCGACGGAGAGAAGATCCGAGAAGAATTTGGGTTGCCTTGAGGATCAGGGCTCCTGAGGTCGGGCCCCCCCCGGCCGGGGGGGCCCCCCCCC
>JBKJWL010000172.1:0-3028 GCA_046716885.1 Thermoanaerobaculia bacterium | reverse complement strand
CCTCGATCCACCGTTTGATTGGGCGAGGTGGCGTCCGAGCGGGTACGCAGAATGACCTCCTGAGCAGGCAAGACGGGCTGTGTTGGCAGCCGCGGGTCCTGCGCCCAGGAGGTCATCCATATGGTGACGACTCGGGAGAGCCGCAGTGAGGGCGGCAAGCAGGTGGTGGACCGGCTCGTGCTCGCCTTCGACGACGAGCATGCGGTGGCCAACGCGGGCCTGGTGTTGGCGAGCACGCTGGCTGGGCGGCTCGGGATCGAGCAGGTCGTGGACGAGACGCTCGATCTCGGTGAGCGGCCGGGTGCGGCCCGGCCGGGCCGCAAGCTTTTGACGCTCGTCTGCTCGGCGCTTGTCGGCGGCGACTCGATCGAGGATGCCGACGTCTTGCGCTGCGGCGAGACCGAGCGTGTGCTCGGCCAGCGTGTGATGGCGCCCTCGACCTTGGGGACGTTCCTGCGCTCCTTCACCTTCGGGCACGTACGTCAGCTCGACCGCGCCTTCGAGACGATCCTCGGCCGAGCCTGGGCGGCCGGGGCCGGGCCGGGCTCTCAGGCGCTCACGATCGACCTCGACTCGACGATCGTCGAGGTGGCGGGGCGCTCCAAGCAGGGCGCGAGCTTCGGCTACACGAAGCGACGCGGCTACCACCCGCTGCTTGCGACCCGCGCCGACACGGGCGAGGTGCTGCACGCGCGGATGCGGAAGGGCTCTGCTTCCACTCAGCGCGGCGCCGAGCGCTTCGTCTGCGAGCTGGTGGCGCGCCTGCGCCGACTGGGGGCCTCGGGGACGCTCACCGTGCGGGCCGACTCCGGCTTCTGGAGCTACAAGACGATCGCGGCGCTGGAGCGCCACGGCGTCCGCTACTCGATCGGCGTCAGCCAGCAAGTACACGTCCGTGGAGCGATCGAGCAGATCCCCGAGCAGAGCTGGCAACCGCTGGCCGGCTACCCGCCCCAGGGAATCGCCGAGATCGCCGAGGGCACGCTCTCGGGACGTCGGCTGGTCGTGCGCCGCACCCGCCTTCTCGGCGCCCAGGCCCAGCTCTTTCCCGACTGGCGCCACCACGCCTTCATCACCGACCGCTCCGAGTCGCTCGCCCAGGTCGAGGCCGAGCATCGCCGCCACGCCCAGATCGAGCTCGCGATCCGCGACCTGAAGGAGGGCTCAGGTCTCAACCACGCTCCCTCCGGCCGCTTCTTCGCCAACGCAGCCTGGCTCCTGATCAGCTGCCTCGCGCACAACCTCCTCCGCTGGATCGCACGCCTCGGCCTCGGGGTGCGCGGCCCGATCGTCGCGCAGACGCTCCGACATCGCTACCTGACTCTTCCCGGCCGGATCACCCGCAGCGCACGCCGCTCGACGCTGCACCTGCCCGCACGCTGGCCCTGGCGCCAGCGCTTCACCCGGGCGCTCGCGCGACTGCGGGCGCTGCTGCCGCTGCTCGCCTGAACGGCCAGAACACTTCCTGACCGCGCTTCCAACGCCCTCCGCCCCCGAGCGGGCGCCCGGCGCTCCCGCCGCACTGGCTGAGATCCCCACAGGATCCCATCGAGCAAACCGGAGACACCAACCCCGCCAGCGGACGCCGGCCGATCACCCCCAAAGGCCCAAGCGATAGCCAATCGCCGCGCCAGTCAGAAAAACGGTGGATCGAGGCTAAGTCCCCGGTACTCGCGTACCGACCGTGCGGGCGACATGATCGACCGGCTTCTCTGCCGCCGACTCGTCCCGACCAAGAGACGCTACAGAGGAGTGCTGCGCAAGCAGGTCGAGCTGCGGAAGCTCGGTCATCCCCACGCTCCAGCGTTGATCCTCAACGCCACGACGATGAACACGGGCCACAACTGGCGGTTCACGACGGAGGGGATGGGCGAGCAACTCGGGATGAACGATCCGGTCCGGGATGGCACCGGCAAGGTGGATCCGGTCCGGGACGACATCGACAAGAACGTGCGCCTCGTCTGGGAGAGGTTCGACGCGATCGTGGAGGATCAGCAGGACTTTCCGTTGGGCCTGGCGGTTGCCGCCTCGGCCTGCTTCCCCGGCCTATTCCGCCCACTCCCGATCAGCGGCCTCTACCCGAAGTACCGAGTCGATCTGATGGACGGCGGGGCACAGGACAACCAGGGTGTTCAGGCACTGCTCGATTCGAGCGGGGACTACGAGCAGATCGTCATCAGCGACGGGTCCGGACAGCTCGAGGACGAGCAGAAGGCCTGGAGAAGCATTCCTTCGGTGCTGATGCGCGTCGTCGGAATGGAAGGCGACCGGATCCGCGAGGAGCAGCTCATCCGCCTGTTCGAGCTGGTCGAGCAAGCAGGCGATCGGCGCCCGATCCTCATCCACCTGCGCGACGGGCTCGAGCCGCAGAGGGTGAAGCCACTTCCCGCCGAGAACCCGGCCGCTCCCGACGAGAGCGAGCCCACGGGATTCGGTGTGCAGCGGCGCGCCCAGCAGCTCCTCGCGCGAATCCGTACGGACCTCGACGCCTTCGCACGACTCGAATCGCTCGCGCTGATCGCCGACGGGTACTTGATCGCGCGCAAGAGGATCAAGGCTCCGGACGACGCGCGCGCGAACCCGGAGTTGTGGGTGCCGCCCTCGGTCAAAGCCGTGCTTAGCTCCCCGTCCCCTCGCGTCCGAAGACGCCTGCGCGCTGGGGCGGCGACGTTGGGCAAGCCCTGGAATGCCTGGCTCGCCTGGTGCACACGAGTTGTCTACGGCGCCCTCGTAGCGGGGCTCGTCTTCGGCGGGTGGTACGTGACGCGCTGGGCGCCGGAGGACCGCTGGACGGCGGTCGTCTTGGCGGTCGGGATCCTGGCCGCCCCGTTTGTCCTCTCGCGGTGCGCGTTTTGGCTGATTGAGAAGCTCCGGCCGCAGTTGCTGAAAGAGCGTCCGGTCTTCTGGGGGCTCGCGTGCGTCCTGTACGGCGTCATGGCTTGGGCAATCCTTCAATGGGATTCCCAGGCGCTCGGGTGGATCGACGCCGATTGGAAGACGTGGGAGCTCCGGGCGGTCGCCTTTGGGC
>JBKJWL010000171.1:0-6888 GCA_046716885.1 Thermoanaerobaculia bacterium | reverse complement strand
GGGACCTCGCCCTTGACGATCGCCTCGTAGGTCTGAGAGCGCCCTTCCACGTCGTCCGACTTCACGGTCAAAAGCTCCTGCAGCGTGAACGCGGCCCCGTAGGCTTCCAGTGCCCAGACCTCCATCTCGCCGAACCGCTGGCCGCCGAACTGGGCCTTTCCGCCCAGGGGCTGCTGCGTGATCAGCGAGTACGGCCCGATCGAGCGCGCGTGGATCTTGTCGTCCACCAGGTGCGACAGCTTCAGCATGTAGATGTAGCCGACGGTGACCAGCTGCTCGAACGACTCGCCGGTCATGCCGTCGTAGAGCGTCGTCTTGCCGGAGGTCGGCAGGTTGGCGTCCTTCAAGAGCTTCTTGATCTCCCCTTCCGTGGCGCCGTCGAAGACCGGCGTCGCGACGGAGAGCCCGAGGGTCTTGGCCGCCCAGCCGAGGTGAGTCTCCAGGATCTGGCCGACGTTCATGCGCGACGGCACGCCGAGCGGGTTCAGCACGATCTCGATCGGAGTTCCATCCGGCAGGTACGGCATATCGGCCTCCGCCAGGATCCGCGAGATGACGCCCTTGTTGCCGTGCCGGCCGGCCATCTTGTCGCCGACCGACAGCTTGCGCTTCATGGCCACGAAGGCCTTGACCATCTTGATGACGCCCGGCGGCAGCTCGTCGCCCTTCTGGAGGAGCTCGATGCGCTCCGCGTTGACGCGGTTCAAGACCTCGATCTGCGAGTCCTGTCTCCGCAGGACGATCTGGACCTCGTCGGCGATCTCCTCGTCCTTCAACTTCAGCCGCTTCAACTGCTGCGGGGTCAGGCGCGCGACCGCCTCGGCGGTGAACTTCGCGCTCTTCTTCACGATCTCGTTTCCGTCCCGGTCGCTGACCTCCTCGGCGGCCACCCGGCCGACGAGCAGGATGCGAATCTTCTTGTTGGCCTCTTCGCGGATGATCCGGATCTCGTCCTTCGAGTTCTTCTCGATCTTCGCGATCTGGTCCTGCTCGATGGAGAGGGCGCGGAGGTCCTTGTCGATGCCTTTGCGGGAGAAGATCTTGACGTCGACCACCGTGCCCTCGATTCCCGGGGGGCACTTCAACGAGGCGTCCCGCACGTCCCCGGCCTTCTCGCCGAAGATCGCCCGCAGGAGCTTTTCTTCCGGCGTCAGCTGTGTCTCGCCCTTCGGCGTGACCTTGCCGACGAGGATGTCGCCCGGCTTGACGGTGGCGCCGATGCGGATGATCCCCGACTCGTCGAGGTCCCGCAGGGCGTTCTCCGAGACGTTGGGGATGTCCCGCGTGATCTCCTCGGGACCGAGCTTGGTGTCTCGCGCCTCGATGTCGAACTCCTGGATATGGATGGAGGTGAAGAAGTCGTCTTTCACCAGGCGCTCCGACACCAGGATCGCGTCCTCGTAGTTGTAGCCGCGCCAGGGCATGAACGCCACGAGGATGTTGCGCCCCAACGCGAGCTCGCCCTGCGACGTGCAGGGGCCGTCCGCGAGGACCTCTCCCCGCTCGACCCGGACGCCTTCGTGAACGATCGGCTTCTGGTTGATGCAGGTGTTCTGGTTGGACCGGCGGAACTTCGTCAGCGGGTAGATGTCCGCGCCGAATTCCTTGCCTCCGCTGCCCGTATCGCCGGGCCCGCCCTCGACACGCACGATGATGCGCTCCGAGTCGACCTGGTCCACGATTCCCCCGCGCTTGGCCAGGACGACCGCGCCCGAGTCCCGGGCCACAGTCGCTTCGAGGCCGGTGCCGACCAGCGGCGCCTCGACCTTGAGCAGGGGCACGGCCTGCCGCTGCATGTTGGAGCCCATCAGAGCGCGGTTCGCGTCGTCGTGCTCGAGGAACGGGATGAGCGCGGTCGCGACCGAGACGAGCTGCTTGGGAGAAATGTCCTTGTAGTCGACCTTGTCGCGGTCGGCGGTGATGAACTCGCCGTTGAAGCGCGCGATGACTCGGTCCTCTTTGATTCGGCCCGAGGCGTCCGTCTCGGCGTTGGCCTGAGCGATGACGAAGTTTTCCTCTTCCCACGCCGACAGGTAGAACGCGTAGGGCAGCACCTCGGCGGCTTCCTTGTGACCCCGGCGGATGCGCTCGTTCTCCTCTTCCAGCTCCTTCTTCTCGACGATCTGGCCGAGCTTGAAGGTGGTGTCGCTGACCTGCGTGACCTGGAAGTGGTCGATGACGCGGCCCTTCTCGACTCTCTTGTAGGGTGTCTCGATGAAGCCGAAGTCGTTGATCCGCGCGTAGCACGACAGCGAGGAGATGAGCCCGATGTTGGGTCCTTCCGGCGTCTCGATCGGGCAGACCCGACCGTAGTGGGTCGGGTGCACGTCGCGCACCTCGAACCCGGCGCGTTCGCGGGAAAGGCCGCCCGGCCCGAGAGCGGAGAGCCGGCGCTTGTGCGTGACCTCCGAAAGGGGGTTCGTCTGGTCCATGAACTGCGAGAGCTGCGAGGACCCGAAGAACTCCTTGATCGAAGCGATGACCGGCTTCGAGTTGATCAGGTCGTGCGGCATCGCCGAGTCGATGTCCTGGTGGACGGACATCTTCTCCTTGATGGCCCGCTCCATGCGGACCAGTCCGATGCGGAACTGGTTCTCCAGCAGCTCGCCGACGGACCGGACGCGTCGGTTGCCGAGGTTGTCGATGTCGTCGGTCCGGCCCACGTCGCGCTTCAGGCGCAGGAGATACCCGACGACGCGGAAGATGTCCCCGGGCGTCAGCGTTCGGGTGTCCTCGGAGGAGTCGGCCTCGAGCTTGATGTTGAACTTGAAGCGGCCGACCCGCGAGAAGTCGTACTTCTTGGGGTCGAAGAACATCCCCTCGAACAGGTTCTTGGCCGACTCGTAGGTCGGCGGATCGCCGGGGCGCAGCCTCCGGTAGATCTCGAGGATCGCCTCGTTCTTGGTCTTGTGCGTGTCCTTGCGAATCGTGTTGACGAGCACGTCGGAGGACAGGTCCCAGTCGGGGAAAAAGATCTCCACGTCCTTGATGCCGCGCTCCTTCAGCGCCTCGACGGCGCCGGCGCCGAGCTCCTGGCCGGCCTCGAAGAGAACCTCGCCGGTCGTCAGGTCGACGACGTCGGCCAGGAAGCAGGCCTTCTCGATGGCCGACTCGTCCACCGACCGCTCGATGGAGCCCTTCTTCGCGATCTCCTTCTGGTCGTCCCCGGAGAGCTTGATTCCGGCGAAGATGAGCTTGGTCTCGCGCTTGACGCGGGCATACCGGTCGCGCAGCTCCTCCTCCCTCAGGACGTCCTTGCCGATCGACAGGTACGCGCGCCCGCGCTCGAATCGCGCGGAGACCGGGGCGTAGAACTGACGCAGGATCGCCTCGTCGGTCTCGAGGCCGAGGGCCCGCAGGAAGATCGTGGCCGGGAACTTGCGCTTCCGGTCGATGCGGACGAAAAGGATCGCCTTCTGGTCGTACTCGAACTCCACCCAGGACCCGCGGTACGGGATGATCTTGGCGAGGTACCCGTGGGCCGACTCCTTTGTGAAGAAGACGCCCGGCGAGCGGTGGAGCTGGGACACGATGACCCGCTCGGTCCCGTTGATCACGAAGGTCCCGTGCTCGGTCATCAGGGGAATGTCTCCGAAGAAGACCTCCTCTTCCTTGGCGTCGCGCATCGTCTTGACGCCCGTGTCCGGGTCCTTGTCGTAGACGAAGAGGCGGAAGGTCACCTTCAGGGGCACCGAGTAGGTCATCCCCCGCTCCTGGCATTCCGCCACGGAGTACTTCATCTGCAGGTCGACCGGGTTGCCGCAGACGTCGCAGAGGGACACCCTGTTGGGGTTCTGCGCGCCGCACTTGTCGCACGAGACGACCTCCTCGTGCGGGTGCGCCGTGACGATCCGGGCGCCGCAGGAGCGGCAGTCCATGCGGAGATGCTCCAGGCCCTTGAGGCGGCCGCACTTGCATTCCCAGTTGCCGATCGCGTACTTGACGAACTGCAGCTCGCAGGCGCCCCGGAAGTCCGCGAACGGGAACACGCTCGCGAAGACCGCCTGGAGC
This sequence comes from Thermoanaerobaculia bacterium, assembly GCA_046716885.1. Lineage (GTDB taxonomy): Bacteria > Acidobacteriota > Thermoanaerobaculia > UBA5066 > Gp7-AA6 > DAHUXD01. Next base: position 2,877 of record JBKJWL010000171.1, on the reverse strand, counting down.
CCCGACTGGTCCCGCTCCTCGGGGAGCAGGTTCATCTGCAGAAAACGCTCGTACGAGCGACGCTGGACGTCGATCAGGTTCGGAAGATCCATGAAAGAGCGGATCTTCGAGAAGTTCTTCCGCTCGGCGGGCACAGCCACCTCTGTCATTCAGAGACTCCCTATAACGCGAGGGACGTTGCGCGCCCTCGCAATTGAGCACCCAGACAACTCAGACCACCAGATCCGGCGCAAAAGAAACCGATCCCGGGGTTCACCAGGGATAACACGGACGCATTCCCGAGCGAAGATGACTCCTTGATCTCGTCTTGAGCCGCGACTCGCAAGCGGCCGCGGACAGTTCAAAACGAGAGCTTCGCTCCTGGCTGAAATGAGAGCCGACCTCACTACTTGATCTCGACCTTTGCTCCCACTTCCTCGAATTTCTTCTTGATCGCGGCGGCCTCGTCCTTGGAGACGCCTTCCTTGATCGTTCCCGGGGCGCCGTCGACAACGTCCTTGGCCTCCTTGAGGCCGAGGCTCGTGACCTCGCGGACGACCTTGATCGTCTTGATCTTGTCTCCCGCGGCCAACAGGTTGACGGTGAACTCGGTCTGCTCTTCCTCGGCCGGCGCCGCCGCAGCCGCCGCTCCCGCCGCCGCCGGCATCGCCATTGCCGCCGCCGAGACGCCGAATTTCTCCTCGAGCGTCTTGACGAGCGTGTTGAGCTCGAGGACGGTCATGCCCTCGATCTCCGTCACAAAGTTCTCTGCGGTCATCGCCATGATCTTCCCCTCTCCTCTATTCCGTGCAAACTCGGTTAGCTGGCAGGCGCGGCATCGGCCGGCCCGGATTTCGACTTCTGCTCCGCGATCTGACCCATGACGCCCACCAGGCTCCGCACGGGCCCGTTCAACACCGTCACCAGGCGCCGCAGTGGCGACTGCATGAGGAAGAGGAGCCTGGAGACGAGCTCCTCGCGCGAGGGAATCTCGGCGATCGTCTTGATCTCCGTCGCGGGCACGGCCCGCCCCTCGATCACGGCCGCCTTGAACACCAGGTTGGGGTTCGTCTTCGCGAAGTTCGAGAGGGCCTTGGCCAGCGCCACCGGGCTCGTCCGGTTGTACGCCACGGCCGTGGCCCCCCGGAAGTGCTCGGCGACGGCTTCCAGGGCCGTGCCCTTGGTCGCCCGCAGGGCGAGCGTGTTCTTCACGACGAGATACTCGGACTGCGTTGCGCGCACCTGGCGCCGCAGCTCCGTGACCTCCGGCACCTTCAGACCGGCGAATGCGAACAGGATCGCGTTGGACGACTGCGCCAGGTCTTTGCCCAGCGCCTCCACCATCGCGGTTTTTTCGGTGCGGTTCATGTCTGCCTCGCTTGCCTTACGTGGCCTCGATCGACGCGGTGTCGATCTCGACTCCGGGCCCCATCGTCGAAGAGACGGAGACCGTGCGGAAATACTTGCCCTTGGCCGCGGCGGGCTTCGCCTTCAGCACGGCCTTGATGAACGCCGATGCGTTGTCCTCGAGCTTCTGCTCGTCGAACGAGACCTTGCCGATCGGGGCGTGAATGATCGAGGTCTTGTCGACCCGGAACTCGATCTTGCCGCCCTTGATTTCGCGAACCGCTTTGCCGACGTCCATCGTCACCGTGCCGGCCTTCGGGTTGGGCATCAAGCCCTTGGGGCCCAGCACCTTGCCGAGCTTTCCGACCAGGCGCATCATGTCGGGGGTCGCGACGAGCGCCTCGAACTCGAGGAACCCGTTCTGGATCTTCTCGACGAGATCCTCGGCGCCCACGAGATCGGCGCCCGCCTCCTGGGCCTCCTTGACCTTGTCGCCTCCGGCGATGACCGCGACCCGCTTGGACTTGCCCGTGCCGTGAGGCAGAACGACCGTGCCGCGGACCATCTGGTCCGCGTGCTTCGGGTCGACCCCGAGGAGCATCGCGAGGTCGACGGACTCGTCGAACTTCGCGTATCGCACGTCCCGGACGAGCTTCACGGCTTCCGCCAGCTGGTACGGACGCGGCTCCACCTTCGCACGGGCCGCCAGGAACTTCTTACCGCTTTTCCGCATCATCCTCCCTCGTCGTGCAATCGATCGAGTCGTGCCTCGATCTCCGACTGACCGGGTAGTGAGTATTTAGACGACTTCGATTCCCATCGAGCGCGCGGTGCCCTCGACAATGCGGATCGCCGCCGGCAGATCCGCCGCGTTCAAGTCGGGCATCTTCGTTTTCGCGATCTCTTCGACCTGGTTCTTGGTGACCTTGCCGACCTTTTCCTTGTTCGGCGTGCCGGAACCCTTGGGCACGCCGGCCGCCTTCAGGAGGAGGATCGAGGCCGGCGGCGTCTTCGTGATGAAGGTGTAGGAGCGGTCGGCGTAGACCGTGATGACGACCGGGATGATCAGGCCTTTCTGCGACGCGGTCCTCGCGTTGAAGTTCTTGCAGAAGTCCATGATGTTCACGCCCTGCTGGCCGAGGGCGGGGCCGACCGGCGGAGCCGGCGTGGCTTCGGCGGCGGGGATCTGAAGCTTGACGTAACCGGTGATCTTCTTGGCCATCTGTCTTCCTCGCTTACAGCTTCTGGACCTGCAGGAACTCCAACTCCACGGGGGTCGACCGGCCGAAGATCGTGACCATGACCTTCAGCGTCGAGCGGTCGATGTTGATGTCCTCGACCACGCCCGTGAAGTTCGTGAAGGGACCGTCCGTGATCCGGACGTGCTCGCCCTTCTCGAACGTGTGCTTCGGCTTCGGTTTCTCCTTGGTCGAGGTCACGCGGTGGAGGATCTGCTCGACCTCCTCGGTCGTCAGCGGCGTGGGGGGCCTTGCCCAGCCCCCCCAACCCGGGGACATAGGGGGGGTTTTGATGCGGGGGCCAGGGGCGGCG
>JBKJWL010000170.1:0-77951 GCA_046716885.1 Thermoanaerobaculia bacterium | reverse complement strand
AATCCGCAGCGCGACATCCCGTTCGCGCTGATCGTCCAGATCGCCGTCGTGACGGCGATCTACACGTTGGTGCAGCTGGTCGCGATCGGGACGATTCCGAACCTCGGCCAGTCGCCGACGCCGCTCGCCGACGCGGGCCAGCTCCTCCTTGGTCCCGTCGGCGGCCTGCTGCTGACGGTCGGCGCGGTGCTTTCGGTGCTGGGCACCAACAACAATACGGTGCTCGCCGGCCCGCGCTACCTCTACGCGCTCGCCGAGAGCGGCCGCCTGCCGCGCGTCCTCGCGAGGATTCACCCGCGCTACCGCACGCCGTACGTCGCGATCCTGACTCAGACCGGGATCGCACTCTGCTTGATCGCCATCGATGCACTGCTCCACAGCCGCAGGCCCGGGGCCCTCGGCGTCGCCGAGAATCTGGCTGTCCTCTCGGCGATGGCGCGGCTGGCGACGTACATCGGGACCTGCCTGGCGGTACCGGTGCTGCGGCGCAAGATGCCGGCGACGCCGCGCACGATCCGGCTTCCCGGAGGCCCCGTCATCCCGATCGCGGCGCTGATCATCTGCCTGTTGTTCCTTTCCGCGGCCGAGACGAAGAACTTCATCGCCGCCGGCATCGCGCTCGCCGTTGGCGCGCTGATCTACGTGTCGCGGGGCAGGACCGCGTCACGGCACCGGCGGTCCGCTCGCGAGAATGTATGAATGAGGGCGCGATCACGACATCCGCTCCCGGTCTTCAAGCGCGCGAGGTGACGCCGGTCACACCGCGTTTTCGTTGGCCCGCGCTACCGTCCCTTCATCTAAGAAAATAAGGAGCTCTATGCCGCGCCGCATCTCTGCGTGGGCCTCGGTATCTCTCTGTGCGTTTCTCGTCTCGGGCGTCGCCCTCGCGGGCGGCGGCGCGAGCCCGAAGAAACCCGTGTTCGTTCCGCAGCACGCCGCGGAGTTCGGCTCGACGCCGGCTCTGAGGTCGCTCCCTCCGGAGCTCTTGGCGCCGCCGGCGGCCGAGGAGCCGCCCCTCGTCATCAATCGCGCCAACGAGAAGCGCGTCAAGCTGGTCCAACCCGGAGCGGGGGCCGGTTCGGGCACCTTCCGGGACCCGCTGCTGGATCGGCAGCCCCTCCGGCCGGATGCGATGCCGACTCCGACTCTTACCTTCGACGGCATGGGCGTGTCCGGCAGCGCCCCTCCGGACACCGTGATGGACGTCGGCCCGGGCCATGTCGTCGAGCTCGTCAACAACACGCGCATCCAGATCTTCGACAAGGCGGGAGCCACGCTCTTCGGCCCCGTCTCCCTTCGCGCGCTCTTCGCCGGCCTCCCGGTCGCGAACCCCTGCCGCGCGGGGACCAACGACGGCGACCCGATCGTGTTGTACGACTCGCTGGCCGACCGCTGGCTCGTGAGCCAGTTCGAGGTCAGCGCCTTTCCCAACCACCAGTGCATCGCGATCTCGCAGACGGGCGACCCGCTGGGCGCCTACTTCGCCTACGACTTCGTGATGCCCGCTGCCCCGGCCGTCCCGGAGACGAAGTTCCAGGATTACCCGCACTACGGCGTTTGGCCGGACGGCTACTACCTGACCACGAACCAGTTCAACCAGGCCCTCACCGCGTTCCGGGGGGCCGGCGTGTTCGCCTTCGACCGGCTGAAGATGCTCGCCGGCGACGCGTCCGCTTCTTACGTCTACGTGGACATCGAGCCCCTCGACGCGTCCGCGGGCGGCTTGCTGCCGGCGGATCTCGACGGATACCTACCCCCCCCGGCCGGTCTCTCGAACCTCATCATGGAGTTCCGGGCCGACGAGTTCGGCGACCCCGCCGACGCCATCCGGCTTTACGAGTTCGTGCCGGACTTCGCGAGCCCCGCTTCCTCGACTCTCACCGTGCATCCGGACGTCCCGTTGGCCGCCTTCGACGCGCGTCAGCCGAGCGGGCGCGCCGACATCGAGCAGATGGGCGGAGACAACCTGGACTCGATCCCTGACCGGCTGATGTTTCGCCTCGCCTACCGCAACCTCGGCACAGCCGCCGCGGCGGCAAACTCCTGGGTCGGCAACTTCGGCGTCAACGTCAGCGGCGTCGATCCGACGACCGCGGGCAATTATCAGACCGGCATCCGCTGGTTCGAGCTCCATAGCGCCGCGGCAGCGCTGCCCGGGTTGTTCGACGAGGGGACCCACAATTTGGCGCCGGGCAACGGCGCTGGCGGCCTGAACAACTGGATGGGCTCCATCGCGCAGGACAACGACGGCAACCTGGCCCTCGGGTTCAGCCAGTCCGGCTCCTCTCAGCGAGCTGACATCAAGATCGCCGGCCGCACGGGCGCCGCGGCGGCGGGCACCCTGAACGAGGGCGAGAGCCTGTTTCACGCGGCGACCGGTTCCCAAATGGGCACGGCGAACCGCTGGGGCGACTACAGCTCGATGTCGGTCGACCCGGCGGACGACTGCACCTTCTGGTATGCGCAGGAGTACTACGCCTCGACTGGCAGCTTCCTCTGGAGCACGCGCATCGGCAGCTTTCTGTATCCCGGCTGCACTCCGGCGCCCAAGGGCACCCTCCAGGGCCAGGTCACGTACTGTTCGAGCGGTCTTCCGCTCGGCGGGGCAGTCGTCTCCGTCGACGGCGGGTACTTCCGCGCGACCGATGCGAGCGGCAACTACTCGATGACTCTCGCTCCGGGAAGCTACACGGTCACGATCACAAAGGCGGGATTCACCGTCTTCTCCGGGCCGGCCGTCGTTGCGGACGGAGGCACGACCGATGTCGATGCCTGCCTTACAGGCGTACCGATCATCGCCGCCGCGGGCGGGACGCTCGTGGCAGAGGGCTGCCTGCCGGCCAACGGCGTCATCGACCCGGGTGAAACCGTCACCGTCAATCTCTGCGTTCGCAACATCGGCGGCGCCGATACGGCCGACCTGATCGCCACGCTTCAGGAGAGCGGCGGCGCGGAGGACACCTCGGAGCCCGTCAACTTCGGCGTGGTCGTGGCGGGCGGCCCCGACGTGTGTCGAGACTTCACGTTCACTTCCGACGAGGGTGTGGCGTGCGGAGCGCCCCTCACGGCGACGCTCGAGCTCGAGGACGGGGCAGCCGATCTCGGCACGGCGGTCAGCACGTTCCCGACGGGAATTCAGGTGCAGGCGTTCTCCGAGAACTTCGATGGCGTCACCCCCCCTGCTCTTCCGGCCGGCTGGACGGCATCGGGAATCGGCAATCTCTGGGTGACCTCCGCGACGAGTCCGGATACCGCCCCCAACGATGCCTTCACGGACGACCCGGCGGTGGTCAGCGACAAGTCGCTGGAGTGGCCGTCGATCGTCATCGGTTCGGCTGCCGCGCAGGTCATGTTCCGCAACTTCTACGACCTCGAGGCGAACTACGACGGCGGCGTGCTCGAGATCTCGGTGAACGGCGGCCCGTACCAGGACATCCTGATAGCGGGCGGGAGCTTCGTCTCGGGCGGCTACAATGCAACAGTCGACCTGGACTACATGAACCCGCTCGCCGGGCGCCAGGCCTGGAGCGGCAACTCGGGCGGCTACGTGACCTCGGCCGTCAACCTTCCAGCGGCCGTGCAGGGCCAGAACGTCTTCCTTCGCTGGCGCATGGGGTCGGACAACAGCATCTCCGACGCCGGCTGGAGGATCGATACGATTCTCTTGACCGACGGCTACATCTGTTGCACGCCGATCCCGTCGGAACTCGCGGTCGACTCGACGGCTTCGGGGTCGTCGAACACCAACGGGGTGTGGGAGCCGGGCGAGACCGTCGTCGTCGAGCCCAGGTATTTCAACGGCGACACCTCCGCCCTCGTTCTGTCGGGCACCGCGTCGAACCTGACGGGGCCGGCAGTCGCCACGTACAGTCTGACCGACTCGGTGGCGAGCTACGGCTCGATCGCATCGGGCGCGGAGGCGAGCTGCACAGCGGGTAGCGACTGCTACGCCGTCATGGTGGACGACCCCGCCCGCCCCGTCCAGCACTGGGACGCGACGTTCGACGAGTCGCTCTCCAACGGCGCGGCCAAGACCTGGGCGCTCCACATCGGCGAGAGCTTCTCGGACGTTCCGACCTCCAACATCTTCTACAGCTTCATCGAGACGATCTTCCACAACGGCGTGACCGGCGGATGCGGGGGAACCGGCTACTGCCCGGGCAACCCTGCCCTGCGCAAGCAGATGGCCGTCTTCCTCTTGAAGGCTCGCTACGGCGCGGCATACGTTCCTCCTCCGGCCGTCGGGATCTTCGCCGACGTGCCGCAGCCGGATCTCTTCGCCCCCTGGATCGAGGACCTCTACAGCCGGGGGATCACGGGAGGCTGCTCCGCGGTTCCGTTGAACTACTGCCCGGACAACACGGTGCTTCGCCAGCAGATGGCCGTCTTCCTGCTGAAGACGCTGGACGGCTCTGCCTACACTCCGCCGGTATGCGCCGGGATCTTCGGAGACGTCGCGTGTCCGAGCACGTTTGCCAATTGGATCGAGGAGCTGTCCAACCGAGCCATCACAGTCGGCTGCGGCGGCGGCAACTTCTGTCCTGCGGCTCCGAACACTCGCGGGCAGATGGCGGTGTTCCTGACGAAGACCTTCGAGCTTCTGCTCTACGCGCCGTAGGGATACCTCGCGCCGATCTCCTGAGGGCCCCTCACCCGAGGGGCCTCTTGTTTTGCCGGCTTCCGAGTTAGAGTTGCTGCACGCGAGCGATGACGGACAAGAAGACGCCTTCCTCCGGCCGCGGCGCCCGCAAGGGGCTGCCGCGGCATACCAAGATCCTCTTCGGCCTCCTCTTCGGCATCGTGGCGGGGCTCACCGCGCACGCGGTCGGCGCCGACGCCCCCTGGGTCGACTGGAGCGTGAGGAACATCGCGTATCCGCTGGGCCAGCTCTTTCTGCGGTTGATCTTCATGATCGTCGTTCCCCTGGTGTTCTCCTCCCTCGTTCTCGGCGTGCTCGAGCTCGGCGACGTCAAGAAGCTGGGACGGATCGGCGCCAAGACGCTCGTGTACACGCTCTTCGCGAGCGGAATCTCCGTCGCGATCGGGGTCGGCCTCGTCAACTATTTCAAGCCCGGCGTCGGGATCGACCCGTCTGTCCGGGCGAACCTCTCGGGGGCATTCGCTTCCCAGTCTGAGGCGGCGATCGAGAACGCGCAGAAGGCGATGCCCTGGACGGACACGCTGCTCTCGCTGATCCCGCGCAATCCTCTCGCGGCCGCGGTCAACGCGCTGCAGGGCGAGTTCCTCGCGCTCATGGTGTTCGCGGTCTTCTTCGGCGTGGCGCTGGCTCAGGTCCGCCGCGACAAGGAAACCCTCGTCGAGGTATTCGAGGGGATCCAGCGCGTCTCGATGAAGATCGTGGACTGGGCCATGGGCCTGGCACCCTACGGTGTGGCCGCCCTGATGTACTCGCTCACGGCGAAATCCGGCTTCGCGGTCGTGCCCCGCCTGGGCGGCTACGTCGGTGTCGTGGTGGGCGGCCTCGCGATCCAGCAGTTCATCGTCTACTCGGCGATCCTCAAGTGGCTCGGCCGCGTGCCGCCTGTCGAGTGGTTTTTCCGGATCCGCGAGGTCGTTCTCACCGCCTTCTCGACGGCCTCGTCCAACGCGACGCTGCCGACCTCCCTCCAGACCGCGCAGACGAAGCTCGGCATCGCGCCGCGGATCGGCAACTTCGTGCTGACGGTCGGCGCCACCGGCAACCAGAACGGGACCGCTCTCTTCGAGGGCGTCACCGTCCTCTTTCTCGCGCAGGTCTTCGGAATCGACCTCACGCTCGGACAGCAGGTCACGGTCGTGATCATGTCGATCCTCGCGGGCGTCGGCACGGCGGGGGTGCCGGGGGGCTCGATCCCGCTGATCGTCATCGTTCTGCAGACGGTCGGCGTTCCGGCCGAGGGGATCGGAATCATTCTCGGCGTCGACCGGTTGCTCGACATGTGCCGCACGGTCCTGAACGTCACGGGCGACCTCGTCTGCGCCACGGTCATCGCGCGCTCCGAGAAGGAGCTCCGGTTCCCCTCGGAGAGGGCGGAGGCGATCGCGGCGGACGCGTGAGGGCGAGGCGTTGGGTTCTGGCGACGACGCGCGCGACGTTGGCCGCGTTTGCGACGGGGGCCCGGGGGGCGGACTGTCCGCCGGCAAAGCTCACGATCGGGCTCCCGACGGACTCGCCGCGGCAAGGGGCGATCTTCAGAGTCACCGCGCGGAGCGCGGCACCGCTCACGCGGGCGACGCTCCACGACGGGCGCCGCGAGATTGCGATGGAGGTCGCCGAGGGCGGCCGGACACTCTCCGCCCTCGTCGGCATCGACTTCGAGACGGCCGCCGGCGCCCGGACGCTGCGGGTGGACGCGGTCGGGGCCTGCGGCGAGCCGCAAGGCGCCTCGCGGAAGATCGCGGTCGTCTCGGGTCGCTTTCCGACGCAGAGCCTGAGGGTGGATCCGGCGTACGTCGAGCCTCCGGAGGACGAGCTCGAACGGATCCAGCGCGACCGGGAGAAGGTGGCTCGCGTTTGGGCGAACGCCGACACCGCGCGCCGTTGGGGCGCGCCCTTCCGCGCACCTGTCGCCTCGGCGGCCCCGGGCGACTTCGGGGCGCGGCGGGTGTTCAACGGAAAACCGCGTTCGCGACACTCGGGCGTGGACCTCGCGGCGCCGCAGGGAACGGAGATCGTGGCTCCCGCCCCGGCCGTGGTCGCGCTCGCGGAGGACCTTTACTTTTCCGGCGGGACCGTGATCCTCGATCACGGCGGCGGCCTCCTCACGACCTACTTCCATCTGTCGTCGATCTACGTCTCGCCCGGGACCGAGGTCGCCGCAGGACAGCGCATCGGAGCCGTCGGCGCGACCGGACGCGCGACCGGGCCGCATCTCCACTGGGGAGCGCGCCTCCACCGCGCCAGGGTCAACCCGCTCGATCTTCTGAGGTTGCTGACGTGGCCGGGCGCGGTGCCAGATAGTGACTGACCAGTCGGTCAATTAATAGACTCTTTCCTTCTCAAAACAAAGGGATTACAGTCACGGAGTTATGGCCCGTTCGAGAACAATCCGCGCTCGGAAGGTCTCCCGATCCCACATCGGCTTCTCCGTCAACGGCGATCTAGTCGAGGCCGCGATCGAGCCCCACAAGACGCTTCTGGAAGTGCTGCGCGAGGACCTGAATTTGACCGGTACGAAGCACGGGTGCGAGCTCGGCGAATGCGGAACCTGCGCCGTTCTGCTCGACGGCAAGCCGGTCCTTTCCTGCCTCGTCCTGGGCCTGGAGTGTGAAGGCCGGAATGTTGAGACCGTCGAGGGCATGGCCGGGCCGCGGGGGCTTCATCCGCTGCAGAAGGCCTTCGCTGATCTCGGCGCCGCCCAGTGCGGCTATTGCACGCCGGGGTTCCTGCTGACGGCAAAAGCGCTGCTGGAGGAGAACGCGAAGCCGACGTTGCCTCAGATTCGCGAGGCCCTGGCGGGGAACCTCTGCCGCTGCACGGGCTATATCAAGATTTTCGAGGCTGTCGAGCTGGCGGCCGCGTGGATGCGGGGCGAAGAAGCCGCGCCCCGGCGCGAGACGCTCTACGGATTCGATTTCGACGAGTCCGGTTTGTTGCCCGTGGTCAAGTCGTGAGCGCCCCGCAAAAGACCCGCGTCGTCGGCCGCCCTTACACGAAGGTGGACGGAACCGCGAAGGTCACCGGGCAGACGAAGTTCGCCGACGACGTGATGCTGCCGCGGATGCTCCACTGCAAGCTCCTCCGGTCGAAGATTGCGCACGCGCGCATAGTCTCGATCGACGTTTCGAAGGCGCTCGCGGCGCCGGGCGTCGTCACGGTCGCGACCGGCAGGGACCTTCCGATTCCTTTCGGCATCCTTCCGGTCTCGCAGGACGAGCACGCGCTGTGCACGGACCGCGTGCGGTTCGTGGGCGATCCGGTCGCTGCAATCGCGGCCGTGGACGAGGACGCGGCCTTCGACGCCCTGGACCTGATCGAGGTGAAGTACGCGCCGCTCCCGCCGGTCGGCACGATGGAGGAGGGCCTCGCCCCGGCAGCCACGCCCATCCACGACTACGGCGATTCCGGCAACATCCACAAGCTCGTCTCGATGGAGTTCGGCGACACGGAAGAGGGGTTCTCGCGGGCGGACCGCGTCTACGAGGACGTCTTCTTCTACGAGGGAAGCACGCACCTCCCGCTCGAGCAGCACGCCTCGGTCGCGGATTTCTCCGCGGACGGAAGGCTCACCCTCTGGACCTCGACGCAGACACCGCACTACGTGCACCGGGCCCTGGCCAAGGTCCTGGACATGCCGCCCGCCAGGATTCGTGTCATCGCAACGCCCAACGGCGGCGGCTTCGGTGGGAAGTCCGATCCCTTCAGCCACGAGATCGTCGTCGCCCATCTGTCGCGCGTGACGGGACGGCCCGTGAAGATCTGCTTGACGCGCGAGGAAGTCTTCTACTGCCACCGCGGCCGCCACCCGACGCTGATGAAGGTCCGCACGGGAGTGAAGCGGGACGGCGCGATCACGGCGATGCATTTCCAGACTCTTCTGGACGGAGGCGGCTACGGCTCCTACGGCGTGGCATCGACCTATTACACGGGCGCGCTCCAGACGGTGACCTACCAGGTTCCGACCTACCGCTTCGACGGGGCGCGCGTCTTCACCAACAAGCCGCCCTGCGGCCCCAAGCGCGGCCACGGAACGCCGCAGCCGCGCTTCGCCATGGAGGTCCAGCTCGACAAGATCGCCTGCGACCTCGGCCTCGACCCGGCCGAGATCCGCCGCCGCCACCTCCAGCCGGCGAACTCGCTGACGGCGAACTTCCTGCGGATCGGATCGATCGGCCTCGGCGCGTGCATCGACAAGGTCGTCGCCGCTTCGGGCTGGAAGACGCGCCGCGGGAGGCTTCCGCCCGGACGGGGCCTCGGAATCGCCTGCTCGTCGTACCTCTGCGGCGCCGGGCTCCCGATCTACTGGAACACGATGCCGCAGTCGGGCGTGCAGCTCAAGCTCGATCGCGGCGGCGGCGTGACGGTCTTCTGCGGCTCGACCGAGATCGGCCAGGGCTCCGACTCGATCCTCGCGTCGATCGTGGGCGAGGTCCTCGGCATCGACCCTCTCGACATCCGCATCGTCACGGGCGACACGGATCTGACGCCGGTGGATCTGGGCTCCTACTCCTCGCGCGTCACGCTGATGACGGGAAACGCGGCCATCCAGGCAGCCGAGCGCGCGAAGGCAATGCTCGCCGCCGCGGCCGCGGTCAAGCTCGAGATCCCGGAAGCGCGTGTCGCCCTCGCGGACGGGCGCGTCTTCGACGCGGAGGACCCGGGAAAGGGGATGACCTTCCCGGAAGCGGTCGTCCTCGCCGAGTCGAAGTTCGGCACGCTCGGAACCGTCGGCTCATACTCGCCTCCACCCTCGGCGGGTCGCTACCGCGGCGCGGGCGTTGGGCCGTCGCCCGCGTACTCGTATTCGGCGGCGGTCGTCGAGGTCGAGGTGGATCCGGAGTCCGGCATTTACACGGTGCCGAAGATCTGGATCGCGCACGACGTTGGCAAATGCATCAACCCCGTCCTCGTCATGGGCCAGGTCGAGGGCTCGGTGTACATGGGGCTCGGCGAAGCGATGATGGAAGAGATGGCGTACCGGACCGATGCCAACGCCAACGTCGTGCACAAGTTCCCGTCGCTCCTCGAGTACAAGAGCCCGACGACGAAGGAGATGCCGGAGGTCTTCACGTTCCTCGTCGAGGATCCGGACGCAAATGGTCCCTTCGGCGCCAAGGAGGTGGGGCAGGGACCGCTCCTCCCGATTCCGCCCGCCGTCGCCAACGCGGTCTTCGACGCGGTCGGCGTGCGGGTAGACGAGGTCCCCATCACGCCCGAGAAGATTCACAGCGCCCTGAAGGCGAAGTCCGCTGGCAAGCCGGCGCGTTTTGGCCCGGGGAGCTTTCCCGAGGTTCCCTATCCCGGTCCGATCCACGTGCCGACGCCGGCGCAGGGCGGCGACGGCCGTGCGGTCGACGCTCCGGTCACCGCGGCGGGAGGGGTGCGGTGACGCCATGATGCGGCTGCCGAAGTTCCGTTACTACGCTCCCTCGAGCGTCAAGGAAGCTCTCCGGATCAAGGCCGGCGAGGGCCTCGACTCCGCGTTCGTAGCGGGCGGGACGGACCTCTATCCCAACATGAAGCGGCGGCAGCAGACGCCGAAGACCGTCATCGGCCTCTCGCGCATCCCGGCGCTGCGCCGCCTGCGGATGGGCGAGGCCGGGGCGTCGATCGGCGCCGGAGTGCCGCTATCGGAGATCGAGAACCACCGGCGCCTGCGCCGTGCCTATCCCGGCCTCGCCCACGCGATCTCGGAGATCTCGACGCCCCCGCTGCGCAACATGGGCACGCTCGGCGGCAACGTCCTGCTCGACACGCGCTGCAACTACTACGACCAGAACTACGAGTGGCGCCAGGCCATCGATTTCTGCATGAAGAAGGACGGCACGATCTGCTGGGTGGCGCCGGGCTCTCCCAAATGCCTCGCCGTGCAGTCGGCCGACTCGGTGCCGGTCTTGATCGCGCTGTCCGCGCGGGCCGTCCTGGCCTCGGCCGCGGGGGAGCGGGAGCTCGCGCTCGAGGACCTCTACGTGAACGACGGGATCCACTATCTGACCAAGCGGCCGCACGAGCTCCTGACGGAGATCCGGCTTCCGAAGCCGGACGGGTGGCGGGCTTCCTACCGGAAGCTCCGGCGCCGGGGCGCCTTCGACTTTCCGGTCCTTTCGGTGGGGGCCGCGGTCCGCCGCGAGGGAGACCTCGTCGTCGAGGCCCGGATCGTCCTGGGCGCCGTGGCGTCGGCTCCCGTTCGGGCAGCCCGGGCCGAGGAGGTCCTGGTGGGCCGGCCCCTCGACGCGGCCGCGATCGGCGAGGCGGCCGAGGCGTCCGCCGGCCCCTCCCGGCCGATGGACAACACCGATTTCTCCTTCCTCTGGCGCAAAGAGATGACCCGGAAGTGGGTCGCGGCGGCGCTCCAGGAGCTGACCGGGACGGCCCCGCCAGCGGCTTAGGAAACCTTAACCGCCCCTTGCCCGGCGGAAGACCTGTTGCTATACTGCGCGCCTTCTCGTAAATCGCTCGCCTTCCAAGCACGCTTCCCGCGCTCGCAGAAGTCCGACGAATCCCACGGGAAGTCGGGCACGCCGAGCGGCGCGGCGGGTCCGGACGATGTGACGCCGGATTTAGGACTCTGTTTCGATGAAACTCTATGTCGGTAACCTTCCCTACAACACCACCGAGGACGACCTCCGAACGCTCTTCACCAACTACGGATCGGTCACGTCGGTCGCCATCATCACCGATCGCGACACGGGCCGCTCGAAGGGCTTTGGATTCGTCGAGTACGGCAACGATGACGAGGCGCGCAGCGCGATCTCGGCGCTCTCCGGCCAGGAATACGGCGGCCGGGCACTGACGGTCAACGAGGCGCGTCCCAAGACCGAGGGTGGCGGCGGCGGCGGTCGCGACCGCTACTGATTCGACTTCCCGGGAAACCGCAAGGGGGGCTTCGGCCCCCCTTTTTCTCTTGGTCCCGATAGACTGCGAAGCCGCATGAGCGGCGTCCGTCTCGAGCGCTGGCAGGCAGGCGACGGCCCCTTGACCGAACGCCGCATGATGAAGCTCATGGAGTTCGAGGGCTACGACGTCCTGGTCTACACCTACCGCGCCGGGACCGTGTTCCCCGAGCACGAGCACGGACAGATCAAGTGCGACGGCGTCCTGGAGGGAGTCCTGCGCGTCACGCTCGGGGACGCGGTCTTCGACTTGAGACCCGGAGACCGGCTGTACATCCCGGCTGGCACGCGTCACGCGGCCGAAGTGGTGGGAGAGAAAACCGTCGTCTCGCTCGACGGCACCCTGTTCTAACGGTGAGGAGGAAATGCCGATGACCCATTCCCGATCCGAGCGCGAAGCCCTGATCCGCAGCTACGAGGAAGGGCCCGCGAGGTTGCGCGCGGCCTGGGAGAGAGTCCCGCCGGAGGCGCGCAAGTGGCGGCCCGCCGCGGGCAAGTGGTCGGCACACGAGGTCGTCTGCCACGCCGCCGACTCCGAGACGAACGCGGCGACACGAATCCGGTTCCTGGCGGCCGAGCCCAAGCCGTTGATCGTCGGCTACGACCAGGAGCACTGGGCCCGGATCTTCGACTACCACTCGGCGCCGGTCGAGCCGGCGATGGCGGCCGTCGAAGCTGTCCGCGCCAACACGGCCGCGCTTTTGAGGCGGCTGCCCGATGCCGCCTGGGCCGTCGAGGGCACCCATACCGAATCCGGCCCCTATACCGGGGACGACTGGCTCGCCACCTACGCGGAGCACCTCGAGAAGCACGCGCGGCAGATCGAGCGAAACCTGG
The DNA here is from genome assembly GCA_046716885.1 of Thermoanaerobaculia bacterium. Taxonomy (GTDB): domain Bacteria; phylum Acidobacteriota; class Thermoanaerobaculia; order UBA5066; family Gp7-AA6; genus DAHUXD01. The sequence continues at coordinate 65,561 of JBKJWL010000170.1, read as the reverse complement.
AGGCGTGGGAAAAGCGGTCTTGAGTCGGTCAATCCCCGCTAGGACCACCCCTACCCGGCGATTATCTCCCGTCCCAGCCTCTCCGTCTCGTCGAGCAGGCCGGTCAGGTCCCCCTCGCGCGTGCGAAAGTTGGTGATCGAGACTCGCAGGGCGGTGCGTCCCTTCAAGATCGTCGGGGCGAGGAAGAACGAGCCCTCGCCGACGAGGCGGTTGATGATCTTCCGGTTGACCCGGTCGAGCTCGGCGTCTGACAGCGCGCGGTCCGCGGGGCGGTAGCGGAAGTTCGCGATCGAGAGCACGGAGTCCGCCAGCCGCTCGAAGTCGGGCCGGCGGTCCACTTCTGCGGCCAGGAATTGGGCGAGGCGCACGTCATTGGCGATCTGCTCGGCGTAGGCGCGGCGGCCGTGCGTCTTCAGCCCCATCCAGACCTTGAGGGCCTTGAACCCGCGCGAAAGCTCCACCCCACGTTCCGCGAACCAGGAGGGCCCCGGAAAGGGACTGTCCGGGTCAGCGGCGAGGTACTCGGGGAACTTCCGGAAAGCGGCCGCCAGCCGTCCGGGCTCACGCACGAGCGTGGCGCCCGCCTCGTAGGGGACGTAGAGCCACTTGTGCGGGTCCGCGGCGATCGAATCGGCGCGCTCCATTCCGGCGAAGAGCGGATGGAGCTCCGGAACCATCGTCGCGAGGGCGCCGTAGGCGCCGTCCACGTGGAACCAGAGCTTCTCGCGGGCGCAGAAGTCGGCGAGCTTGTCCAGCGGGTCGATGGCGCCGGTGTTGACCGTGCCCGCGTTGCCGACCACGATCGCCGGGAGATACCCGGCCGCGCGGTCCGCGGCGACGGCCGCCGCGAGAGCGTCCGTCCGGATGCGGAAGTCCGCGTCGGTTTCGATTTTGCGGAGCTGCCCGGTGCCGATCCCGAGGAGGTCCACGGCCTTGTCCACGCAGGAGTGAACCTGGTCGGAGGCGTAGACCGTCAGGCGCGGCCGGTCCGGCCCCGCGAGACCCTCCTCCCGGACGTTGCCCGCTGTCATCGCGCGGCGCGCCGCCGCGAGCGCGGTGAAGTTCGCCATCGAGCCGCCCGAGACCAGGATCCCTTCGGCCGACGCGGGGTAGCCGAGCATCGTCGCGAGCCAGGCCATCACGCGGGTCTCGACGTGGTTTGCGGCATGGTCGCCGCCCCAGCAGTTCGGGTTCATCCCGGCGGCCAGGAAGTCTGCCAGGATCCCGACCGGGTCCGCGGTCGCGTTGATGAAGCCGAAGAAGCGCGGGTGCGAGTTACCCATCGGGAAGGGCATCACGTGCTCGCGCACGAACGACAGGACTTCTTCGAAGGACGAGCCCTCCTCGGGCAGAGGCTCGTCGAAGAGGGCGGCCTTCTCCCCGACCTTGCCGAAGACGGGGCGGTCCAGGAGCTCCTCCCGGTGCGAGGCCACGGCATCCGCGGCCAGCTCGCCGAGACGGCGCAGTTCCCCTGGAAGAAGGTCGAACGTCGGCTTCGTCATGAAGCGAACCGAGCCGACGGAGAATCGGCTACTGGATCACCCCGCAGCCGAGCCTCCCGCCGGCGTCTCCCGAGGGTTGCGACTTCAGATCGTCGGCCTTCTCGTGAAACACGACCGACTTGCCGACGACGGAGTTGGGGCCCGGCTTGACTGTCAGCAGGTCGGACGTGATCTCGAGATGCCCCTTCCCGTCGGCGCCGATCGTGATGTTGCCGAAGTCCCCGTTGTGGTGCTTGGCGTCCTGCGGTCCGGCGTGGGGGTTCCCCGACGCGTTGAAGTGCGCCCCGGCCGACGAGGCGTCCGGAGCCGAGCAGTCGCCTTTCTCGTGGAGGTGAAGCCCGTGGATCCCCGGCGTCGCGTTCTCGATCCAGATCTCGGCCCTGGTTCCTCCCGAGGCGAGCTCCGTGAAGGTCGCCTTGCCGGTGACCTTGGAGCCGCTCTTCGACTCGATCACGGTTGTCGCTTTGGCGCCGTCCGACGCCGCGAGGGAAGCGCACGACAGGCCCACGAGCGCGCCCGAGGCGATTCCCACGACTGCGAAGAAACCGGATTTTCTCATTTCTTGCTCCTCCCTTAAGGCGGACATAATACCGGTCCTGAGCCCTATGATCGCCCCCGTGCCGCCGATCGCCGTCTCCCGACCTCTGCTCTTCGGCCTGCTGGCGGCCGGGGCGATCGTCGCCGTGGCGGCGCCCCAGCCGGCCTCCTCGTTTGCCGCGGGCTTCGCCGCTGGCGCGGGGTCTGTCTTCGTCCTCTCCTTCGTTCTCAATCCGCGCGGCGGCCGCGAGGAGGCCCCGGGCTCGGGCGAGGAGAAGCCTTGAAGGTCCTCGTCATCGAGGACGAGCAGCGGATCGCGCAGTTTCTGCGGAAGGGCTTGACAGAGAAGGGCTACGTCGTGGAAACCGTCGGGGACGCCGACACGGGCCTCGAGAAGGCCGAGGCGATGGTGCCGGACCTCATCATCCTCGACCTCCTGCTGCCCGGCTCGCGCGACGGCCTGGAGCTCTGCCGCGAGCTGCGCTCTCGCGGCTCGCGAGCCAAGATCCTGATGCTGACAGCCCGGGACACGGTCGAGAACAAGATCGAGGGCCTCGACGCCGGCGCCGACGACTACCTCGTCAAGCCGTTCTCCTTCCGCGAGCTGCTGGCGAGGATCCGGGCCCTCCTGCGGCGCACCGAGGTCGTCGAGGAAGGTCCTCTGGTGTTTCCGGACCTGACGTACGACCCCGAGTCCCGCGAGGTCGTCCGCGAATCCGAGACGGTGCGGCTGACGGCCCGCGAGGGCGCGCTCTTCGAGCTCCTCCTGCGCCGCCGAGGCAAGGTCGTCTCGCGGTCGGAGATCCAGGCCCGCATCTGGGAGGACTCGTTCGATCTCTCGACGAACATCATCGACGTCTTCATCAACTCGCTCCGAAAGAAGATCGACGGCGGCGATCGGGAACGGCTCATCCAGACGGTACGCGGCGTTGGCTACCGGCTCCGCGAGCCGGACCCGGCCGCCGGGGCCTGAGGCCGGCCCGCCGGTGGCCCTCTGGAGGAAGCCCCGCGGCGCGCCGATCAGCGCCGAGCCCTCGCCGCTGGCGGCGATCCGCAAGCGTTTCGAGGAGACGGAGCGGTACCCGCTCCTGCGCATCCCCGCCGAGGACCTTCCGGAGGAGGCGCGGGAGGTCGTCGAGAAGATCAACGCGCGCCTCGACGCGCTCGCGTCCACCGAGAAGCAGCAGAACCAGTTCATCGCCGACGTGTCGCACGAGCTGCGTACGCCCCTGACCGTGCTGCGCGGCTCGCTCGAAGTGGTTCTCGAGGAGGACCGGCCCGCCGAGGAGTATCGCGAGGCGATCGGCAACGCCCTGCTGGAGGTCCGCCACCTGACCCGCATCTCGCAGAACCTCCTCTTCCTGACTCGGGGCGAAAGCGGACGCGTTACGCTCTCCTTCGCGAATCTGGATCTGCGCCGCTTCGCCGCCGAGACCGTACGCGATCTGGCCCCGCTTGCGGCCGACCGCGGAATCACGCTGACCGCCTCCGAGCCGGGCGCGCCGGTCTACGTCTTCGCCGATTCCGGGCGGCTCCAGCAGGTGATGCACAATCTGCTCGAGAACGCGCTGCGCTACACGGACCCCGGGGGCCGGATCCAGGTCCGCATCGCCGCGGCTCCGGGCGAGGCGCTGCTAGAAGTCTCCGACACGGGACTCGGAATCCCCGAAGCGGACCTGCCCTACGTCTTCGAGCGTTTCTTTCGGAGCAAGCGCTCGCGTCGCGCGAACCCGGGGGGCTCGGGCCTGGGTCTTTCGATCGTCCGGTGGATCGTCGAGGCCCACAAGGGCCGCGTCACCGTCGAGAGCGTGGTGGGGAAGGGCTCGACCTTTACGGTGCACCTTCCGGTGATCTGACCGGGCGGCGCCCGTCTATACTTCTCTGCCTCCATGCGCCCCGTTTTCGTTCTCTCCGCGGTCCGCACTCCCATCGGCAAGTTCGGCGGCGCATTCGCCTCGCTGACCCCGGCGGAACTCGGCGAGCCGGCCGCGAAAGCGGCGCTGGAGCGCTCGGGACTTCCCGCGGCGGCCGTGGACGAGACCATCTTCGGCCACGCGCGTCAGGCCGGCGGCGGACCCAACACGGCCCGTCAGGTGGCGCACCGCGCCGGGGTTCCCGACGCGGTTCCGGCCTTCACGGTGAACAAGGCCTGCGCGTCGTCGCTCAAGGCCCTCACGCTCGGAGCTCTGACGATCGCCGCGGGGGAGAACGAGGTCGTGCTCGCCGGCGGGACAGAGTGCATGTCGGCCACGCCCTACTTGCTGCCGCGGGTCCGCTTCGGCACGCGCATGGGCCATTCCGAGATCGTCGACGGGATGTATCGCGACGGGTTTCTCTGCGCCCTGTGCGGACAGCTCATGGGCGAGACCGCCGAGACGCTCGCGCGCGAGTACGGCATCCTCCGGGCCGAGCAGGACGCTTACGCGGCCGAGTCCCAGCGGCGGGCCGATGAGGCGATGGCGGCGGGGCGCTTCGCGGACGAGATCGTTCCGGTCACGATTCCTGGGAAGAGGGGGCCGACCGAGGTCGCGCAGGACGAGCACCCCCGGCCCGACTCGACCGCGGCATCGCTCTCGAAGCTGCCTCCGGTCTTCGACCCGCAGGGCACGGTCCACGCCGGGAACTCCTCGGGGATCACCGACGGCGCCGCTGCCCTCGTGCTCGCCACGGAGGAGGAAGTCCGCAAGGCCGGCGTCGAGCCGCTCGCCCGGGTCGCCGCATGGACCTCGGCGGGCGTCGATCCCGCGAGGATGGGGATCGGGCCAGTGCCCGCGATTCGCAGACTCCTCGAAAAGAGCGGCCTCCAGCTCGCCGACATCGACCTCCTGGAGTTGAACGAGGCCTTCGCGGCGCAGGTCATCGCGTGCGCCCGCGACCTGTCGCTCGACCTCGCCAAGGTCAACGTGAACGGCGGGGCGATCGCGCTCGGCCACCCGATCGGCGCCACCGGCGCCCGGATCTCGACGACGCTGCTCCACGAGATGAAGCGCCGCGGGGCGCGACGCGGCATCGCCACCCTGTGCGTCTCCGGCGGCATGGGGATGGCCGTGCTCTTCGAGCGGCCATGATCATCGCGCTCACACTCGACCGGGACGCCGACCCGGACGCCAACGACTACCTGCGGGCGCTCGCGGCCGCGGGCGTGCCGCGATCCGCGATCGAGGTCGTGACCCCTGTCGCGCCGTCGACGCGGCCCTTCGACGCGCTCGTGCTCGGCGGAGGCATCGACGTCGATCCGGAGCGCTATGGCAGGACCGTCCTCGAGAACGGGACCGTCGAGATCGACGCCGAGCGGGACGCGATCGACTTCGCACTGCTGGAAAGGGCGCGCCGGGCCGGAACCCCGGTACTCGGCATCTGCCGGGGTCTGCAGGTAGTCAACGTGGCGCTCGGCGGAACGCTCGTACAGGACATCCCGAGCGAGCGGCCGTCGGAGGTCGTGCACCAGCGGACCCCGGACGAGAAGACGCGCCGTGACCACCAGGTCGCGGTGACTCCCGGAACGCTCCTGGCGGGGATCGCCGGCGCTTCCGAGATCGCGGTCAACAGCCGGCATCACCAGGCGATCGAGCGGCTGGCGCCCGGCCTCGCGGTTTCGGGCACGGCGCCGGACGGCGTTGCCGAGGCGGTCGAGTCCGTCGGCGGGCCGTGGCTGCTGGCCGTGCAGTGGCACCCGGAGAACCTCGCCGGAGACTTGGTGTCGGAGCGCCTCTTCGCCGATTTCGTCCGCGCGGCGCGCGATCGGGCCGGCGCCCCGATCCTGACGGAATTTCCGGCGGGCTCCCGTGTTGTGGTCGCGGATTCCGGGACAAAAATAGAGTGAAGGGGCTTTTCTGATGCGCATGCGTGCGGGAATCCTGACCCTGACCCTGGCGGCGGCGGCCGCGCTGGCGGCGCCCCTGGCCGCCCAGTCCGGGCTCCGAGTCGAGAAGCTCGCCGACGGCGTCTGGGCGGCCAGCCCCGAGAAGGGAGCCAACGTGGGCTGGTTCCTGCTCGGCGACGGCGTCGTCGCGGTCGACGCGGGGATCGACGCGGCGACGGGGCAGGCGATCCTCAAACAGATCGCGGAGACCACGGGCGGCAAACCCGTGCGCGTCCTGGTCCTGACCCACTCGCACGCGGACCACAGCGGCGGCGCGCGGGCCTTCGTCGCGGCGGGCGCGCGCGTCATCTGCCAGGAGAACGTCGTCAGCCAGATCCTGGCCTTCGTCAGCCAGGTCGCGACGGACCCCGCAGACCCGATGGCCGGCAAGCCGACTCTGCGCCCGGTCGTCGAGTCGATCTCGGAGCGCGCGATTTTCGTCGACGGGATCCACAACATCCAGATCTACTTCCTCGGCGCGGCCCACACGAAGGGGGACCTCGCCATCTATCTGTCCTCCGAGAAGATCCTCTTCGCCGGAGACCTGGCGTTGAACGCCCTTCTGCCCTTCCTGCAGTCGCCAGACGTGGACCCCGCCGGCTGGGAGCGTGCACTCCAGGCGCTCTCGCGGGTGTCGGTCGAGAAGCTCGTCCCCGGGCACGGCCAGATCGGGCCGAAGGCCGGCCTCGCCGATTCGTACGCCTACCTGCGGCGCGTCAACGAGCTCGCGAAGAAGATCGTCGAGAGCGGCCAGACGGAAGAGGCGATCGAGATCCTCGTGCGCGCTCCCGAGAACCGGATCGAGAACGTCCCGGTGACGGAGGCGCACATCGCCAACGTCAAGGCGGCCGCGCGCTCGCTGCGCGAGAAGGCGAGCCGCAAGCCGACGCCGGCGCCGACTCCCGTCCCGACTCCCGCGGGCAAGTGAGCATTTCGCGGGCGGGGGACCTCGCGGATCCCCGCTCCCCCTCGCGCACGGGAATCCGGCTCGAGCGCTCGCGCGATCGGGCTCGGGCGGACCTGTACCTCGAGATCCCCCCCGTCAACGTTCTCGACACGGTTTCTCTGTCGGAGCTCGCCCGGCAGGTCGTGGCCTCGCGCCCGGCCCGGCTCCTCGTGCTGACGGGCCTGCCGCGGGCCTTTTCGGCGGGCGTCTCCCTGGCCGATCACGTTCCGGAGCCTTCCCGCATCGAGGCAATGCTGGCGGCGATGCGAGAGGTCCTCACGGCGCTCGTGGAAACGCCCGCGGTCACCCTCGCCGCGGTCTCGGGCGCGTGCCTGGGCGGCGGGGCGGAGATCGTGTCCGCCTGCGATCTGGTTCTCGTGGCCGAGGACGCGCGGGTCGGTTTCCCCGAAATCCGCCATGCGTGCTTTCCGCCGGGAGCCTGTGCGCTGCTCCCGGAGCGCATCGGCGAGGCGCGCGCCGCGGAGTGGATCCTTTCGGGGGCGATCCGCTCGGGCCGTGAGGCCTCCGAGGCGGGGTTCGCAGCCCGGGCGGTGCCCGCCGAGCGCCTGGCGCAGGAGACCGAGCGGCTGGCGGAGCGGATCCTCTCCGCCGCGCCGGACGCCCTGGCCGCGGCCCGCGAGCTGTTGCGCCGCGGCCGGCGCGGGGCGCTCGAACGAAACCTCCCGGCGGCGGAGGAGGCCTACCGCAAGCTCGCCGGCAGCGAGGATCTCGCGCGGGTAGCCCGGGAGTTCGAGGCGCGGAAACGCCGCTGATAGCATTTCGGCGATGGCGATCCTGTACCTGAACGGCCGTTTCGTGCCCGAAAACGAAGCGGGAATCTCGCCACTCGACCGCGGATTCCTCTTCGCCGACGCGATCTACGAGGTCGTCCGGTACGACCGGGGCCGGCCCTACCGCCTCGCGGAGCACCTCGCCCGCATGCGCGAGGGCCTGGACGCGATCCGCATCCGGGCCAATCCCGACTTCTTTCCCTCCGTCGGCGAGAGGCTGCTCGCCGAGAACGGCCTGGCGGACAAGGATGCCTTCGTCTACGCCCAGGTCTCCCGCGGCGCCGGTCCGCGGTACCACGCCTTCCCGCCGGAGACAACGGCGCCCACGGTGTTCGCCTTCGCGCGCGAGACGGACCCGGCCCCGCCCCCCGAGGGCGGAAAGGCGATCCTGCTGACCGACGAGCGTTGGGGCCGCTGCGACATCAAGACCGTCATGCTCCTGCCCAACGTTCTCGCCGCCCAGAAGGCGCGCGAGGCCGGCGCCCTCGACGCGATCCTCGTCCGCGACGGGTTCGCGCTCGAAGGCACGAAGGCCAACCTGTTTCTGGCCGCGAAGGGCGTCGTGCGCACAGCGCCGAACGGCCCCCGGATCCTGCCTGGCGTCACGCGCGTCGCGGCCATCGAGGCCGCGCGGCGGCTCGGGCTGACGGTCGAGGAGCGGGCCTTCACCGTCGAGGAGATGTACGCGGCGCAGGAAGTCTTCTTCGCCTCGACGACGCTCTGGACCTATCCCGTCGTGTCGGTCGAGGGGCGGCCCATCGGCAGCGGAAAACCCGGCCCGGTCGTCAAGATGCTCCGGGACGCGCTCTACGAAGAGTTCCGGGCTCCGGCGCCGGCCGCTTCGCGCGGATAGCGGGCCTCGATCGTCGACGAGATCCCCCCTCGCGACGAGAACGTCCCCGTGATCGTCATGCGTTTGGGACGGCACGCGGCAACGCAGTCCTCGAGGATCCGGTTGACGGCGTTCTCGTAGAAGATGCCGACATTCCGGTAGCCCACGATGTAGAGCTTGAGCGACTTGAGCTCCAGGCAGAGCCCGTCCGGGACGTAGCGGATGGTCAGGTGCCCGAAGTCCGGCAGCTCCGTCTTCGGACAGATTGCGTTGTACTCCGGGATCTCGACGGTGATCTCGTAATCGGGATACTGGTTGGGCCAGGTCTCGATCGGCGGCAGCTTCGCGTCGATCCCGGACCGGGCGTGCGCGTCGGTGTAGTCGGACATGCGGCCCCGAATCCTATCCGAGCCTGCTACCATGCGCCCCGACCATGGAGTGGCTCAAACAGCTCTTCCACAATCTCACTGACGTCGAGACGCTGGTCCGCGTCGGAGGGATCACCGCGATGGCGCTCATCGTCTTCGCCGAGACCGGCCTTCTCGTCGGGTTCTTCCTGCCGGGCGACTCGCTTCTGGTGACGGCCGGTGTCTTCGCGGGCACGGGGCAGCTGAACATCGTTACTCTGAACCTGGTGCTCATCGCCGCGGCCATCCTCGGCGACACCGTCGGCTACTGGTTCGGGCGCCGGGCGGGGCCGGCGCTCTTCAAGCGCCCGAAGTCGCTTCTCTTCAACCCCGCCCACCTGAAGCGCGCGCACGATTTCTACGAGAAACACGGTGGCAAGACGATCGTCATCGCACGCTTCATGCCGATCGTCCGCACCTTCGCCCCGATCGTGGCCGGCATGGGGCAGATGGAGTACCGCCGGTTTCTCCTCTTCAACGTCTTCGGAGGCGCCTTCTGGGTGCTCTCGATGACGCTGATCGGCTACTTCCTCGGCCAGATCCCGGGCGTCAAGGAGCACATCGAGATCGTGATCCTCGTCGTGATCTTCCTCTCGATTTTGCCCGGGATCATCGCGGCCGCGCTCGAGTGGAGAAAGAAGCGCCGCCCCGCGGCCTAACGGATGGCGGCTCAGCAGCGAGCGGCGGCCCGAAGGGCCGACGCTAGTCCGCAGCAGCCGCGGGTTAGGCGACGACAGCGCTCTGCCGCTCCCATCCAGACGATCGCCACTCTGGCACCACCCGGTGTTTGCCGCGCCCCCGGTCTCATTCTGAAGTGTTGGACTTGGTGGACTTGACCGTGACCGCAATCGCCGCCGCCTCATCCTCGGGCTTTGTCAAAAGGATAATCGCGATCTCCTTTAGACTCGCGCGTCGGAGGTGTGAGACTGGACCCAGCTTCTCGGAAACGCCTTCGGGGTAGGTGCTGTTCCTCCACTCCGACAGTCGAGGCTCACGCTGCGGCCCTCCGGTGGCTCGCGACCCAGCGGTCGATCACGATGCGATAGACCTGACAAAGGCGCTCCGCGACCGCCTCCAAGGAGAGATCGGACACCCCCGGGAGCGTTCGAACACCCGAGAAGGCGGCCCGATTTCGGAGAACGATCTCGAGCTTGGCCGCAAGATCTTCCGGGCGATGGGCGGTCACAAAGCAGTCCTGCCTCCCGGCAGTTCGCTCGGCCACGTCACCGACGTCTACGGAAACCACCGGCCGGTCGCAGGCGAGTGCCTCCTTGACGATGTTAGGCGACCCCTCCTGAGTCGAAGTCAGGAGGAGGCAGTCGCTGGCGTTGAGCCACACCGGAACGTCATCGTGAGGCACATAGTGGAGCGTGTGAAGCTCGACCTCGAAACCCCGAGTAGCGAGCAAATCCACTGCCTTTCGTGCCAGCGAAAACCGCTTATTGGCACGCTCCGGAAAGGACGGGAAAAGAACGTGCCGCACGCCCGACCTCCAGCCCAAGCGAAGGCGACACTTTTCCGGATCCATAGGACGAAATTGTTGAAGGTTGACCCCGTTCGGTATGGTCCAGACCCGATCGGCCGAAACTCCGGCCGGAAGCGCCATTCGCAGATTGGCGGATTTCACGATGACCGCTTCGACCCGGCGGGCCGCCCATCGTGAAGCGGCGACTCCGCCGGCGATCGCAAGCCGACGCACGACGGTCTTGGCAGGCTCGCCCAGAAGGTCGGGGCCGCAAAACGAAACCACCGTTGGCGGCCCTGCCGAGAAGGGCCTCGTGGCCAGGCAGGCGAGGACGCCACCGTACATGACGTGAACGACGTCAGGCCGGACTTTCGCAACTTGCTGGCGTGTCGCGGAGGCAACGCTCCGATAGACGTTCACTCCTTCGGCCGCCCGATCGAAGAACAAAACATCTACTTCGACACCGACGCGTCGCAGACTTTCGACTTGCTGCTGTATGAAGGTTCCAAGACCGGGATGCCTCTCGGTCGGGTAGAGATTGGTGACGGCCAGTATCCGCAACGTACGCTACGGTTTCTGGCTCTGGGCCTTAAGCGGCAGGTGCAGCGAAAGGAGCATCAGTCCCCTGGGTCGAGGGCTTCGCCGAGCCGAACGCGCTCGCTCAACAGAGGGACCGCGAAAGAAGCATCTGCCGGAGAGCTCCTTTGAAGCTCGCCCCGACCCGAGTACCGAACGGAAGGGAGAACCCTCGCTTTGACCGTGCCGCGAGCGGGGGCGCCTTTATCGATCCTCCGGAGAGTGTTGCCGAGGATCGCCAGCGACGGGGGGTTCGGAGAACGTAGACTCCGGTCTGTCGCCTCGCATCCTCGTGAATGACTGGGCGGGGGGGGGAATGGGAATCACCGTGACCCGTTGCCCGAGCCTCTGAAGCTCCAGGATCTCCGCGACGATACTTCCCACCGAAGGTGCGGGGTGGCGCAGAGGTCACATACACGAGATACACCCACCGTATCAGGAACCGCACGCTGTCCGCCAGCGACGCCCGCTCTCCTTGTCCGGCGAGCCCCGACCAGGCGAGCTGCCGCCTCGAGGCGACACTGGGCGTGGTGGGGACGACAGGTACGTAACTGAAACGCACGAGCCAGGGCGCGGCGATGTTGTACGCGGCTCCCGTGTCCGAGCCGCCGGCCAAGGGGACTGCGACCGCCCGGCTCAAGTGACGCTCTTGATCTGGCCCTCGATGTCACCGGCGGACTAGCGCCAGCACGAATCACCACGTCGCGCACGTCCTTTCTGGATTCGCAATCGCGCGCTTGGATGCGGAGTAACGTCGCTGCCATGCGTGCACCTGCCTGACGATATCTGGGACCGCAGCCTTACCGACGTCAATGGCGACGGCCGCTGCGATCGCCGTTAGGAGGGTTTCCAAGCCCTCCGGATTGAGATGAGCAGGGAGCGATAGACAGCGAGGTTCGCATCGATGACCTGCTCTAGCGAAAACTCGGTGAGTGCGATTTCACGACCGCGAGTGCCCATGGCCGCCCGGAGCGGCGCATTTTCGATCAGCTGCGCGATTGCTCCTACCAGGCCTTCGACGTCTCGCACGGGGACAAGCAGGCCGTTGTGACCATGGCGAACAACTTCGCGGCATCCGGGAGAATCGGTGGTGACGATGGGACGGCCTGAGGCGGCGGCTTCGAGCAGGATGCGAGGGACGCCTTCGCCGTAGTAAGAAGGCAGGCAGACAATGTGACTTTGCGCTATCAAGGCGGGCATGTCCTGCCTCCAGCCCAGCCATTCCACGTGGCCGGCGTTGCGCCAGTGCTCAAGCGTGGACATCGGGATGGCGGATGGATGACCGGGATCGGGCTCACCAAGCAGCACAAAGCGGGCTCGAAATCCTCGAGCGCGTAACGCTCCGGCGGCGGCTACAAACTCCCCAACGCCTTTCTCCCATAGCAGTCGGGAAGCCATCAATACCACGGGCGGTCCGTCCGGTTCCGGCTCGGGCGTGAACAACGAGAGATCCAGGCCCGACCCCTTGATGACGACTGCGCGGTCGCCTAGCAGGATACCGCTTGCGAGCAGGCAGTCGCGATCGTCCGGATTTTGGAGTACGACCCGATGGTTCTGGTGCCGAAAAGAGAATCGAAGACCGCGCGCTACGATCGACCGCATGAGGCGCGTTTTCACGTTGCGTGTCGTGAAGAGATGTCCCAATCCAGTAAGGATATTGACCGCTGCTGGCACACCGGCGATGCGCGCCGCGACCCCGCCATAAAGCGTAGGCTTCAGGCAGATATGGTGCACCAACAAGGGTCGCAGCCGCCGGTAGAGCCGGAGTAGGGAGACCCAGCAGAGCAGTTCATCCAAGGGCCGGGCGCTCTTACGCCGCAGATAGAAGATGTGAACGGGAAAGCCCTGGCGCGAGATGTCTTCCAGACCGGGCTCTCGCGGCACGGCGACATGGACGTCGAAGCCGGCCTCCCGCAGCGTACGGGCGAGTACCATTCGGTACTGCAGGAAGTCGCTGACCTGGTTATCAACGAAGAGGAGTCGTGGTACGCGCATAGGAGTGAGAGAGGTAGCCGGAGCCGTAGCGTAGTATTCGCGGTACCAGTCGACGAAGCCGGCGAGGTCGGTTTCTATCGTCGTTTCGGGCTTCAAACCCACATCACACATGAGATCGTCCGCGTCGGCATGACCCGTTGATACCAAAGCGCAGCCCACGTTCCTTTCGGTTCCAACCGCCAACGCTCGGTGCCGATAGGTCGACATTACTGCAGCTGTGGCGAGTTACCCCAAGGAGTATGGCGGGCGTCCTGGCAAAACTAACGACAGAAGACGCCTTACCGAACTAACAGCAACGTTCGACACCCCAACCGTAAATTTGGTCGGATACCAACGTGCAAGCCCCAACTTAAACTGCTGTCTTCGGTAGGAAGCGCGTTTTGACGATGGATCGTACGTGACTCCCCATTTTTGCATAAACCGTCGGTTACGGGCTTCCCACGACGCCGCGTCCCAGCGGAACTTGAAGGCTGGAATGTCGCGAACTTCCCAAGGGGGAGGTGCTGAGTACGTGGCCACAGAACGCGGCTCAAGAAAAACGCTGAGTCCATACTTCCGCAGCGTTAGCCCTAGATCGACATCGAACGGCTCAACATCGTCGAAGATGTCGATGCCAGGGAGTAGCCGTTGATCAATGAGGATGCAGTGATTCTCCGGATAGTCGATTCGCCTTCGGCGAATTCCTGTGTACATGATCTTGTGATGGAACGCGACCGCGCCGTCTTTTTCGCGTTCCTCGAACATACATCCGGCGGCGTGGATGCCTCGGTGCCACAATATCAACGGGGTGACTACTGCTGCCCCTTCTTCCCGCATGCACTCAAGCATGGACGAGAGCCAGTTTTCGTGGACAATCGTATCGTTCTCTAGAACGACGCAAAACCTTTCGTCAGCTTGTCGTATCGCGACCCTGCGCGCCTCACCCTGCATCAAAAGTCGGTCCACGAGCACAACGCTCATGTTGTCTTTCTGCATCTGAAGCTGATGAAGGTACTCTTCGGTCGTTCTATCCGTGCCCCCGGCAACCACGATGACGCGGAACCGCACATCCGTGTGCGCGTAGAGTGCCTCAAGACATCGGGGAAACATGCTAAACCGATCGCGCGGTACGACTGCGATAACGACGCTCTCGGACGACGTCAATTCGTTCATTGAGGACCAGGTCGCGTACCGCCCCAGGGCACCGCGCGGATCTCCGCGCGCTCCCTGAGGTGGCGGGCCTTCAAGGCGGGATAGACGAAGCGTACCTTCACGAAACGTGCGCCGAGACCGGCGACACGATCCTGCCGGCGGCGTCGCCGGGACGCCGGCCGCCCGGAGCGACCCCCGGGCTAGCTCCTTACTTCGAGGCAGGACGACCAGCTTCTTGACCCGGTCGCCCGCGCTGCCAAAGCGCTTGAAGTTGGCTGGCAGCCACTGCTTTAGGTGCTTCATCCGTTGGGCCCATCTTGTCCAGCTCCGCCAGAATCGCCTTCGCTTGATCAGGACTCACGAGATCGCTGGGATAGGTCAGTCGGAAGATATTGCTCTTGGAGGAGTTGAGGTTCGTCGCAGCCCAAGCGACCGTCGTGGCTAGCAGAGTCGCGATCACACCCGAGATGAACCGATGTTTCATAGCCCCTCCTTTCCTCGAGAAGTCGATTGACCCCCTGGACCGTGCCGCCCTGACTTTCTCAATTCCTGCCGTGGCCTCATCGCGGGGAACTTCCGCAGCTGACGTACCTCGCCGATCGTGATCCACGATGCCGAGAAACCGACAGATTGCCAGAATCTGCGAATCCTACCGCACCGTCGCTGTCGTCGCCTAACCCGAGGCTTACGCGACGGCCGAGGTCGGGTGGGGCCGCGACGCGGGCTTCGCGCCGCGGATCTCGGCGAGCAGCGCCGCGATGTCCGCGTCGTGCGAGCGGTCGTGGTCGGCCATCATGCGCGGGATGTCGTCGAGGGTCACGCGCCCGACGCCTTCCTGGGCGCCGGAGCGCTTCCAGTCGGAGCCGGAGAGCCGGCGCAGCGCTTCGAGATTCTGCTCTCGCGCGCGTGTGAAGGTGGCGACCCCGAGCTCCACGTCGCGCTCCTGGTACACCCGCTCGCGAGCGATGCGGTCGCCGTCGAAGTTCAGAAGCGCCGGGCTCTCCTCGGCAAGGATCCGGCGGATGCGCACGCCGTAGCCTTCGCGTTCGAGGTCGGCCAGGTGCCACACGTTCTCCACGAACGAGAAGCCGCCCCGGGCCGGCCGCCGGCGCTCCTCGCCCGGCGAAAGCCCGGCGGCCGCGCGCGCGAGCAGAGCGGGAGTGGATTCCAGTGTGAGAAGAAGTGTCTCGAGCTCGCGGCGGTTCATGTTTTTGCCTCGCTACCCAATACGCGGGCAACCCCCCAAAAGTTTCGCTTAGACTGGTCTCATGCCCATCCAATCGATCCGCAACTTCTTCCTCGCCAGGGTTTCCGCGCCGGCGGCCGCCGGGCGGTCCGATCCCGTCGCGATCGCCGCGTGCGCGCTGCTGCTGGAGATCGCCAACTCGGACGAGTCCTTCTCCGAGCCCGAGCGGCAGCGCATCCAGCGCGCGGTCCGGGAGGACCTCGGCGTGGCTGCCGCGGACGTGGACGAGGTCGTGCGGCTGGCCGACGAGGAGCGCCGCGAGAGCGTCGACCTCTACCAGTTCACGCGCCTGGTGGCCGAGAACTTCTCGCGGGAGCAGCGCCTGAAGCTGATCGAGGTCATCTGGGGCCTCGTCTATTCGGACGGGGCGCTCACGGCGGTGGAGAACCAGCTTGCGCGGAGGATCGCCGAGCTCCTCGGGTTCCAGCACCCGGAGGTCCAGGCCGTGCGGGAGAAGGTCAAGAAAGGCTCCTAGACGCCGCGGGGTCACCGGGCCCAGGCCGGCAACACCCGTTTCGAGGGCGGAACGCGCTCCAGCGGCTGCGGCATCTCGGCGAGGACATAGGCTGCGACCGCCGCGGCTGCCGTCGAGCGGTCGAGGATGCGCGGATCGATCCGGTCGAACGTGTCGTTGGCCGTGTGGTGGTAGTCGAAGTACGTCGTGGCGTCGAGCGCCAGGCCGAGTTGCGGGACGCCCGAGGGGATCAACGGAATCAGGTCGGCACCGCCATTCTCGGCGGGAATCAGAGCGTCGGCGGCGATCGGGGAGAGAAGCGCGGCGACCGCCTTCAGCATGCTGTCCGCCGTGGGCCCCGCGAGCCACCAGAAGCCGATCGGCGGGCCCTGCCCGAGATCGGCCTCGAGCGCAACGACGTGGCGCTCGAGCTCGGCGGCATGTGCAGCGGCGTAGGCCTTGCCACCCGCCAGGCCGTTCTCCTCGTTGGCGAACAGGACCACGCGCAGGGTCCGGCGCGGGCGCGTCGTGAGCGCGCCGATCTGCCGTGCGGCCTCGATGACGATTCCGCATCCGGCCGCGTCGTCGAGCGCGCCGGTGCCGAGGTCCCAGGAGTCCAGATGCGCGCCGAGCAGCACGATCTCCCCGGGCGTCGCGCGGCCCGGTATCTCGCCGATCACGTTGGCCGACTCGGCGTCGGGCAGAGTGCGGCAGGTCAGCGTGAAACGCACGCGCACCGGTCCGCGCCGCGACAGCCGCGTCAGCAGGGAGGCATCGTCCGCCGAGAGCGCGGCAGCCGGAATCGGCGTGACGTCCTTCTCGTAACCCGTCCCGCCCGTATGCGCCAGGCGGCCGTCATCGGTGCCGATCGAGCGGATGAGAATCCCGATCGCGCCGAGCCTCGAGGCCGCGGACGGACCGTCGGAGCGCACGCTCCCAGCCGTGCCGTAGCCCGAGCCGTCGGACGTGCGCGCGGTCGGCCGGTCGATGAACGCAATCTTGCCGCGAATCGCGCCAGCCTTCCCGGCGAGCTCCTCGAGCGACTCGACGCGGACGATCTCGCCCTCGAGGCCTCCTTCTGCCGTGGCGATGCTTCCTCCGAGGGCCGTCAGCGCGAGCTTCTGGGGCGCCGGCGACGTCACCTCGCCCGTCTCGATGCCTCGTTGCCAGACCTTCACGACGACCTTCTCGGCACGCACGTTGGCGAAGCCCTGCGCCTCGAGGATCGCGACGGCCACCCGCACCGCCGCGCGGTCGCCGGGAGATCCCGCCAGCCGCGGCCCGGCCAGATCCGTGATGTCCCGGACCCAGTCGGCTGCGCGCGACCCGACGAGGATCCGGTCGCGCAGTTGCACCGCGGTCATGAGGACTTCGGGCGAAAGGGGAGCCGGGCGGACGGGGGCCTGGACCGCGGCGAGCAGTCCGAGTGCGCAAATTGCGAGTCCCAGGAGTCTCTTCAACGTGATTTCGTCCGACAGGGCGCCGGAATCTTATCAAGTTCAGTTCCGCCTCGGCTCCCGCGCCCTTCCGACTGCACTAAAATCCCTCTCCCATGTCCACCCGTTCGTCCGACGTCGACCTGTCCGAGGAGCTCGCCGCGGAGTTCGGCGGGAACGCCGGATACGTTGCGGATCTCCTCAATCGGTACAGCGCCAATCCCGCATCCGTGGACGAGGAGTGGCGGACCTACTTTCGGGAGCGGTTCGGCGAGCCCGAGCCCCGGCCGCAGGCCCGGACGGCTCCCGCGCCGAGCGCCGTGCCGGCCGACACGATCGCGGTAGCCCCGCTCGAGGGCGGCGAGCGTGTGCCGATCCGCGGGGTCGCAGCCCGCATCGTCGAGAACATGGAGGCGAGCCTCGCCGTTCCGACGGCGACCACGCAGCGCCAGATCGCGATCAAGCTCCTCGACGAGAATCGGCGCCTCATCAACGAGTCGCGCGCCGCGACCGAGCAGTCGAAGATCTCCTTCACGCATCTGACTTCCTGGGCGGTCATCCAGGCGTTGAAGGCGGTGCCGGCGCTGAACGACGCCTACGACGCCTCGAGTGGCGAACCGGTGCGCGTTCGGCGCCCCGAGGTCCGCTTGGGCATCGCCGTGGACGTCGCCAGACCCGACGGCACGCGCACGCTGCTCGTGCCGAACGTCAAGGGCGTCGAGACGATGTCGTTTTCCGAGTTCGTCGCCGCGGCCGACGACGTCGTCGCGCGCGCGCGGGCCGGAAAGCTCAAGCTCGCCGACTTCGAGGGCACGACCATCTCGCTGACCAACCCCGGCACCCTCGGCACGACGGCTTCCGTGCCCCGCCTGATGCCGGGCCAGGGCGCCATCATCGCGACGGGCGCAATCGAGTACCCGGCGGAGTTCCGGGCCATGGCGCCCGCGACCCTCTCGCGCCTCGCGATCTCCAAGATCGCGACGTTCACGTCGACCTACGACCACCGGATCATCCAGGGCGCCGAGTCGGGCACCTTCCTCGCGCGGGTCGAGGAGCTGCTGCTCGGCCAGGACGGCTTCTACGAGTCGATCTTCGCCGACCTCTCCATCCGCTTCCGCCCGCTGAAGTGGGAGACCGACCGGAACCCGCTCTCCTCCGACGGGCACGGCGAGGACATTGCCAAACAGGCGCGCGTGATCGAGCTGACCAACGCCTACCGCGTGCGCGGGCACCGGATCGCCGACATCGACCCGTTGCGGACGCGCGCGATCGTGCACCACCCCGAGCTGGATCTCGAGACCTATGGCCTGACGATCTGGGACCTCGACCGCGAGTTCTGGTCGGGCGGGTTGAAGGGCGGCGACCGCATGCCGCTGCGCGAGATCATCGCCGTGATGCGCCGCGTCTACTGCGGCAAGGTCGGCATCGAGTACCGGCACATCTCCAGCCCTGACGAGAAGAACTGGATCCGCCAGCGGGTCGCCGCCGCGGCCGCGGCCCCGCCGTTGCCGGCGGAGCTGCGCAAGAAGATCCTCGCCAAGCTCATCGCGGCCGAGGAGTTCGAGCGTTTTCTCGGGACGAAGTTCCTCGGCCAGCGGCGTTACTCCATCGAGGGCTGCGACACGGCCATCCCGCTGCTCGACCGGCTCGTCGAGGGGTCGGCGGCCCGGGGCCTCGAGGAAGTCGTCATCGGGATGTCGCACCGCGGAAGGCTCAACATCCTCGCCAACGTCGTCGGCAACTCCGCCGAACGCATCTTCTCGGGCTTCGAGGGCGTCGTGCATCCGGATTTTCCGGCCGACGAAGGCGACGTCAAGTATCACCAGGGCGCGCGGACGGTCCGGAAGTCCGAGGCCGGCCGCGAGATCGCCGTGCAGGTGGAATCCAACCCGTCGCACCTGGAGGCGGTGGACCCCGTGGTCGAAGGAGTCGTGCGGGCCAAACAGGTGCGTTCCTCGGGCCGGGGGCCCGCGGGCTGGGCCCGGCAGCTGCCGGCGCTCCTCCACGGTGACGCGGCGTTCGCGGGACAGGGGATGGTCGCCGAGGTGCTGAACCTGTCGCAGCTCTCGGGTTACGAGACGGGCGGCACGATCCACGTCGTCATCAACAACCAGATCGGGTTCACGACGGCGCCGTCCCAGGGGCGCTCTTCCGTCTATTCGACCGACGTCGCCAAGATCATCCAGGTGCCGATCTTCCACGTCAACGGCGACGATCCGGAGGCCGCATACCGCGTTCTCGAGATCGCGCTCGATTACCGCCAGGAATTCCACAAGGACGTTGTCATCGACCTGATCGGATTCCGGAGGCACGGGCACAACGAGGGCGACGAGCCGACCTACACGCAGCCGGTCATGTACCGCGCGATCGAGGCGCACCCGGGCGTGCGCACGCTCTACGCCCGGCGGCTGATTCGCGAAGGCGTCGTGACCGAAGACGACGTCCGCGAGATGGAGGCCTGGCAGCTCGCCGAGTACGAACGCGCTCTCGCGGCGGCCAAGGACGCCGCGAGGCGGCCGCGGGTGGAGGCCGCCCCGCCCCCCCCTCCCGGCGGCGCGGTCGTCGAGATGGACACGGGCGTCGCGCGCGAGACGCTGGCCTCGATCGGCCGCGTGCTGACGACCGTGCCCGCGGGATTCCACCTCAACCCGAAGATGGTCCAGCAGCTCGCGCGCCGGGCGAGGATGGCCGAGGGCGCGCTGCCGCTCGACTTCGGCACGGCCGAGGCGCTCGCCTTCGGATCGCTCTTGATCGAAGGAACGCCCATCCGCGTCAGCGGCCAGGACTCCAGCCGCGGAACCTTTTCGCAGCGCCACGCCGTCTTCCACGACACGGCCACGGGCGAGACCTGGACGCCGCTCTCGACCCTCGACCCGAAGCAGCCGCCCTTCGAAGCCGTCGACAGCCCCCTCTCCGAGTTCGCGGTGCTCGGGTTCGACTACGGCTACAGCGTCGAATGGCCCGAGGCCCTGGTCCTGTGGGAGGCGCAGTTCGGCGACTTCGCCAACGGCGCTCAGGTCATCGTCGACCAGTTCATCGCCTCGGCACAGGACAAGTGGCGGCAGTCCTCCCGCCTCGGGATGCTCCTCCCGCACGGCGCAGAGGGGCAGGGCCCGGAACACTCGAGCGCGAGGATCGAGCGCTACCTGCAGCTCTGTGCCGAAGGGAACCTGCAGGCCGTCAACGCGACCACACCCGCCCAGTACTTCCACCTGCTGCGCCGCCAGATGCGGCAGCTTGAGGCCAGGCCGCTCGTCCTCTTCACCCCCAAGAGCCTGCTGCGCCTGCCGGCGGCGTCCTCGCCGCTCGACGCGCTGGCGTCGGGGGGATTCCGTGTCGTCCTGGATGATCCCGAGGTCGGCGACCGCGCCCTCGTCGAGCGCGTTCTCTTCTGCAGCGGCAAGGTCTACTACGACCTGCGCGTCGAGAGGGAGAAGCGCGGCGACTTCAAGACCGCGATCGTGCGCCTCGAGCAGCTCTACCCGTTCCCGGACGAGCGGTTGAGGACGATCCGCGGCGGCTACCCGAGCGCGCGGCGCTTCGTCTGGGTCCAGGAGGAGCCGAAGAACATGGGCGCGTGGAGCTTCGTCGCCGAACGGAAGGCGGAATTCCTGCCCACGGGCAGCGAGCTCGTCTACGTCGGCCGCGCCGCCGCGCCCTCGCCCGCCACGGGCAATGCGGGCGTCCACAAGCGTGAGCTCGAGCAGTTCCTCGCGGAGGCGTTCGCGTAGCGAGACGGCCTCTACTTCCAGCCGGCGGCGGTCTCCCTCACAAAATCGCGGAAGTTCCTGGGTTTGCGTCCCAAGATCGCCTCGGTTTGGGCGAGCTGCGCGGCTGTGGCGCTGAGCCCCGAGGTCTGAAACACGGCGTACATGAGGCCGTAGTCGTAGACCGCCCAGGGCGGAAGCGACGTACGCACCGACTGCGCCCAGGCGTCGAGGTCGTCGCCGCCGTAGACGATCTTCTTGCCGAGCGCCTCGGAGTAGATGGCCGCGTGGTCGTTGCCCCCGAGCGCCTCCGACCCGGCGACCACGTACGTGCGCCCCTCGTGGCCGCCCTCGGTGAGCGCGCGGACGGCGGCGTCGGCGATGTCGCGCGTATCGACCCGCGAGAGTCCCGCGTTTCCGATCGGCTGCGGGTAGACGCCGTAGTTCAGCAGCGCCTCCTTGTACCAGTAGTCGTTCTGGAAAAAGTTGTTGGGCCGGAGGATCGTGGTCTTCAGACCGCTCGCCGCGAGGGCGTTTTCCACGGCGACCTTGGCCGCGAAGTGCGGGACCGCCGGCGCCTTCTCGACGTCGTGGACTGACAGGTAGACGATCCGTTTTGCCCCGGAGCGCAGGGCCTCGTTGACGGCGGCCAGACCCTCCTGAAGCTCCGCCGGGCCCGTGGCATTGAGCAGGAAGAGGTGGTCGTAGTCCGTGAAAATGGCTTTGTAGGTATCCGGGTCCTGCAGGTCGCCGATGACCGGAAGCGCGCCCTTCGGCAACGACTTCGCGCGCTCCGCGCTCCGGGTCAGGACGCGCACGCTTTCACCCTTCTTCAGAAGCCCTGCGACGACGAGGCTTCCCACGGTGCCGGTTCCGCCCAGAACGAGGTGTTTCATGTTCCCTCCAGCGGTTGAAATCGACGGGCCGCAGCTACTTCAGGAGCTTGGCCGCCAGAACGTCCACCTTCTCGATCGAGGGCGGCTCTGCCAGCAGCTCGGATGCCTTCGCCATGAGCGCCGCGGCCACGCGGCCGGCCAGGTGCGCCTGCCGTCCGGCCTCGTCCGGAAAGGCGTCGAAAATCCCAAACGTGGAGGGTCCCATCTGGATGGCGAACCAGGCGATCGTCGCCGGTTCCTCCTCGACGATCGCCAGTCCGCCGCGCAAAAAGGCGTCCACCTCGGCCTCCTTGCCCTTCTTCGCCTCGAGTCGAACGAACAGCGCCGTCTTGACCATGTTTTTTCTCCTTTCGGGAGCGCAACGGCTCCTGAAGCTCCTACGTGGACGAGCCCCCCTGCGGGTCTCGCTTCGGTTTCATCGCGTCGAATCCGGCCTTGAGCATTTCCCGCGGCGCCTTGCGGTAGTCCGAAAACTCGCCGGCGCCCGCGAGCCATTCCCCGCCGTCCATCGTAACGCAGTCGCCGGTCTGGTACGGGCAGAGGTCCGAGAGCAGAAAGGTCGTGAGGTTCGCGATCTCCTCCTTCGCTCCGAAGCGGCCGAGCGGAATGCGGTCGAGGGCGTTCTTCTGCGCCTCGGGGCTGGCCATCAGGCGCGAGAACGCGCCTTCGGTCGGGATCGGGCCGGGCGCGATCGCGTTCAAGCGGATGCCGGCATGGCCCCACTCGACGGCGAGCGAGCGGGTCATCGCCAGCACTCCCGCCTTGGCGCACGCCGACGGGAGCGCGTAGGCCGTCCCGGTCCAGGCGTAGGTCGTGACGATGGAGACGATCGCTCCGGGCGCTTTCCGCTCGAGCAGGTGACGGCCCACGGCGAGCGTGCAGTTCACCGAGCCGTACAGCACGGTCCGCACGACGGCGTCGAAGCCGTTGGGGGAAAGCTCCTCGGAGAAGGCCAGGAAGTTGCCCGCGGCGTTGTTGACGAGGCCGTCGACTCCGCCGAAGCGCGCGACGGCGTGCGCGACCAGCTTCTCGACCTCGCCCGGATCGCGGACGTCGGCCGCGCACAGGTCGGCCTCGCCGCCCTCGCGCGCCGACCCTGTGATCTCCCGGACCGCGGCCTCGAGCCTTTCGCGTTTCCGCCCTGCGATCGTCACCCGGGCGCCGTGCGCCGCAAACGCTTTAGCCATCGCGAGGCCGAGGCCCGAGCCGCCCCCGGTGACGAGGATCGAGCGGCCGGCGAGGATCGTGGGGGAGAACATTGAGTCTCTCTTTGTCACAGGGCGCCTGGGTCAGACCCGGGTCATACCCCGCTTACGTTAAATCCACCCAGATGCTCTTGACCTGCGTGTACTCCTCGAGCGCGTAGTGCCCGCGCTCCCGGCCGAACCCGGATTCCTTGTAGCCGCCGAAGGGGAGCCCCGGGTCGTAGAAGTTGTAGGCGTTGATCCAAACGGTCCCGGCCTTCAAGGCCCTGGCGGCACGCAGCGCCTTCTTGATGTCGCGCGTCCAGACGGCTGCCGCCAGGCCGTAAATCGTCGAGTTGCCGACCGCGATCGCCTCCTCCTCGTTCCGGAAGGTCAGGGTCGAGAGGACGGGCCCGAAGATCTCTTCGCGCGCGATCGTCATCTGGGGAGTCACGCCGTCGAACACGGTCGCCTCGAAGAACGCGCCCTTGCCGTTGACCGAGGCAGAATTGCCTCCCGCGACGAGCTTCGCGCCTTCTTTCCGGCCGCTTTCGACATAGCGCGCGACGTTTTCGCGCTGCTTCTCGGAGACCAGCGAGCCCAGGCGCGTCTTCGGGTCGAGCGGGTCGCCGGGCGCCATCTTCCTGGCGCGCTCGACGACTTTCTCCAGGAGCGCGTCGTGGATCGACTCCTCGACGAGAAGGCGCGAGCCCGCCGAGCACAGCTCGCCCTTGCCGTAGAAGATCGCGTTGATCGCCCCCTTGGCGGCGGCGTCGAGGTCGGCGTCGGCGAAGACGACGTTGGGGGACTTGCCTCCGAGCTCCATCGAGACGCGCTTGACCGTGCCGGCGGCGGCCCGCAGGATCGCCTTGCCTGTCTCCGTCTCCCCGGTGAAGGAGATCTTGTCGATCCCCGGGTGCTCCGCCATGGCCGCTCCGACGACCGGGCCCGGGCCGGGCACGACGTTGAACGCTCCGGGCGGGAGCCCCGCCTCGGCCAGGAGCTCGGCGAACATCAACGCCGTCAGGGGAGTCACGGAGGCCGGCTTCAGCACGACCGTGTTCCCGAGCGCCAGCGCCGGCGCGATCTTCCACATGGCCTGCAGCAGCGGGAAGTTCCAGGGCGTGATTGCGCCGACCACGCCGACGGGCTCCCGGACTGTCAGCAGGAAAGCGTCCCTGCGCCCCGGAAACGTGTCCCCGTAGAGCTTGTCGGCGTACTCGCCGAAGTAGGCCAGGCACTCGGCGGCGGCCGGCATGTCGATCTTCGCGGCCTCGAAGATGGGCTTGCCGTTGTCGAGCGTCTCGACCCGGCCGAAATCGTCGGCGCGGGAGAGGAGCAGGTCGGCCGCGCGCATCAGGACGCGGCCGCGCTGGCGCGGCTTCATCACGGCCCAGGGACCCGACTCGAAGGCCTGCCGCGCCGCCGCGACGGCGCGGTCGAGGTCTTCCGGCCCCGCCTCCGCGACCTCGGCGATCGTCTCGCCGGTGGCGGGGTTGACCGTCGAGAAGCGCCTGCCGCCGGCCGCGGGGACGAACTCGCCTCCGATGAAGAGGTCGGTTCGAAGCGTCAAGGCCGGAGATTTTCCCGGGGCCCCTCCCGACTCCAGACTCCCGTTTCCCAACTTACTTCCCCTTGAACTTCGGCACCCGCTTCTCCTGGTTGGCGGCGATGCCTTCCTTGGCGTCGTCGCTCTGGAAGAGCAGCTGCTGCAGCTCCCGCTCGATCGCGAGCGCCGATTCGAGCGGCAGATCCCAACCCGATTGGACCGCGCGCTTGATCCGGCCGACCGCCTTCGCGGCCTTGTTCGGCGGCACGAACTGCCGCGCGTAGTCCATGACCTGTTCCCACCACTCCTCCGGCGTCGCTTCGATGACCTGGTTGACGAGACCCAGGTCGAGTGCTTCCTCGAAGGAAAACGTGTTGCCGGTGATCATGAGCTCGATCGCCTTCGACTTGCCGACCATCTTTGCCAGGCGCGTCGTTCCGCCAGTGCCGGGAAGGACGCCCAGCGTCACCTCGGGCAGACCGATCTTGCCGGCATCCTTTCGGGCGATGCGCAGGTCCGCGGCCATCGCGATCTCGAGGCCTCCGCCGACCGTGTGGCCGTTCAAGGCCGCGATCACGAGCTTGGGCGTGTGCTCGAGGCGCAGGAGCGTCTCGTTGGCGTGCAGGCAGAAGAAGTACTTGAAGCCGGGCGAGACGGCGTTGAGCATCCCGATGTTCGCCCCGGCCGAGAAGAAGCGGTCGCCCTTCCCGCGCAGCACGATGACGTGGACGTCGTCGTCGAAGCGCGCCTTCAGGATCGCCTCATCGAGCTGGCGGTTCATGGCGTAGGTGTAGGTGTTGGCGGGCGGGTCGTCGATCTCGATGACCGCGATCCCGTCGGCGGCGTGGTAGTTGATGACGGGGTGATCGAGCTCCGGGCTCGTCCAGTCGCGGGTCTTGGCGGGCGTGCTCATGGGTCCTCCCTGGTTTTTTTTCGAGCGGGGAATCCTATCAGAGGCCGAGGAAGATCCGGGCGACCGTGAAGTAGATGATGAGCCCCGTCGCGTCCACGATCGTGGCGATCAGCGGCGCCGACATCACGGTCGGGTCGATCCGGAATGCCGTTGCGAGCATCGGGACCATGGAACCGACCGCGTTGGCCCACGCACAGATCGCGACGATCGAGACGCCGACGGTCAACGCGAGGGGGATTTCCGAGCCCCAGAGCAGGGCCTGGCCGAAGCCGACGATGCCGAGCAGGAAGCCCAGTGCGATGCCGCTGCCCCCTTCGCGCAGGAGAACGCGACCGGAGTCGCGCAGCCGGATCTCGCCCACCGCGAGCCCCCGAACGATCGTCGTGACGGTCTGGGAGCCGGAGTTTCCGCCCGTCCCGATCAAGAGCGGAATGAAGAACGCAAGCGCCACGACTCGCGCGACCTCGTCCTCGTAGTGACGCAGCACGGTTCCCGTGAAGGTTGCGGCGACGAAGAGCAGAAGCAGCCAGTTGAACCGGAGCCGAACGTTGCGCCAGGGCTTCGACGCGAAGTAGCCGTGCTCGACGGCCTCCTCGGTCGCCGAGACGCCGCCCATGTGCAGGACGTCCTCGGTCTGCTCTTCGATCAGGATGTCGATGACGTCGTCCACGGTCACGATGCCGAGCAGGCGGTTCTCCTCGTCCACGACGGGGATGGCGTGCACGTCGTACTTGGAGACCAGGCGCGCCACTTCTTCCTGCGAGGCGTCCCCGCGCACGGTCAGGAGCCGTCGCTCCATCATGTCGGCGATCCGGCGGTCCGGCGGCGCGGGGAAGAGCCGCCGCAGCGACACGTACCCGATGAGCCGGCCCTTCTCGTCGAGGGCATAGAGGCTCTGCACCGTTTCGACCTCGGGGTCGATGCGCTTCAGGTGATCGAGGGTCTCGGCCACGGTCCAGTCGGGTCGAATGGTGGCGAACTTCTCGGTCATGAGGCGGCCGGCCGTGCGGGCCGGATAGCGAAGGAGCCGCTCGACTTCCGCGACGTCCCGCGGCGACATCTTGGCGAGGATGGCCTCGCGCTGGCGCTGGGTCAGGTGTTCGAGAAGGAACGTGACCTCGTCAGCCGGCAGCCGGTCGAGCATCGGCCCGAGCTTTGCGGGCGAGGCGCTGTGGAGGATCAGGCGCAGCGTCTCGCCCTTCAGCTCCGAGAGCACCGCTGCGCCCTGCTCGGACGGCAGCGCCTCGAAGAGGATCACGCGGTCCTCGCGCGGCAGGTCGTCGAGCAGCTCCGCAAGGTCCGCCGGGTGCATGTTCGCCACCGCGGAGGCGAGCTCCGCCGGGTTCTCCCGAATCAGCTCTTCGATGTCGGGACCGATGACTTTGGCGAGGGACATCGAGCTTTATTGTTTCATCTCTGTCGGATCTACCCACGCGCTCGAGCCGTCGGGATGAAACTCCTTCTTCCAGATCGGCGCGGTCGTCTTGATGCGGTCGATGGCCGCGCGGCAGGCGGCGAAGGCCTCGGAGCGGTGCGGCGAGACTGCGACGACCGCGACGGAGGCCTCGCCCACCGCCAACCGCCCCACGCGGTGCTGGATCCGGACCCGGACCTCGGGGAACTCCCGCTCCAGTCCTTGCGCGATGCGCGCCATCTCCGCCTCGGCCATCGGCTCGTAGGCCTCGTAGTGGATCGCCGTCGTGTCGCGGCCCTGGTTATGGTCGCGCACGACCCCGACGAAGAGACAGAGGGCGCCGTCTGAGGCGCGGGCTTCGAGAAGCAGGGAAGCCAGGTCGATCGAGGAGGTGGTGAGGTGCATTCCCGTCAGCCCCCGGCCACGGGCGGGAGGAAGGCCACCTCGTCGCCTTCGCGCAGCACGAGGTCGCCCGGCGCGTACTCGCGGTTCACGGCGGCAGGCGGCATCGATGGAAAGCGGGAGAAGAGGGGGACGTCTCTCGCCAGCGTGGTCCAGAGCTCCGAGACCCGGGCCCCCTCGGGCAGATCCCTGACTTCCTCGTCCCGGCCTGTTGCGTCGCGAAAGGAGGCGAAATGGAGGACTCGAATCTGCATGACGTAAGTCTATGAAATTTCTAGCCTTCGAGCGTCATGGCAGATCGGCTTGACAGTTGACTGACCAGTCGGTTAGTCTGCCGCATATGGCTAAGACGGCCAACTCCGCCGAGCCCGAGCGGCGCCTCGCGCTTCTGAAGGCCGCGTTCCGGGAGGTGGCCGAGAAGGGCTTCTCCGAGGTCACGCTGGACGACATCGCGCGTCGCGCGGGGGTGTCCAAGGGCGTGACGCTCTACTACTTCGATTCCAAGGAGGAGCTTTTCCGGGAGCTCTTCGGTTGGCTCGTCGACTCCATTCACGGGCGGATGCGGGAGGCCGTGGCGGCCGAGGCCGATCCGGTCGGGAAGATCCGGGCGCTCGTGGCGCTCATCTTTCCCTCGCCCTCCAAGAACCGCGCGTTCTTTCGCGCCTTCGTGGACTTCTCGGGGCTGGCGGCGCGGCGCGAGCCCTTCCGCGAGGTCAACGAGCGCTTCTACGCGGGCTGCCGCGAGATCGACGGCGGCATCGTGGAAGAGGGGATGCGGCGCGGCGTGTTCGTCGTGCGGGATCCCCGGGAGGCCGGCTCGACCATGCGCGCGATCTTCGACGGTCTGATGCTGCAATGGCTCTCGGAGAAGGAGCCGGAGGCGACTTTTGGCGTGTATCGGGACCGGTGCGAGCGGGAGCTCCTGGCCTATCTGCTCGCGCCGGGCCCGGAGAAGAAAGGAGAAAACCGATGAACGAGAACCGGATGTCCGCCGTGCGTTGTGCCAACGGGGCCTGCCCGCGGCCGGCGGAGTCGGGCGAGGCCTACTGCGAGGCGTGCGGCCTGGAATGGTCGCTCTACCGGCGCGATTCCCGGCACGCGGGCGAGCCGAACCGGACGGAAAGCCCGACGGAGCCGGCCGGGCGATAGAATCCGTCACGGCGCCATGATTCCGGAAGACGTCTCCCTCCCGCTTCGACGGATCCTTCTCGCGTCCCCGCGCGGATTCTGCGCGGGGGTGGTCCGCGCGGTCGAGATCGTGGACCTCGCCCTAGATTGCTTCGAGGGCCCGATTTTCGTGCGCAAGGAGATCGTCCACAACCGCCACGTGGTTCGGGACTTCGAGGCCCGCGGCGTCCGCTTCGTCGAAGAGCTCTCGGAGGTGCCCGACGGTGCGACTGTCGTTTTCTCCGCGCACGGGGTTTCGCCGCAGGTCCGCGCCGCGGCGGTGGAACGCGGGCTGCGGGTCATCGACGCCACCTGTCCGCTCGTCACCAAGGTTCACCTCGAGGCCATCCGGTTTGCGCGCTTCGGCTACGACATCCTGTTGGTCGGGCACGCCGGTCACGAGGAAGTCGAGGGCACGATGGGTGAGGCGGCGTCCCAGATCCGGCTCGTCTCCACTGTGGAGGACGCCGAGCGGATCACCGTGGCGGATCCCGAAAGGGTCGCGTTCATCACCCAGACGACGCTTTCGATGGAAGACACGCGCCCGATCGTCGAGACGCTCAAGCGTCGGTTCCCGAATATCCACTCTCCCGCCAAGGACGACATCTGCTACGCGACCCAGAACCGGCAGGTCTCTGTGCGCGCGCTGGCGAGACTGGCGAAGGTCATTCTTGTCGTCGGGTCCCGCAACTCCTCCAACTCAAACCGGCTGGTGGAGGAGGCCGAGCTGGCCGGGGCGCGGGCCTATCTCGTCGACGACATCGCCGGGATCGATCCCGCCTGGCTTGCCGGAATCGAGGTCGTCGGCATCACGTCCGGGGCTTCCGCTCCCGAGTTCCTCGTCAACGAGATCGTGACGACCTTGCGCGCCCGCGCCGGGGCCGAGGTGCACGTGGACGTGGAGGAAGTGCTCACGGTCGCCGAAAGCGTGCACTTTCCGCTGCCGCCGGAGGTCGCCGGGGCCCGCCCTGCCGGAGCCCCGAACGCTGCCGGTGCGCGGCTAGCCTGACCTCCTCGAGATGATCGTTGCGCGACGGCTCGCCGACCGGGTGGCGCTCGTGACCGGCGCCTCCCGGGGTATCGGCGAGGCGATCGCGAGGCGGTTCGGCGCCGAGGGGGCGAGCGTCGTGCTCGCGGCCCGCAGCCGGGAGTCGGTCGAGCGCATCGCGGCCGAGATGCGCGGCGCGGGGCAGGAGGCGCTGGCGGTCGCCTGCGACGTGACCGACCGGGAATCGGTCGGACAGATGGTCGCGGCCGCGGCGGCGCGCTGGGAGCGCATCGACATTCTCGTGAACAATGCGGGCCTCGGCGGCCTCACACCGCTGTCGGACTCGGACGACGCGCGCTGGGACGCCATCCTCGCCGTCAACCTCACGGCCACCTTCCGCGTCACCCGCGCCGTCGCTCCCCTGCTGCGCGACGGGGGCCGTATCATCAACCTGTCCTCCGTGCTCGGCCGGTTCGGCGTGGCCGGATTCGCCGCGTACTGCGCCTCCAAGACCGGGGTCATCGGCCTGACTCGGGCCCTCGCCCTGGAGCTCGGACCTCGGCAGATCACCGTCAACGCCATCTGCCCGGGCTGGGTCGAGACCGAGATGGCCCGGGAGGGGTTTCGCCGGTTCGGCTCGGAGAGCGAGGGCCGCGCGGCCGCCGCCCGGATGGCTCCCTTGAACCGCGTCCTCGATCCGGACGAGATCGCCGGCCTCGCCGCCTACCTCGGCTCCGACGACGCCCGCTCGATCACCGGCCAGGCGATCGTGGCCGACGGCGGGCAGGTGATGCCGTGAAGATGAGTCGACGGTTGACAGTCGGCAGCCGACCGCGAAGGACGTTTCCGACTGTCAACCGTTGATTGTAGACTGTCAACCTCGAGAGGGAGGTACAGACATGACGCGCGAACAGTTCCTCGAAGCTCTGGACAGTCTCATCGCCGAGAAACACCTTCTCAAGCATCCCTTCTATCAACTCTGGTCGCAGGGGAAGCTCACGCGCGAGAACCTGCGTGAATACGCCATTTCGTACTACCCCCACGTGGCGGCGTTCCCGACGTACGTGTCGGCCGTTCACTCGGGCTGCGAGGACGCGGCCCTGCGGCAGGAGCTCCTCGAGAACCTGATCGAGGAGGAGCGGGGAGCCGACAACCATCCCGCGCTCTGGCGCCGGTTCGCCGCGGCCCTCGGCGCCGCCGAGTCGGACCTCGCGGCCTCGCCGCGCACGCCCGAAGTGGCGGCGACGATCGCCGAGTTCCGGCGGGCGACCCGCGGTGGCTCGACAGCCGAGGGGCTCGCCGCCCTCTACGCGTACGAGTCGCAGATCCCCGAGATCTCGAAGACCAAACGCGAGGGCCTCTGCGCCTTCTACGGCATCGCGGAAGGCGAGGCGACGCGGTTCTTCTCGGTCCACGAGACGGCCGACGTTTGGCACCGCGAGGTCGAGCGCGAGGCGCTCGGACGCGTGGCGGACACGCCGGAGGCGCGCGGGGAGGCTCTCACGGCGGCGCGGCGCTGCCTCGAGGCGCTCAACGGGGCGCTCGACGGCGTGATGCGGGAGAACGCGCTCGTCTGTTGACCGCTGACGGCCGGTCACGGATCCGGGCCGTATTCTTCGACGCCGGCGCGACGCTTCTCTACCCCGACCCTCCCGTCGAGGAGGTGTACGCCCGCGTCTTCGCGGATGACGGTGCGCGCTTCTCGACGGAAGAGCTTCGCGACGCGCTGACGCGGACCTGGGTCGCGGTCCAGCGGGAAAAGCCCGGCGACCGCTACGGCGGTGTGCGGGGCGAACCGGAGTTCTGGCGGGATTTCCTCGGCCGCGTGCGGGGGCTGTTGGACGGCGGGCCGCTCTCGGAGGACGCCTTCGCACGCCTGGCCGAGCATTTCCGCAGGCCCGAGGCGTGGAGCGTGTACCCGGATGTCGTCCCGACACTCGCCGCGCTGGGGGCCCGGGGTCTGCCGCTGGCCGTCGTCTCCAACTGGGACTCGTACCTCCCGCAGATCCTCGAACGGACGGGCCTCTCACCCTTCTTCCGGACGGTGGCGGTGTCCGCGATCGAGGAGACGGGAAAGCCGGAGCCGGAGATTTTCCGGCGCACCTGCGCGCGGCTCGCCGTCGGCGCCGCGGAGGCGCTGCACGTCGGCGATTCGCTCCGCGACGATTTCGAGGGCGCCCGCGCCGCGGGCCTGACGGCGCTGCTTCTCGACCGCATGGACCTGCACCCCGACGTACGGGACCGGATTCGGAGCCTGGGGGATCTTCTCGAAAAGATCTGAAGAGGTGGGGTGCGGCGGCGGGGCCTCTGGTATTCTCCGCGCCAACTTCGCATGAGCAGCCGTCTCTTTCGGACGAAGTCCCTCGACCGGATCCTGGCCGACGCCGAGGCGCCGGAGCACCAGATGAAGCGGACGCTCGGCCCGATCCAGTTGATCGCCCTCGGCATCGGGGCCATCATCGGAGCCGGGATCTTCGCCGGCATCGGCACGGCCGCCGCCGGCGGCGCCAACCACGCGGGCGCCGGGCCCGCGCTGGTGATCTCGATCCTCATCACCGCGATCGGCTGCGGCTTCTGCGCGCTCTGTTACGCGGAGTTCGCCTCGCTCGTGCCGATCTCGGGCAGCGCCTACACCTATTCCTACGCCACGCTCGGCGAGTTCGTCGCCTGGATCATCGGCTGGGACCTGATCATCGAGTACGCGATGGGCAACGTCGCCGTCGCGGTCTCCTGGTCCGGCTACTTCGTGGAGCTGCTCCGGGGCTTCGGGATCGAGATCCCGGCCTGGCTGCGCACCGACCTCCTCACGGCCTCGCGCACCGAGGGCTTCTTCGACGCGGCTCCTCATCTCTTCGGGATCCCGATCGTGTTCAACCTTCCGGCGGTTCTCATCACGGCGCTCGTGACGTGGGTCCTCGTCATCGGCATCAAGGAGTCGTCGCGTTTCAACACCGCGATGGTCGTCCTGAAGCTCTTCATCCTCGTGTTCTTCATTCTCGTCGGCGCCCTTTACGTGAAGCCCGAGAACTGGCAGCCCTTCGCTCCGAATGGGTGGGCGGGGATCGGCACGGGCGCCGCCCTGATCTTCTTCGCGTACATAGGCTTCGACGCCGTCTCCACGGCGGCCGAGGAGTGCCGCAATCCCCAGAAAGACATGCCGATCGGCATGATCGGATCGCTCGCGATCTGTACGGTGCTGTACGTCGCGACGTCGCTGGTCCTGACGGGAATGGTGCCGCTGGCGGACATCAAGGGTTCCGCCGAGCCTCTGGCAAAGGCCTTCTCCCTCCTCGGGATGAACTGGGCGGCGGGCATCGTGGCCTTCGGGGCGGTCGTCGCGACGACCGCGGTTCTCCTCGTCTTCCAGTACGGCCAGGCGCGCATCTTTTTCTCGATGGCGCGCGACGGGCTGCTCCCCCCCGCGTTTGCGAAGATTCACCCGACGTTCCGCACCCCGCACGTGACGACCATCTGGATCGGCGTCGCCGTCGGAGTCCTTTCCGCCTTCGCCAACCTCGACGTGTTCATTGAGTTGACGAACATCGGAACGCTCTTCGCGTTCATTCTCGTTTGTGTGGGTGTCATGGTGCTGCGGCACAAAGACCCAAATCGGAAGCGCCCGTTCCGCACGCCGTTCGTGCCTTTCGTTCCGCTCGCGGGCATCGCGATCTGCCTGTATTTGATCGTGGGCATGCCCTGGCTGCGCTCGACCCCCGACGGCCTCGTCTTCATCCGCTACGGGGGTCTTCCGGTCGCGACATGGGTCCGATTCGGCATCTGGCTCGCTCTCGGCCTCGTGGTCTACGTCCTCTACGGCTACCGAAAGAGCCGTCTCGCTCGGACAATCTGAGCCGCGCTCGACGCGCGGACAGGAGCGAAGAAGTTCTCTCGGCCTAATCTTTCGAACTGCCTGCTACACTCCGTAGAGTCCGCGCCGGAGCGTCCGGCGTGGTGTCGCTCTGTCGTTTTTTTACGGAGGTGGGAATGAAACTTCGAGGGTTTTTTCCGATGGCTCTTTTCGCGGCGGGCCTGGCCGCGCCGGCCTCGTCCGAAGTATCGACCAAAAAGTTCGACTGGAGCCCCGTCAACGGAATCCAGAAAATCGACCTGCAGGACGGCGACATCGTCATCAACGAGGTGGAGTTCGACCTCGGCGGCACCCTGAAGGGGACGCCGATCCGGAAGTCGAGCGCCAAGGTCAAGATCCGCATCGACAACAACGGGAAGACGAATCAGGAGGTCGGTGCCGCCGTCGTCGTCTTCGACGCCGAGGGCAACGTCGTCGCCGCCGGCTCGAACGGGACGAAGTGGGGTTATCTCAACAAGGGCGACCGCACCTATTACGAAATCGATTTTCCTTACGTGTACCGAAGGCTGCACCAGGCCGCGTCGTTTCTCGTGACGCTCGAGACCCAGGGGAAATCGAGCGGCAAGGCGAAGTCGCATTACACGTCCGTCGAGCCGGAGCCGGGCGCTTCTTCGGATCCGGGCGTCCAGTCGGAGCCGCTGCCGACCCCGATTCCCTAGCAGGCGGCTGAGCCCTTACGGCAAGGCGAAGCCGGGCACGTCCCGCCCCGCGTAGCCGGTCATCTCGACGTACGCGCGGCCGCCGATCGGGCGGCCGTTTCTTTTTCCCTCGACGCGGCACGCCCCTTCCCAGTACGTCACCCCCGTGGACTTCGCCGTGACGAGCTCCTGGTCGGCCAGGAGCGGGGTGAGGGTGGCCTCGAGGCCGAGCGAGCGCACGGCCAGCGACCAGGCGGCGGGGTAGGCCGCCTTCGAGCGCGGAGACGTCCAGGTTGACCGGGGAGCGAGGGTCACGTCACCCCAGGCGATCGGCCGG
The DNA here is from genome assembly GCA_046716885.1 of Thermoanaerobaculia bacterium. Classification (GTDB taxonomy): domain Bacteria; phylum Acidobacteriota; class Thermoanaerobaculia; order UBA5066; family Gp7-AA6; genus DAHUXD01. The sequence continues at coordinate 31,318 of JBKJWL010000170.1, read as the reverse complement.
GGCGGGCCGCTCGCCGGCACGAACGTGCCGGCCGAGAAGGGCGAGGCTTTGCCGCCCTGCAGCCGCATCCGGTAGAGCATCAGCTCGGACCCGTCGGAGAGCTGCAGCGCGAACCAGTCCCATCCGGTGGCTCCCGACGGAAGGGCTCCGGGGCCCCACTCGTGGTCGAACCACGCGGTGCCCTTCAACGCCTGGCTCCGGCGGCCGTCCTGGCGCAGCGTCCCCGAGGCGGAGAGACGGGTGATCGACACGTAATGCGAGTACTCGTTGCCTCCGGGGCCCTTCTTCGAGATTCCGCCCTCGCCGTGGAGGACGGGGGGTTTCATCGGCTGGAGGGTGAGCGTCAGCTCGCCGATCGCCGTTCGAACGCGCAGGCGATGCGCGCCCTTTTCCTCGCGGGCCGTCCAATCCTCGTTGAACACCTCGAGCTTTTCCGATGCGGCGCCGGCGATCCCGGGCAGACCGAGGTGAGTCTTCTCGTCGAAGAAGAACCGGCCGCCCGCAAGGTCGGACCACGCGAAGTGCGCCAGGTGCAGGTCCCGCAGACGGAAGAACGTAAGCTGAAACCCGTACGCGCGGCCGGCCGCGTCCTCGAGGTGCCCGGTCCAGTACCACCACTCCAGCGCCGCGTCCGCGTGCGCCCCGTGGTCGCGGGGGAACTGGGGGGCCGCGGCCGGCGCGGGCGCGAGCAGGAGCAACGACAACACGGCGACCCCGAATCGCATGTCACTCCTCCTGGAGCGCCGCGGCGGGATCGACCGCGGCGGCGATGCGGCCGGGGATGATCCCGGCCAGAAACGAGGCGGCGAGGACGAGCGCGGCGGCGCCGGCCAAAGTCGCCCAGGGCACGGCGAGCGCCACGGTCCAGCCGAACGACTGCGGGTTGATCACAGAGAGCAGGATCCACGCGAAGGCCGCTCCCGCTCCGATCGCCGCCGCCGTCCCCGTCAGGCCCGTCAGCGCCGCCTCGAGCAGCGTCGCCCGCCGGATCTGCTCGCCCGACGCGCCGATGGCGCGCAGGAGGCCGAAGGACCGGCGGCGCTCGACGGCCGACGCCGCCAGCGCGTTGGCGATTCCGAGCACGGCGACCGCGACGGCGATCCCTTCGAGGGCGCGCGTGACGGCGAACGTGCGGTCGAAGATCACGAGGACCTCCCGTCGCAGCTCCCGATTGGTTGAGATCGACAGAGCGTAACGCCCCTCCGCGTTCGCGAGGATGCGTCGCCGCAGATCCCCGATGTCGGCGCCCGGCTCCGCGAGAACGGCCAGGCTCGTCACGCGCGCGTCGGGAAAGAACGACAGCGAGAGCGCGCGGTCCAGCACGACCGTGCCGCGATCGTTGGAGTAGTCGCGATAGACGCCCGCCACGCGAAAGGCGCGCGGGCCCCGCGGCGTTTGCAGTGTCACGGTGGAGCCGGTCGATGCGCCGAAGCGCCGCGCGAAGGGCTCCGAGACGAGCGCCTCGCCCCGCTCGCGCGCCTCGAGCGCGACGGCGCGCGCGTCACGCCCGTCGAGGAAGGGGAGACCCCCGGCCCGGGCCATCACGCGGAAGTCCCCTGAGGCGAGGGTGAACGGCCGGCCGGCCGCGTCGGCCGTCTCGCGCGCCCGAAAGGGGTCGACCGCGGCCACTCCCTCGGTCTCTTCCAGAAACGCGATGATCTCGGGTGGCAGGTCGCCGACGATCCCCGAACGTCCACCCGCGTCGGCCTTGATCCACAGATCCGAGCGCAGCGTCGACTCGACCCAGACCCGGACCGTCTCGCGGATCGACGCGACCGTCACGATCATCGCGAGGGTCATGCCGAGCGCCATCGCGAGTGAGGTGACGGCGATGCTGTTCCTGGCGAGGGAGCCCCCGAAGAACCCGGCGCAAAGGCGCCCCTCGGCCCCGAAGAGCTTTCCGAACAGCCGCCCCGGAAACGCGGCCGCCAGGCGGACCATCAGCGGCGCCGCGAGCGCGAGCGCCGCGACCACGAGGCCGACCGCCGCGAAGCCGAAGAGCGGAAAATCGTCCACGGGACGCGCGCGGGTCGCGGCCAGCGCGAGGAGAAGCGCCGCCGCCGAAAGCCCGGCGCGGGGCCAGAGACGCCGGCGGGCGCTGCCCTCGATCGAGCCCGGCCGGAGCGCGGGCGAGGGATCGACGCGCGTGGCTTCGAGCGCCGGGAGAAGCGTCGCAAGGACGGAGGCGGCCAGCCCCACGGCTGCGGCCAGCGTCACGGCCCCCGTGTAGCCCGAGCCCGTAATCCGCGCCGTTGGGAGGTAGATGCTGGAGACGGTACCCGCGACGGCGGAAAGAGCGGCGCGCGAGACGAAGAAGCCGAGGACCTCGCCGAGCGCGGTTCCTACGATCCCGATCGCGAGGCCCTCTGCCAGGAACGCCACGAAGATCCCGTGTCGCGAGGCTCCCAGCGCGCGCAGAGTCGCGATGTCCGGCCGGCGGCGCAGGACTGCGATCGACACGGCGTTGGCGATCAGGAAGATCCCGACGAGAAGCGTCAACGACCCGAGCGCGTTCAGGTTGAAGCGGAAGGCGCGGACCATGCGGTCCGCGGTCTCGGCGGCGCGCCCGGGCGGCTCGAGCGAGAGTCCGGGCGGCAGCCGGCGGCGGATCTCGCGCTCGACACCGGCCCGCGACGCGCCGGGCTTGACCACGATGTCGACGCGGTCTACCAGGCCGGCCTTTCCGAGGAGGTCCTGTGCGGTGAAGATGTCGGTCAGAAGGATGTCGCCTCCCGAGGCCTTCGCCACTCCCGAGAGCTCGAGGATCCCTCCGACCTCGACCCTCCGCGGCGTTCCGCCCGCGATCAGGGAGAGCGTGCTTCCCGGGGAAAGCCGGTGCCGCGCCGCGAACGGTGCGGTGACCAGCACCGAGCGCCCCGAAAGGATCCGCGCCCGCGCTCCGGCGCTTTCCGGGGCGATGAGGCGGGCGTCGCGCACCACGTCGTCGCCTCCCCAATCCACGCCGAGGACCTGGACGACCTCGCGCCCGCCACCGGCGACCAGGGCCGATCCCGTGACGGCGGGGGCGAAGGAGGCCACCGGCCACAGAAAGGCCAGTGCGCCGAGGCTCTCGACCGGAACGCCGGCCGTCCCGCGGACGACGAAGTCGCTGCGCCCCGACACGTTGGCCGCCGCGTCGCGAAACGACGCCGAGACGCTGCGGTTGGCGTGGTGGATCGCCGCGACGGCGGCCACACCGATCGCCACGCCGACGACGGGCAGCAGGATGCGCGCGGGATGGCGGCGTGCGGGTCCCGTGATCAGAGCGCGCAGGATGAGGCGAAATCCGTTCATCGGGGAGAGCAGATCCGCCCGTCCTTGACCGTCGCGACCCGATCGGCCCGTCCGGCCGCGGCCGTTGAGTGCGTCGCCAGAAACAGCGTCACGCCGCGCTCCCGGCGGATCTCGTCCAAGAGCGCGAGCACGCCCTCGCCATTGCGGCTGTCGAGGTTCCCCGTGGGCTCGTCGGCCAGCAGCAGCCGGGCGCCCGTGGAGAGCGCCCGAGCGATCGCGACCCGCTGCAACTCGCCGCCCGAGAGCTCGTACGGGTGAGCCGCGGCGCGGCGCGCGAGGCCGACCCTCTCGAGAAGCTCCCGCGCTCGCTCGTCCGCGTCCTCGCGCCCGTCCAACCGGCGCGGCAGCTCCACGTTCTCCCGGACCGTCAGGTGCGCGAGCAGGTTGAAGAACTGGAACACCATGCCGACTTCGCGCCGCCGGTAGAGCACGAGATCCCGCTCGGGGAGCGTCCCGATGTCCCGCCCGCCAACCAGGATCTGCCCGCCCGTGGGCCGGTCGATGCCGCCCAGCAGATGCAGAAGCGTCGATTTCCCGCTGCCGGACTCGCCCACCAGGGCGAGAAACTCCCCGGACGGCGCCTCCAGATCCAGACGGTCGAGCGCGACGACCGGTTCGGCCCCTGCGTAGACTTTCGAGACTGCCCGGCAGGACACGGCGGGCGCGAAGCCGTCGAGGGACATCGATGGGAGAATACCCGAGGCAACGGCGTTGCGAGCGTTCGCCCCGAACTCGAAACCCGAAACCCCAAACTCGAAACTGTGAATCCTCTCGACCCTCTCCGCCGCACGATCGCGCAGCGGGCGCTCGTCCTCGCGCTTGCCCGCCGGGAGCTCTCGGCCCGCTACCGCGGCGGCGCGCTCGGCTTTCTGTGGTCGTTCCTGAACCCCCTCCTGCTGCTCGCCGTTTACGCGACGGTCTTCCGCTTCGTGTTCTCCCCGCGGGCAGCCGTGCAGCCGTATGCGCTCTTCCTCTTCGGGGGCGTGCTGGTCTGGGCGTTCGTATCGTCGTCGCTGTCGGACGCGGTCGAGACGTTCCGCGCCAACGGGCCGCTCCTGCGCAAGACGACGGTGGCGCCCGAGGTGTTTCCCGCGGCGGCCGTCCTTGCGCGCCTGGCCCATCTCTCCCTGGCGCTGCCGGTGCTCGCGGCCGCGATCGCGGTCGCCGCGGGGCGGGGGAGTGTTGAACCGGGGGCCGCGATCCTGGAGTTCCCGCTCGTCCTGGCGCTCCTGACGCTCGCGGTCTTCGGCATCGCGCTCGGGGTCTCGGCGCTCTCGGTCCACTTCGGTGACGTGCGGGACATCGTCGGCAATCTTGTGACGCTGACCTTCTTTCTGACGCCCGTGCTCTATCCGGTCGAGGCGGTGCCCGAGCGCTTCCGCGGCCTCCTGCGGTGCAATCCCTTCGCGAGCTACTTCGCCGCGGTGCACGACACGCTCTTCTTCTTTCGCCCGGTCCGGGCCGCGGACTGGCTGTGGATGGCGGGCACCGCCGCGGCCTGTCTGGCGGTCGGAGGTGCCCTCTTCGAGTGGCTGCGCGACTCGCTGGCGGAGGAGGCGTGACAACGCGGGAGCCGGCCATCGCCGTGCGCGGCGCGACGAAGCGCTACCGCCGCTATTCCCGTCCGCACGGGACGCTGAAATCGGCGCTCCTCGCGCGCGCCGCGCCGCGCTCCCCGGGACGGGAGGGCGTGACGGCCCTCGAGGACGTGTCTTTCGAGGTCCCGGAGGGGCAGACGCTCGGCGTCATCGGCGCCAACGGCTCGGGCAAGTCGACCCTCTTGAAGCTCCTGGCCGGGATCGTCCGGCCGACGGCGGGGTCCGTCTCCGTGCGCGGGCGGCTGGCGGCGCTCCTGGAGCTCGGAGCCGGGTTCCATCCCGAGCTTTCGGGCCGCGAGAACGTCGAGATCACGGGCCTGTTGCTCGGCCTGACGAAAAAGGAGATCGCTTCGCGCTTCGACGCGATCGTGCGCTTCGCCGGGGTAGAGGTGTTCCTGGATGCGCCCGTGAAGACATACTCCTCGGGCATGGCCGTGCGCCTGGGCTTCGCGATCGCGGCGCACAGCGATCCGGACGTCCTTCTCGTCGACGAGGTTCTCGCCGTCGGCGACGAGGCCTTCGCGCACCGCGCCCTCGAGAAGTTCTCGGAGTTCGAGCGGGCCGGCAAGACCCTCGTGTTCGTGTCCCATGACCTCGCGCTCGTCGGCGAGCGCTGCCGGCGGGCTCTGTGGCTGGACAGCGGGCGGATCGCGGCCGACGGGCCGGCGGTCGAGACGGTCGCGCGCTACCGCGAGCGGGTGGCCGTGGAGGAGGGAGGGCGCCGGCTCCGGGAGGCCGGAGGCGGCAGCCGCGTCGGCTCGGGTGCCGCCTCGATCGAGAGCGTGCGCCTCCTGGACGGCGAGGGCCGTGCGGCCGGGCGCCTGCGCTCGGGGGAGCCGGCCGTGCTCGAGATGACCGTCCGGGCCGCCGAGGCCCTCGAGGACTTCGTGTTCGGATTCCGCGTCGCCACGGTCTCGGGCACAGTCGTCTTCGCGACGAACACGGCCCTCGAGGGCCTTCGTCCGGCGCGCTTCGAGGGGGAGGCGCGGGTGGCGCTCGCGATCCCGGCGCTCGATCTCGCGCCCGGCCCGTACACGCTCGACGCCGCGGTCCACGCGAAGGACGGAGCGCCGTACGACTACCGGCGAGACGTGCTGCGCTTTGAGGTGACGTCCGGGCGCGCGGGCGCCGGGATCTGGAGCCCGCCGCGGCGCTGGGACTTCTCGGAAGGCATCCGCTGGAGCAGGTAGGATCGCAGCGCCTCATGCGCGACTCTTTCCTGCCGTTTGCCCGTCCGAGCCTCGGGGAGGAGGAGATCCGCGAGGTCGTCGAGACGCTGCGCTCGGGCTGGATTACGACGGGGCCGAAGACCGAGAAGTTCGCGGCGGCGTTTGCCGACTACGTCGGCGGCCGGTTCGCGGTGCCGGTCTCCTCGGCGACCGCGGGTCTCCACGTGGCGCTCCTGGCGCTCGGGGTCGGGCCCGGGGACGAAGTGATCACGACGCCGATGACGTTCGTCGCCACGCTCAATACGATCGTGCACTGCGGCGCGGTTCCCGTGCTCTCCGACATCGACGCGGCCACGCTGAATATCCGCGTGGAGGCGATCGAGGCCCGGCTCACGCGGAAAACGAAGGCCATCGTGCCCGTCCACTTCGTCGGCCAGCCGGTGGACCTAGATCCGCTGCTCGAGCTCGCCGGCTCGCGGGGCGTCGCCGTGCTCGAGGACGCCGCCCACGCCGTCGGGACCGAGTACAAGGGGCGCCGGATCGGGTCGTTTCCGACGACGTCGGTTTTTTCCTTCCACCCGAACAAGAACATCACGACCGGCGAAGGCGGCATGGTCGTAACCGACGACCAGGGCGTCTTCGAGCGCGCCTCGCTGCGCAAGTTCCACGGCATGGACCGGGAGGCGTGGAAGCGGTTTGCCAGGGAGGGGAGCCCCCGCTACGACGTCGAGGTCCCCGGCTTCAAGTACAACATGATGGACATCCAGGCGGCGCTCGGCCTCTGGCAGCTCCCGCGTTTGGACGGGTTCATCCAGGAGCGCGCGCTTCTCGCCGCCCGCTACGACCAGGCGTTCGCGGACGTGACCGGGCTGATCCTCCCGCAGCGCGTCCCGTACCCGGCGCGCCACGCGTGGCATCTCTACACGCCGCTCCTCGACGTCGACCGTCTGACGATTTCGCGCGACCAATTCATGGCGGAGCTCAAGAGCAGGAACATCGGGACCGGCCTCCACTACACGGCGGCGCACGAGTTCACGTACTACGCGAAGACCTACGGCTGGAGCCCCGAGGACTTTCCGGAAGCGCACTTCGTCTCAGAGCGGATCGTGTCGCTGCCGCTCTTTCCGGGTCTCAGCGACGCCGATCAGGAGGACGTGATCGCGGCGGTCGGCGAGGTGCTCGGCCGGTTCCGCCGGTGAAGGGCGCTGACCGTGTCCCCGGTCGTCCGGCGCGCCAATGCGGGTAAGATTCCCGCGACCTGCCCATGAAAGTCTCCGTCGTGGTCCCCGTCTACAACGAGGAAGGCAATTTGCCGGAGCTCCTTCGCCGGCTCGGCGCCGTCATGGAAGCCGGGGGGCGGCCGTACGAGCTCGTGTTCGTCGACGACGGGAGCCGCGACCGCTCGCTCGAGATCCTCCAGGCCGCCGCGCGCGAGCGCCCCGACCGGATCCGCGTGCTCGAGCTCGCCCGCAACTTCGGCCAGCACCAGGCGATCCTCGCCGCCTTCGAGCAGGTTTCGGGGGACGTGATCGTGACGCTCGACGCCGACCTGCAGAATCCGCCGGAGGAGATCCCGAAGCTCCTGGCGAAGATCGAGGAGGGGTACGACGTCGTGGGCGGCGTGCGGCAGTCCCGACAGGATTCGATGCTGCGCAAGGCCGCCTCCCGGATCGTCAACCGGGTCACGACCGCGATCACCCGGATGAAGCTGACCGATTTCGGCTGCATGCTCCGGGCGTACTCGCGCGACGTGGTGGAGGAGATCAACCGCTGCGACGAGGCCTCGACGTTCATCCCGGCGCTGGCCCAGAGCTTCGCGCGCCGGCCCACGGAGGTCGAGGTGGCGCACGCGGCGCGCCAGCACGGCGTCTCGAACTACTCGCTCTACCGGCTCGTCCGACTCAACTTTGACCTCATGACGGGCTTCTCGCTCGTGCCTCTCCAGGCCTTCGGCCTGATGGGTATGCTCGTCGCGTTCGGCGGCATCGTCTTCGGCCTGTTTCTCTTCGTGCGGCGGCTGATCGTGGGCGCCGAGGTGGAGGGCGTGTTCACGCTCTTCGCGATTCTCTTCACGTTGCTCGGTGTCGCGATGGCCGGACTCGGGATCGTGGGCGAGTACGTCGGCCGGATTTATCAGCAGGTCCGCGGCCGGCCCCGCTTCCGCGTCCGGCGCATCTACGGCCTCGGCGAGGAGAAGCTTCCGGACTCCTCCCGACCCCCGACTCTCGACTCCCGACTCCCATGACCCGCATCGCCGTCTTCGCCTACTCCGACACGGGCCACGCGTGCCTGAAGCTCCTGCTCGAGCGCCGCGAGAAGGTTGTCTTCGTCGCGACGCACCGGGACGCGCCCGGCGAGAATTTCTGGTACCCGAGCGTCGCGGAGCTCGCCCGCGCCCACGGCCTCGAGCCCCTCGTGATGGAGAACCCCCTCGACCCACAGGCGATCGCGCGCCTCCGCGTCGCCGCGCCCGACCTGATCTTCTCCTTCTACTACCGCCGGATCCTTCCCGAGGAGATGCTCTCGGTTCCGAGGCTCGGCGCGTGGAACATGCACGGGTCGCTGCTGCCGAAGTTCCGCGGGCGCGCGCCGGTCAACTGGGCGGTTCTGAAGGGGGAGACGCGCACGGGGGCCACACTCCACGCCATGACGTCAGGAGCAGACACCGGCGCCATTGTCGACCAGGAAGCCGTTCCGATCGGCCCCGACGACACGGCGCTCGAGGTGCAGCGGCGGGTCACGGCCGCGGCCGCCGCGATCCTCGCGCGCCGGATCGACGAGCTCGAGGCGGGCGCCGCGACGACGCGGCCGCAGGACGAGTCGCAGGCCACGCGCTTCGGGAAGCGCCGGCCCGAAGACGGCTTGATCGACTGGAGCCGGCCGGCCAAAGAGGTTCACGATCTCGTGCGCGCCGTCACGCATCCGTATCCCGGGGCCTTCACGGACCTCTTCGGGGAGAAGACGTTCGTCTGGCGGACGGCGCTTCCGGGCCTGGCGGCGCACGACAACTTTCCGGGCCAGGTCCGCGGCGAAGAGGGACGGCTGAACGTCGCGTGCGGCGACGACCGCTACGTCGAGCTCCTGCGCGTTCAGCCCGAGGGCCGCGAGGAGATGGATGGGGCGCGGTTTCAGGCGGAGAGGAGGTAGAGGATGCGAGTCCTGATCCTCGGCGTCAACGGGTTCATCGGCAACGCCCTGACCGAGCGCATCCTCGAGACGACGGACTGGCACGTTTCTGGCCTCGACATCGGGTCCGACAAGATCGCCTCCTTCCTGGAGAACCCGCGTTTCACGTACCTCGAGGGCGACATCGCGATCAACAAGGAGTGGATCGAGTACCAGGTCAAGAAGTGCGACGTCGTGCTGCCGCTGGTGGCGATCGCCACGCCGGCGGCCTACGTCACAAGGCCGCTGGCCGTCTTCGAGCTCGATTTCGAGGAGAACCTGCGCATCGTCAAGCAGGCCGTCCGGTACGGGAAGCGCGTCGTCTTCCCGTCCACCTCCGAGGTCTACGGTATGTGCCAAGACGCCGAGTTCGATGAGGACTCCTCGCCGCTCGTCTACGGACCGATCCAGAAGCAGCGCTGGATCTACTCGTGCAGCAAGCAGCTTCTCGACCGCGTCATCTGGGCGTACGGGCAGCAGGGCCTGCAGTTCACGCTCTTCCGCCCCTTCAACTGGTTCGGCCCGCACCTGGACGACATCGACTCGCCCAAGGAGGGATCGAGCCGGGTGCTCACGCAGTTCCTCCACAACATCCTGTACCGCGAGCCGATCAAGCTCGTGGACGGCGGCACGCAGCGGCGGTCGTTCACCTACATCTCCGACGGCATCGACGCGCTCATGGCGATTCTCGAGAACCGTAGCGCCGCGGCCGACGGCGGCATCTTCAACATCGGGAACCCCGCCAACGACCTGTCGATCCGCGATCTCGCCGAGCGGATGGTCGCGGCCGTCGCTGGCACGCCCGGGTTCGAGGAGCTGGGCCGCAACGCGCGCCTCGTCGAAGTCTCGTCCGGGGATTACTACGGCGCGGGTTACCAGGACATCCTGACGCGCGTTCCCTCAATCCGCCGCGCTCGACAGATCCTCGGCTGGGAGCCGCGGGTCGGCCTCGGCGAGGGCATCCGGCGCACCCTCGACTTCTACCTGAAGGCCCGCCGGGCCACCCGATGACCGAGCGTCGCGTCGCCCTCAAGGTCGACTGCGACACGGACGAGGGGACCCGCGAAGGTGTTCCGCGGCTGCTGGAGATCTTTGCCGAGCGGGGAATCCGCGCGACTTTCTTCTTCACCCTGGGCCCGGACCGCTCCGGAGTGGCGATCCGCCGCGTCTTCACGCGCAAGGGGTTTTTGAAGAAGATGCTCCGCTCCAAGGCGCCGTCGCTCTACGGCTGGCGCACGATGCTCGCCGGAACGCTGCTCCCCGCGCCCTTGATCGGTGCCCGCGGCTCCCAACAGATGCGCGCGGCCGCGCAGGCCGGCCATGACACGGGAGTGCACGGCTGGGACCACGTCGGGTGGCACGACCGGCTGGATCGGATGAGCCTCCAGGAGATCCGGGCGGACTACGGCCGCGCCCACGCCGAGTATCTCCGCATCTTCGGCATGCCGGCCCGCGCAAGCGCCGCGCCGGGCTGGACGGCCAACGCCCTCTCGCTCGAGGTCCAGCAGGAGCGGTCTCTGCTCTACACCTCCGACACCCGCGGCGGGTCGTATTTCTTCCCGTCGGCCGGCGAGCGAGCGTTTCGGACGCTCGAGATCCCGACCACCCTCCCGACCCTCGACGAAACGCTCTCCTGGCCCGAACTCCGCTCGGACCAAGACCAGCGGGCCTTCTTCCGGCAGGCCGCGCGCGGCACGCAGGTCCACACCATCCACGCCGAGGTCGAGGGCCGCTCCAAGGCCGCGCTGTTCACCTCGATCCTCGACGACTGGCGCGCGGACGGCGTGACGTTCCCGCTCCTTTCCGAGCTCGCCCGCGAAGCCCTCGCGCAACACGACGCCGTCCCCGTGCGCCCGCTGACGCGAACGACCCTTCCCGGACGCGGCGGCACCGTGACGACCGGCTGGCCGGAGGCCGCAACCTCCTAGTCGGAGTATCCTGTCGGAAGCGTGACCGAGCGACCGCGTGCCGGCGTCCGGCCGGAGATCTGGCTGACGCTCGCTTCCGTCGCGGGCTCGTTTCTCGTCTACCTCCCGTTCCTCTCGCGCATGTCCACGGTGTATCGGTTCTGGGACGGGCCCAACTACCTCACGGTCGCGCGAACGCTGTACGCCGTCGAGCCGGGAAACCCGCTGCTCGCGTACGTCTACACGCCGACCTACTTTCTGACGCACCTGCCGCTCTATCCGCTCTGCGTGCGGGCGCTGGCCTGGATCGGTTACGAGCCCGCGCTGCTCCTCGTGTCGGTCCTGGCGTCGGTCGCCGCCGTCCTGCTCTTCTACCGCCTCGCCCGCGACGTTTGGAAGCTGCAGTCGCCCGCATTCCTGTCGCTGGTCTTTCTGTTTCTTCCGCCGCGTTGGTTTCTCTACCGGTCGACCGGCGCGACCGAGGCGCTCTACGTCGCGCTGGCGCTCGGGTCGGTCTGGTTTTTCGAGAAGGCGCGCTACGGGCGAGCGTCGCTTCTCGCGGGGCTTGCCGCGGTCACGCGGATCTCGGGCCTCATGTTCGCGCCCGCGTACGCCGTCGCGCTCGCGCGGGAACGGCGCTGGCGGTCCTGGCCCTGGCTGGCACTCATCCCGGCGGGCCTCTTCGGCTACTTCCTGTTCTGCGCGATCCGGTTCGGCAACTTCTTTGCGTACCTCACGCCGCACGGCGAGAAGATGGCGGCCTTCCGCCCCTTCGGCTTCCTGCCAACGCTCTTCGAGAAGGGCCTCTACCATCAGGTCGAGTTCCACATCCTGCTGTTTGTCGTCTACGCCGTCGGGACTTCCCGCCTCCGCGAGCGGTTCCCGGCGCTCTTCTGGTACTGCGCCTTTCAGCTCTGCCTGCTGCTCTTCGTCTCGACGGAGGACTGGAGCCGGTACTTTCTGGTGATGGCGCCCTTCGCTCTGATCGTCGGATTCCGGGATCTGATCGACACGCGCGCGTTCCGCTGGATGTTTCCCGTCTTTGCCGCGCTGTCGGTCTACTACGCCTGGGGCGTGATCCCCCTGAACGGCTGCCGGCCCGACATCTACCTCGGCCTGCTCTCGCACCTCGGGCTCCTGCCGGAGGGCGCCGGGCCGTAGGCCGCGGCCTACGAGATTCGGGTACGGGCGGGGCCTGACCCCACTCGCGCAACGGTACGCGAGCGGCGCGTCGCGACACCCACGCCAAGCGCCAGGAGCCACGCGGCCGTCTGGAGCGCGACGCCGAGGCGGAAAGGGGCGCGGTCGTACTCGATCTCCACGCGGTGGCGGCCGGCGGGCACCGCGACGGCGAGATCGCGGGCATTGGCCACCGCAACCGCCGCGCTCGCGCCGTCGACCCGCGCCTTCCAGACCGGGAGGAACGTGCGCGAGAACACCAGGTGCCCCGGCGCGGCCGCCTCGACGGATGCGGCGGCTCGGTCGGCAGAGACCGACTCCACGATCGCGCGGCCGGCGGCGGGTTCGCCCGTGGGGTCTTCGTTCCGGCGTCCCGGGAGCGCGACGTCGCGGATCGGGTCGAAGCCCTCCGAACGCACGAGCTCCAGCGTGGCCGAGAGCGAGCTGCGGCGGTACACGCGCCCCGCGAAACGGAGCTCCGGAGTGAGCCGCGGGTTCTCGAAGAGAACCAGCCGCCGGCCGGCGACTTCGAGACCGGTCACCGACCGCCACAACGGGTGCTCGTCCTCTTCGACGGCGAGCGCCCATCTCCCGCCGTAGAGGGCGAGCAGGCGGTCGCGCTCGGCGGGGGTCGAGGCGTCCGCGGCCTCGTTGGCGAGCCGGTTGTAGAAGCCGTAGGACCCGTCGGGATCGTTCTCGAACACGTAGCGGACTCCGAAGGGCGCTCCGGTCAAGGGGATGAGCTGCTCGACGAGGATGCGCGCAGTCAGCGAGGAGCGGGGCAGGCCGCCGGGTGTCTCCACGGGAAACGCGGCCAGGTCGAAGGCCGGAAGCTTCGGCGAAACGTACAGGCGCCCCGGTCCCTGGAGGTGGCGGAGCAGCGCGGGGGGGCGCGCGAGGTCCTTGTCGGGCGCGGCGACGAAGAGGGGAAGCCCCCAGAACAGAGAGGAGACCAGCGTCAGAAGACCGAGCGCGAAGCCCGGCTCCCGCAGGCGTGCGGTTGTCGTAAAGAGCAGCAGGACGAGGAGCACCGCGAGTGACCCCGCGAGGACGTCGCCGCGCACGGCGGAGCGAAAGGCGTTGAGGAAGGCGGCAGGATCGGGAGCGACCTGCGCCGCGAGCGCTCCCGCCCGGCGGTCGAGAAGGCCCCCGGGAGAGGCGAGCCACCAGGCACCCGCGAAGGCGGCGAGGACCGCGCCGGCGAGGACCGCGCCGCGCCTCCCGATGCGCCGGCGCGCGAGGGCTTCCGCAGCCAGTCCCGCGAGCAGCGCCACGCAGATCGTCGCCAGGAGGTAGAACTTGATCGGGTAGCGGAGCTTGCGCAGGAACGTGATCGAGTAAACGAGGCGGTAGAAGGGCAGCGAGAACCCGAACGAGAAGAGCACCGCGAGGAGGGCGCCCGACGCCAGGACGAGAGACCGCCGCTTCCAGAAACCGCGGTGGACGGAGGCGAGCAGCAACGCGAGAAGCGGAATGATGCCGAAGGTGACGCACCAGATGTAGACGAGGTCCTGTTGCGCGACCGAGCGCAGCCAGTTGGCGCCGCCGCCCAGCAATCCCGGATCGCCCCCGAAACGCGGCAGGAGCCACTCGATCGCCCTCTCGAGGGAAAACGCGGCGGCGCCGAACGCCCGCTCCGAATACAGGTGCTGGCCGCGGTAGGTGAGCGGAAAGACCTGGCGCAGCGGGAGAAGGAGCGGGGCGGCGAAGGCGAGGGCGAGGATTCCGGCGCCAAGTCCGCCGCACGAAAGCGCGAGAATCCGGCGCCCGCGCTCGGCGCGCGAGACCGCGAGAGCCTCCAGGAGGCCGAGCGCGCCGGCGAAGGCCAGCGTGAGGAGCGTCAGCGCGGGCTCTCCGGCGAGGAGCTGGAGACCCAGCGCGAGACCGGCCGCCGCGGCGGCGCGCACGGCCTCGCGGCGAGTCGCCGCCTGCGCGAGAAACACGACCGCCGCCGCGCACCACGGAAGCCACGACGCCGCGGCGACCGAGTTCATGAAGGCCGAGCCGTAGGAGAGCATCATCCCGGAGAACGCGTAGACCGCGCCCGCGAAGAAGGCCGCTCCGTCCGAGAGGCCGAGCGCGCGCCCCAGCCTCCAGGCCCCGAAAAAGGCCCACAGGATGTGGAGCAGATAGTGCAGGTTGAAGGCGACGGCCGGGGGGAAGACGTGCTCGAGCAGGAACGTCGGGTAGAGGATCACCGCGTTGGGGTTGGCCAGGAGCGGCTGGCCTCCGGAAGCGGCCGCGTTGACGAACGGGACCTCTCCGGCCGCGAGCGAGGCGACCGCCACGCGCCGCCACGGCCAGTGCGTGATCTGCGCGTCCCGGAACACGAGCCGGCGCGAGCCGAGGATCTCGGAGAGCAGCGGCAGCGAGAAGAGGACGAGGAGCCCGAAGGTCGGGAGCAGCGCCCTCCGTGACATCGAGATGAGTGTACGTGAGCGGCCCGCTTTAGTGAGATCATTCTGCGACAGCCCGATGCGCGAGACCGATCCCGAAAAAAGTCGGCGCACGAGCGACGCGGGGCGGCGGTCGACCCGCCTCGTTCTCTTCGCTTTCGGGTTTCTCGCGGCGTACTTCACCGGCCTTTTCCCGCCTTTCTTCAACCCGAACGAGCTTTCGCGTTTTCAGGCCGTCGTGGCCATGGCGGACTGGAAGACCTTCGCGATCGACGACGCGGTCGCGGCGCTCGGCGACCACGAGGACAAGGCGTCGTCGGGCGGTCGTCTCTACTCGAACAAGGCGCCCGGCCTCGCCTTCGCCGCGTATCCCGCGTATGGGGCCCTGCGCCTCTTCCTGCCGGCCCCGACGCTCGAGAGCTCCGGCAAGCTCTTCTACTTCCTGCGGCTCGTCACGGTGTCCCTGGCGTGCCTGCTGGCGCTCCGCCGCTTCGCGGCCAGGCTCGCTCGCCTGGGGGGACATCCGGCGGCCGCACCGCTGGTGACGCTGGCCGTGGCGCTGGGCACTCCGTTCCTCTTCTACGCGCGCTCCTTCTTCGCGCACGCTTGGACGGCTTCGCTTCTTTTTCTCGCCTGGGACCTGCTCCGGCACAGCGAAGAGCTCGCCGTCCGCCGGCCGTTGAGGTGGGCGGCCGGAGCGGGCCTTCTCGCGGCGTGGGCGGTCATCTCCGAGTACACGGTGGTCCCGATCGCCGTGCTGTTCGCCGTGCGGGCGGCGGCGCGGCTCGAGTGGGGGCGACTCGCGGCCTTCGCTCTGGCCGCCGCGGTGCCGCTCGTCCTTCTGCTCCTCTACAACGAGGCCTGCTTCGGCTCGCCCTTCACGCTCTCCTCGGCGCGGGAAGCCGACCCGGGCTATGCGGAGCTCGCCCGGCGCGGGGCCTTCGGGCTGGGCGCCCCGAGCCTCCAGATCGCGCTGCGCTTTCTATTCGACCCGGCGCGCGGCGTCCTCCTGTTCTCTCCGTTCCTGCTGTGGTTCTTCCCGGGCATCGTGCGCTGGTGGCGCTCCGGCGAAGACCGCGCCGACTGCGCGTTTGTGCTCGCCGCCGTCGCCGTGTTCTTCGTCGCGCTGACGGGCTACCCGAACTGGCACGGAGGCTGGTCGCTCGGCAGCCGGTATCTCCTGCCGGCGGTCTTCTTCGCCGCGCTTCCTGTCGCCCGGGCCCTCGAGACGCCGCTTTCGCGCGGGCTTTTCCTGGCCGCGGCGGCCTTTTCGGTCGCAGGCCACTTCGTGCTGACCGCGACCTGGGCGCACCTCCCGCCCGACCTCGCCTGGCCCGCTGCGACGAGCGCGCCGTGGTTCCTGCAACGCGGCTGGATCGCCCAGAACCTCGGGACGCTGTTCGGCGCAACCGGCGCGGTCACCCTCGTGCCGCCCGCGCTCGTCACGGCGCTGGCGGTCGTGTCCGCCGCGCGCGCGGCCCGCCCCACCCTGCCGGCGGTTCCGGTCGCAGTGCTCGTCGGGCTCGCCCCGCTCGTCGCGCTCCTGCTCCGGCCGCCGGAGCTTTCCTACCCCGGGCGCCTCTGGCGGGCCGCGCTCCTCGGTGTGTTCTCGGGTCAGGATCCGGGGCGGGAAGAACTGCGCGGCGTGGCGCGCGAGGCGGCGACCCCCGAAGAGCAGCGGCGCGCGATCGCGGTGTGGCGCGCCTACGGGCCGCCGCCGCCCTAGCACGTCAGTCGACGATCTCGAATACCGTCCAGCGGGGGATCCAGCGGTCGCCGCGCCGGATGGCGCTCTTCGAGTGGAAGAGGAGGCGGATCTTCGTCAGGGGCTCGACCGCCACGTCGCCGAAGTTCGCCCCCTTTCCGCCGAAGTCGTAGAGACGCGCCTGCATCGTGGCGAAGTAGGCGGGCACGGGCGCGAGACCGTCGGGTGTTTCCTTGAGGTACGGGGGGCGGCCGAGGTAGGACGCGTAGTCGTTCATGCGGACCGCCAGGTCCGTTGCCACGATCCAGCGCGCGCGATGCCGGCGCGCGATTGCGAGCGCCTCTTCCTCCGACTCGGCGAGGAAGAAGCGGATCGAGTCGAGAAAGCCATAGCCGAAGTTGTTGGCGACCACGGGCGCCTCGGCGTTGTAGAGAAGCAGGTGACCCATCGACCAGGGCGCCATCACAGCGGCGGCGCGCGAGAGCTCCTCGGGGAAAGGCGGCGGCCCCAGCAGGCGCGGGTCGTACGCATCGACCGGGTGGGGAAGCGTCACGCGCATCTTCTCGAGCGTCTCGAAGAGATCGGAGCCGGGCACGTTGACGCTCGCGAGCTCCTCCTGGAGACCCGGCCACATCGGCAGCGCGAGCGCGAGCCCGACGGCGGCGGACACGAGCGCCCGCCGCTGCCGGAGCGGTGCGGAGGCGCGTCGCAGGAGGCGTGTCCCGACGGCTCGGGCCGTTTCGATGAGCGCGAGCGCCGACAGGGGAGCGGCGTAGTAGACATTGAGCCTCTGCGAGAGGGCGAGAAAAAGGGTCACCGCTCCCCAGATGGCGAGGGCGCCATACACACCCCGCCGGACTCCGCGCCGGGCACGCGCGGCCCAGACGAGCACGACGAGCGGCGCGAGGAAGAAACCGGCCGAGAGCTGCCGCAGGGCCAGCCCCGGGCCGTCGGCCAGAAGCGGCCGGGCCTCGAAGATGCCCTTGAGCCAGTCCTTCGGGTACGACACGTAGCCGCCGGTCCCGGCGATCTCGCTGGTCGAGCCGGCGACGTACCCGATGCCGTTACGAAGGCCCGCGAGAAGCGCCGGCGCGAAGGGGAGCGTGGCCGCGGCGGCGGCCCCGATCACGCCGAGCCCGAGCACGAGCTCCCGCCGCGTGAGCGAGCCGCGCAGACCCCCCGCCGCCAGACCGATCGCCGCCGTACCGCCGCACAGAGCCGCGAGAAAGAGCGGCTGGAAGTTGCCGAAGGAAACGTAGGTCAGGGGAGGGCGGAGCCAGGCGAGCCAGGCGGCCGTGGCGGCGCCCGCAAGCGCCGAGGGCAGCCCCAGCGTCAGGATCGAGGCGCGCAGAATGGAACGGCGAGCGAAGACGGCCTCGCACGCGAGGGCCAGGGCGAAGATCGCGCCCCAGTAGATCGCGCCCTGCCAGGTCAGCACGGCGGCCGCGAGCGCGGCGCCGGCGAGGGTCTCTCTTCGGGCGTTTCGCGTCGAGTCGGGCCGCTCGCGGCTCCGAAGGAACAGAAGGAGCGCCAGGAGTCCGCAGAAGGACTCCGCCGCGTGCTGGTCGGTGTGCGCGTACTGCGTCCAGAGAATGTGCGCCGGGCAGACGGCGAGGAAGACCGCGGCCGCGACGCCGGCCCCGGCTCCCAAAAGCCGCCGCGCAAGAAGACCCGCGAGCAGGATCGAGCCCGCGCCAAGGAGAACCGGAATCCAAGCCGCCCCGCGCTCGATCGACTCGGCGGAGGCGTCGCGTCCTTGCGCGAGCACCGCCGGGGTCGCCAGGACCACGTCGAAGAGCGGCGGCCAGATCGCGACACCGCCGTCGGGAAAGTTCATCATCGGATCGAAGAGGATTGTGCGCGGGTAGTTGGCCGCCGCGAAGCGGGCGCGGCGCAGGTGGTACGCCGAATCCGAGTCGAGCGGCCGGACGCGCCCGTTGACGGTCGCCTGCTCCCGCGTGTGCATCCGCAGCACGACGCCGGCGGCGATCGCGGCACCGAGCCCGAGAAGGAACACGGCGCGCCCCGAACGCATCGCGACCATTATGCGGGAAGGCTTCCGGTTCGCGTATTATCTCGGGAGACCGTGAAGCTGTCCGTTCTCATTCCCGTCTACAACGAGGCGCGCACGATCGACGAGATCCTGACGCTCGTCACGCGCGAGGCGACCGAGAAGGAGGTCGTCGTCGTCGACGACGGCTCGACCGACGGCACCCGCGAGAAGCTCCGGGGGTGGGACGGCCGCGACGGCGTGCGCGTGATCCTCCACGACCGCAACCAGGGCAAGGGCCGGGCGGTGCGTACGGCGCTCGCGGCCGCCCTCGGCGAGATTCTCATCATCCAGGACGCGGACCTGGAGTACGACCCGGCCGAATATCCGATGCTGCTCCGGCCGATCGAGGCGGGGCGCGCGGACGTCGTCTTCGGGTCCCGCTTCGTCGGCAGCTCCGAGCACAGGGTGCAGAACTTCTGGCACCAGCAGGGCAACCGCCTCCTGACACTGATCTCGAACGTCGTCACGGGCCTGAACCTTTCGGACATGGCGACCTGCTACAAGGCCTTCCACCGGCGGGTCGTCCCCGCGCTCGACCTCGTCTCGCCGGGGTTCGGCGTCGACGCCGAGATCACGGCCAAGGTGGCGCGGGGCGGGTTCCGAATCTTCGAGGTTCCGGTCTCCTACTTCGGGAGGTCGCAGGCGGAGGGCAAGAAGATCCGGCTGAAGGACGGGTTCTCCGCTCTCGCGGCGCTCTTGCAGCACTCCCTCGGCGCGGGCGCGAAGCGTTGAGGTCGCCCGCCGCCGTTCTCCTCGCGCTCGTGCTCACGGCGCTGGCGCTCTTCCTCGTGTACGACCACACGCGGGAGGACGCCTTGTCGGCCGACGAGCCGATCCACATCCTCTCGGGCTACTTCGCGGTCACCTCGCGGTCGGCGATCGTGAACCTGGAGCACCCGCCGCTGATGAAGGCGCTCTCCGGCCTGGCGCTTTCGGCGCTCCCACTCAATCCCTCGCCAGCCAGGCCCCCCATGGGGAACGTGTTCCTGAACTACGGCCCGGACTTCTTCTATCGAAACCGCGTCCCTCCCGACCGGATCCTCGCGGCGGCGCGCGCTCCGTTCCTCGCGGTACTCGCCTCCCTTCTCCTGCTCGTCTTCTTTGCCGTTCGGTCCCGGTACGGCCCGGTCCCGGCCCTCTTTGCGCTCTGCCTCCTCGCCTTCGACCCGAACCTGCTGGCGCACGCCGGCGTCGTCCACACGGACGTCGGAGCCGCGCTGGCGTTCCTCGCCACCGTGCTGGCCTGGGACGCCGCGCTGAAGCGGCCGGGTCCCGCGCGCCTCGGCCTGGCGGCCCTCTGCCTGGGCCTCGCGCTCGTGACGAAGTTCTCGTCGGTGTATCTCGTTCCCATCCTGCTCCTGCAGACGCTTCTGAGCTTGCGCCGCGACCCGGCGCCCGGGCGCGCGCTCGTCGCCGGACTGGGGCGCCTCGCGGCCGCGGGGGCCGGGGCGCTGCTCGTGGTCCTGGCCGTATACGCAGCGGTCACCTCCCGCATGGACCGCGCCGACCAGAAGACGGTCATCCGGGAGAAAGTCGGGATCGTCGGCCAGGCTCCGGAGCTCGCGGAGAGGGTCGCCGCCTTTGCCGACGTTTCGCGGCCGCTGGCGCACTATGCGGGAGGCCTCGCCTCCGTCGCGCGGCAGAACGCTGTGGGAGGGGGCGTCACGTACCTGAACGGCCGCGTGTCGACGGAGGGCTTTCCCCAGTATTTCTTCGTCGCGTTCGGCGCGAAGTCGACGCTCGCGTTTCTCGCGGTCACGCTCGTCATCCTGGTCGCGTTGATCCGGCGCACTCCGGGGCTCTCCGAGGAGGTCCGGCTCTTCCTGGTGCCGGTCGTCGTGCTCTTTCTCGCCTCGATCGGCACGACCTACAACATCGGCATCCGCCACC
The DNA here is from genome assembly GCA_046716885.1 of Thermoanaerobaculia bacterium. Classification (GTDB taxonomy): domain Bacteria; phylum Acidobacteriota; class Thermoanaerobaculia; order UBA5066; family Gp7-AA6; genus DAHUXD01. The sequence continues at coordinate 10,962 of JBKJWL010000170.1, read as the reverse complement.
TGCTCCCGATCTACCCGTTCCTGGCGCTTTTCGGCGCGGCGCTTTTCGCGCGGGCCTGGGCGCGGCGCAAGGACTCCGGGCGCACCCGCGGGGCCGCGGCGCTGTGGCTTCTGCTGCCCGTCGTCTCCGCCGTCGAGCTCGCCCGCATTCATCCCCACGAGCTCTCCTACTTCAACCCTCTCGTCGGCGGCCCCTCGGGCGGAGCGCGGATCCTGTCGGACTCGAACATCGACTGGGGCCTCGATCTGCGGAGGCTCGCCGCGGAGTTGCGGCGCCGCGGGATCCGCGATGTGACCGTCTCCTACTTCGGCGGCGACAACGTCTCTTACCGGCTGGGGGTGCCCGATTTCTCGGCGCTGCCCGTCGTGCACGGCCGGCTCGCCGCGATCTCGGTGTTCATGCTCACGGCGGGGCCCGAGTTTTCTGAGTATCATGGCGACCGCGCCATGGCGGAGGCCCTGCGCGGGCTGCAGCGCCGGGTCGCCGCGGGAAAGCCCGCGGGCCGGATCGGACACTCTATCTATCTCTTTGAGCTCGAACCGGAAGGAGCCCCGTGAAGCTGTCGGTCGTGATTCCGGCGTACAACGAGTCGAAGACGATCCGCGAGATCGTGCGGCGGGTGATCGAGGTCCCGGTCGAGAAAGAGATTCTCATCATCGACGACGGCTCGACCGACGGCACCCGCGAGATTCTGCGCGAGCTCGACGGAAAGGACGGTGTTCGCGTCCTCCTCCAACCGTTCAACCAGGGCAAAGGCGCCGCCGTCGCGACCGGCTTCCGCGAGGCGACCGGCGACGTCGTCGTCGTCCAGGACGCCGACCTCGAGTACGACCCCATGGAGTACCTGACACTGCTGGCCCCGATCGAGCAGGGCCACGCCGACGTCGTGTACGGCTCTCGGTTCCTCGGCGGCGGCACGCGGCGGGTCCTGTACTTCTGGCACACGGTGGGCAACCGCTTCCTGACGCTCGCCTCGAACATGTTCACCAACCTGAACCTGACCGACATGGAGACCTGCTACAAGATGTTCCGTCGCGAAGTCGTCCAGACGATGGTGATCGAGTCGCGCCGCTTCGGCATCGAGCCGGAGATCACGGCCAAGGTCGCGCGCCGCGGCTACCGGATCTATGAGGTGCCGATCTCCTACTACGGGCGCACCTACGAGGAAGGCAAGAAGATCGGCTGGAAGGACGCGGTCTCCGCCCTCGCCACGATCGTGCGCCACGCCTTCCGCGAAACGGAAGACCCGAGGAACGTCGGGCACGTGACACTCGCGCGCATGGGAAAGCTCGACGCGTACAACCGGTGGCTCGCCGATCGCTTCCGCGGCGCCCTGGGGGCGCGCGTGCTCGAGATCGGCGCCGGTTTCGGGAACATGACGCGCCAGTTCACGGGCCGCGAGCTCGTCGTCGCCTCCGACCTCGACCCGGTCGCGCTCGAATACCTGCGCTCGGTCTTCCGCGAGGACAAGTCGGTCCGCGTCGCGTCCTACCGCTTTCCCCTGGAGGAAGCCGGGCGTAACGAGATCCGCACCCTCGGAATCGACACGGTCGTGTGCCTGAACGTGCTCGAGCACATCGAGGACGACCGGGGGACGCTCGCGGACCTCCACGCGGTCCTGCCTCCGGGCGGGCGGCTGGTCCTCATCGTTCCGGCGCTCCAACGGCTCTTCGGCAGTCTCGACGAGCACCTGCACCACTTCCGCCGGTACGAGAAGGCGGAGCTCGAAGAGAAAGTCCGGGCGGCGGGATTCACCCTCGAGGATTCCCGCTTTCTGAACCGTCCGGGCATCGTCGGCTGGTGGATCAACGGCCGGCTCCTGAAGCGCAAGGTCCTGCCGGCCGGCCAGCTCGCAGCCTTCAAGCTGCTGCTGCCGCTCCTCCGACGCGAGGAGAAGAACCCTCCACCCGTCGGCATGTCGCTCCTGGCCATCGCGAGAAAAGGCGCGTGAGCCGCGGCCGATTCGTCCTCATCTTCGCGCTCGTCCTCGTCCTCCGGATCTCGGTCGCGGCGGGTTTCCGGGGCAACTTCGACACGCAGTCTTACCTGATCGTCGTGCAGGGCGTCCTCGAGGGGGAGAACGTCTACGCCCTGACCGAGCGCTACAACTACAGCCCCCTCTGGTCGTTCGTGGTCGCGGGGCTCTGGCTGGCCGCCGCGCCCAACGTCGGAGCGTTCGTACTCCTGCTGGGGTTGCTCCTGATCGCCACGGACACGGCCTCCACGCTTTTGCTGATCGGCGTCGGCCGCCGCCGGCTCGGGCTCGCTCCCGGCGAGGCGCGGCGGCGGGCGCTTCTCTTCTTCTCCAATCCGATCTCGGTCCTGATCTCCTGCGCGCACGGCCAGTTCGACGGCCTGTCGATCGTGTTCCTCCTCGCGGCGCTGTGGATGGCCGCTGGGCCGAAGTCGCGGGCGAATCAGATCGGTGTGGCCGGAATGCTGGCGCTCTCGCTCCTCGTCAAGCACGTCACCGCGTTTCACCCGCTTCTCTTCTCGTGTCGGCGGCAGCGGCAAGGGAGGGAGGGGCTCCCGGATGCGCTCGTCCTGGCGCCGTACCTTGTGTTTGCCGCGTGTTTCCTGCCGTACGCATCCGCCCTCGGGCCGATCGTCCGGCACGTCTTTCTGTACCCGGCGCGGGTTTCCGAAGCGTCGCTCCAGAAGCCCGGTGGTCTGCAGGCTTTCCTCTCTCTGTCGCAGCCCCTTCCTCTGGTCTTCTCGCTCCTCCTGCTCGTCGCGGTGGCCTGGGTGCTGCGGGAGACCCGCCACTGGGAGCTGACCCGCGCGTGCCTTCTGCTTTTCCTGGCGCTCCTCTGCTTCTCGCCTTCTTTCGCGGTGCAGTACCTCGTGTGGCCGATCGCGCTGGGCTCCCTCTTTCCCTCGGTGGCGTACGGCGTCTTCACGCTGGCGGGCGCGCTCTATCACGCCTCCGCGCCCGAGAGCCTCGCGATTCCGTGGCCGATCCGCCCCACATCCCTCGGCACGTGGCTCGCGGCTCTGCTCTGGTTTGCCTGGGAGCTCGTCAGGGTCCGGCGGGAGCGGGAGCGCTACGGCGTTGATCCGGCGTGCGCAGGATGACCAGCGCGTCGGCGGTCTGCAGGAGCGTGCGCGTCCGGCCGCCCGGAGCGCCGAGCAAACGCAGCAGACCCGGAGTCGCGTAAGCGGGAGGCAGCGCCACAAAGAGCCGGCCGCCCTCGCGAGCCTCGCCAAGGGCCCGCTCGAGAGCGCGCTCTTCGGCCGGTCCGGGCAGAGCGGGGACGAACCAGCCCGGGTGCCGGCCGAGCTCCTCGGGCATCGGGCGGACGGCCACCGCGAGATCGCCGCGCTCCGAGGCCAGTCGCGCGGGGAGGTAGAAGCTCCCCCCCGCGACGACGACGTCTCGCGGGCCCACCACGCGCGCCAGGCTCGCCGCGACCGCGGAGGCCGGATACTCGGCGTGCGGCGCCCGAAGAAAGCCGGCGGTCGCGACGATACCGAGAACGGAGACGGCTCCCACCGCCCACCGCGTGGGTCGGCTCTCCGACGCGGCGCGCGCCGCGGCCCACAGGAACACCGGCAGCACGGCCATCTCGGTTCTTCCGGCGAAGGCGATCGGCCGCCACGCGCCCGCCGCCAGGACACCCCCGAGCACGAGCAGCACGAAGGCCAGGGCGCGGCGCGTCTCGCGGTCGGTTCGTGCGCGGGCGCAGAGCAATGCGAGCAGGATCCCGCCCGCGACGAGAGCGGCGAAAAAGAGCGCGGTCGGCGGCGCCGGCCCGAACGAGGCGGGAACGCGGCCCACCCCTCCGAGCGCGGAGAGGAACCCCGCGATCGAGCCCCAGGGCGTCTCGCGCATCCACGCCATCGACTCGGCGGGCTGGGCGCGGAGGACCGGGACCCAGGGCGCAAACGCCGCGCCTCCCGCGGCGAGCGCGGCGCAGGACCTCCAGCGGCGCTCGAGGACGCAGAGCAGCACGAGCGCCGCAACCGCGACGATGGCCAGGTAATGGGTATAGAGAGCCAGCGCAGCGAGGCCGCCGACCATCGCCACCCGTGCGGGGGTCTCTTGCCCGGAGAGCGCGAGCAGGAAGAGCGCCAGACCGAGGAGCGACAGGAGCGCGTAGGGGCGCGCCTCGGCCGCGTAGAGATTCACGAGGACCGAGGAGGACAGCAGCAGCACGAGCGTCGCCCGCGCGACTCCGCGCGGAAGAGTCCGCGCCGCGGCGAAGAGTCCGAGCGCCGCGAGAAAGGAGAGCGCGCGCGCCAGGGGAGCGGCGTCGGTCCACCGCTCGGCGAGCAGAACGAACGGCTTCTCGATCACGTAGAACCCGGGGGGCCCCGAGTCGAAGCGCAGGGCCGCGACGAGCTCACGGAGGGGCAGGCGCGCGGCCCAGACCGTAAAGAGTTCGTCGAACCAGAGAGGCCGCTCGAGGAGCAGCCAGAGACGAGCCACGACGGAGACGGCGGCGGCGAGGAGCAGGAGACCGATCGCCGCGCGTGACCGGGTTTGCACTTCCCGCTCGATGCCCTATCCTAACCCGTACGCCGTGGAATCGAAATCTTTGACACCTTCGTCCAGCCGGCGGCTCGCGGGCGCTGTGCCCGCCCTCCTCTTCACGCTGCTCGTGCTGGCCGCCTACTCCGATCCGCTGCTGACGGGCCGGACCTTCGTGGGCCGGGACATCGTCGCCTACAACCTGCCGCTCGAGAAGGCGGTGCACGACGCGTGGTCGCGTGGGCGGATTCCGGTCTGGTGGGAGACGGTTTCCGGCGGGCGGCCCCTGCTGCCCAATCCGAACGCGGGGGTTTTCTACCCCCTCCGGCCGCTCCTCTCGCTCGTCCCTTTTCCGGCGGCGATGCGGTTTTTCCCCGTCTTCCACTGGATCCTCGGGGGCCTGGGGATGCTCGCGCTCGCGCGAGCGATCGGCGGCTCGCGCTCCGCGGCCTGGGTCGCGGCGATCAGCTTCGCCTTCTCGGGCGTCGTCGTGTCGGAGGTCTTCTACAGCAACTTCCAGCCGGGCGCGAGCCTGCTTCCCTGGACGCTCTGGGGGCTCGTGCGGCCAGGCGGGCGGCCTTTCGGGAGGACTCTCGTGCTCGCCCTGGTGTACGGGCTGTTGCTCCTGGCGGGCGACGCGTTCTCCCTGGCTCTCGCGCTGCTCTCGGCCGCGCTCTGGCTGTTGCTCGAGACGCCCGAGGAGGAGCGGCGCCCCCGCGCCACCGGCCTCGCCTTCGGGCTCGCCGCGGCGGCCCTCCTCGCGCTGCCGCAGATTCTGGCAACCGCGCTGCTGGCACCGGAGACGCGCCGCGTCATCGGGGGGATGACGCTGGCGGAAGTCATGGGCTTCACGATCTCGCCCTGGCGGCTGCTCGAGCTCGCGGTTCCCTACCCGTTTGGCGCGACGTGGACGATGGACTTGTCGCGGGACTGGGGGATCCATGCGTTCCGGCACTTCTTCGTCACCTTCTTCGTCGGGCCCATCGCGATCGCGGGTCTCTTTCCCTCCCGGCTGCCTGTCCCGTCCCCCGGCGCGCGTTTCGCCCGCGCGCTCTTTCTCGTGACAGTGGCCCTTGCGCTCTCCGGCCACCTCCTGCCGGACTCCTGGGCCCGGCTGCCATCGCCCATTCCGCTCCGCTATCCGGAGAAGTTCATGCTCGGCGCCACGTTCGCGCTGGCCATCGCGGCCGCTGTCGCCGTCGACCGCTTTCGCCGCCGCGGCGCCGGGCGGCGAGGGATCCTCGCCGTGGCCGGTGTCCTGGCGACCGCGGCCCTCGCCGCGCTGCTGGCTCCGCTCGAGGCGGGCCGCCTGCTCGTCGGATCAGTCGGCGTATCGAAGGATCTCATCGCCTCCGCGGCCGCGCAGGCACCCGCCTCCTTCGCCGACGCGGGCCTGCTGTGGGCCGCGACCGCCGTCGCCGCGGTACTGCTCGCGCGGCGCGGCCGGGCGCCGCTCTTTGCCGCGCTCGTTCTGCTGACCGCCGTGCCGCTCTGCGCCGGCCGCCCCGTCGCCCAGACGGCGCACGACGGCACGGTCTATCCCCCGACGGCCTTCGCGCGCGCGATCGCCCAGCGGGATCCCGGAGGGGCCTTCCGTGCGCTGGACGAAAGCCTCTACCGGCCGGTGTCTCCGCTGTTCGACGCCTCGATGCGCGGCGACCTGGCGGGGACCGAGTTCTTTCGCGAGTCCTGGTTCTACTACACGCCGACTCTCTGGGGCCGGGGCACGGTTCTGAACAGCGACCTCGACGCCGGGGATCTCTCCCGCATCGAAAGCCTCCGGCGCATCTCGGGGATCGCCGTGGGGCAGACGGATTCCGGCCCGTTCTTCTCGTCGCTGTCCCTGCGCTACGGCATCCGGTTCCGCGATCATCCGCCTCTCGCCGGCTTCCGTCCCTTCGGGGGAGACGCCTTCCGCGCGTGGGATGAGAACCCGGAGGCGCAGCCGGACGTCCGCCTGGCTGCGCGCTGGCGCGAGGAGCCGGGCCCCCTCGAGGCTCTGGCCCTTCTGCCGCGCCTCGCCGCCGACGAGATCGTCGTCGAGACCGGCCGGCAGGCGCGGGGCGCGGCCCGGCCCGGCCGCCTCCGAATACTCGAGAAGTCCCCGGAGCGCCTCGTGCTCGAGGTGAACTGTCCCGATCCGACCTGGCTCTTCGTCTTGCGTGGCGACTGGAGCTATCGGACGGTGCTTCTCGACGGCCGGCCGGTGGACCTCTCGCCGGCGCAGATTGCCTTCTCGGCGCTGCCCGTGCCCGCGGGGGAGCACCGCATCGAGTGGCGGGAGAACGCTCCGGGGCTGGAGCTCTCGCGGTGGGGGCCCGCGGCAGCGGCGTTGCTGCTTCTGGGGCTTTCCCGCGTCAGGAAGGCCGCGTGAGCGCCGCGAATCCCGTTTCGGGCGGGTCCCGATGGGCGCGACTTTCTCTCGCGGCCGCGTTCGCGGCGCTCGTGGTCTTGCTGTACGCCGATCCGCTCGTGACCGGGCGCAACTTCGGCGGGCGGGACATGATCGCCTACAACATCCCGCTGGAGAAGAGCGTCCACGACGCGTGGGTGCGCGGGCGGCTGCCGGTCTGGACGCCCGAGGTGTCGGGAGGGCGGCCGCTCGCCCCGAACCCCAATTCGGGCGCGCTCTATCCCGTGCGTGTGCTGTTGTCGCCGTTGCCGCTGCCCGTGGCTCTGCGGGTCTTTCCGGTCGCGCACTGGATCGCTGCCGGAATCGGAATGCTCATCCTTCTGACCGCGCTCGGCCGCTCCCGGGCGGCCGCGTGGATCGGCGCGGTGACGTATGTGTTTTCGGGTGTCTCGGTCGGCGAGGCCTTCTTCCCCCACATCCAGCCGGGGATGACCCTGCTGCCGTGGATCGTCTGGGCGGCCGGGCGGCGAAGTGGAACGCTGTGGTCGCGCCTGCTGCTTCTGTCCTGTCTCCTGGCGCTCGATTTCCTCGCGGCCGACATTTTCACGATCGCGCTCGCCCTCGCGTGCGCGGCGTTGTGGCTGGCGGTCGAGCAGAACCGCCGCGAGCGGCTCCAGTCGGCCGGGGTCTTCGGTCTCGCGGTGCTGCTCGGGGCGCTCGCGGCCGCGCCGCAGCTCCTGGCCACGGCTCTCTGGATCCCGCAGACCAACCGGGCCGTCCTCGGCATGAAGCTGACGGACGTTCTCCTGTTCTCGATCCATCCCTGGCGGCTCGCCGAGCTCGCCATTCCCTATCCCTTCGGCGCTTCCTGGGAAATGGCGAGCCAGGCGACGTGGGCCGCCTCCATCCATCGGGGGCGGGCGATGGGTCTCTTCCCGACGCTCTACGCCGGGGCGTTTGCGCTGATCGCCGTCTTCGTCGCCTGGAAGTCGCCCGCGCGGGGCGCGCGCTTCGCGCGCATACTGCTCATCGCCGCGCTCCTTGTCTCCGTGGCCCCCAGCCTGCTGCCGGCGAGCTGGGGCGATCTCTCCTCGCCGCTGCCCCTGCGCAACCCGGAGAAGCTGGCGGTGGCGATCGTCTTCGCGCTCGCGCTCTTCGTCGGGCTGGCGTTCGACGTCTGGCGGGAGCGCCGGCGGAGTCTCTCGAGTCTCGTCCTCGTCGGCGGGCTCTTCGCGGCGCTGGCCTTCGCCGCGGCGCTTTTCCCGGAAGCGGCGGGGCGGATCGCCACCCGTGCCGTCGGCGCGGATCCCACCCGCGTCCCGGTCGCCGCCCGGAGCCTGCCGTTGGCGTTCTCGGAGGCGGGTCTCTGCTGGATGGCGACGGTCATCGCGCTCGCCGCTCTCGGCGCGGCGAGAAGGCGCGGCGTCGCCGTTGCCGTCGTCCTCCTGACCCTGGTCCCGATCGCGGCCAACCGCAGGATCGCCCGCGCGTTCCGCGAAGGGGACGTCTTCGGCCCGACCGCTTTCGCCCGCTACGTGGCTCGGGAGGATCCGGAGGGCGCCTACCGCACGCTCGGCGAGTCGTTCTTCCAGGGGACTTCGTCACTCGAGCTCGAGCAAAGCGGAGCCGCCCTCGCGGACTCCGAGTTCAGCCGCCGCGCCTGGTACCAGCACACTCCCGTCCTCTGGGGACGGGGAACGGTCTTCAACGAGGACTTCGACGTCGGCGATCTCTCGCGCGTCGAGAGCCTCCGGAAAGTCTCCGGCATGGCCATCGGATATCGCGACTCGGCCCGCTTCTTCGGGACCGTGGGGCTGCGCTTCGGCATCCGCTACCGCGACCACGAGGCGGTGGCGGGGTATCTCCCGGTCGGCGGCGACGCCCTCCAGATCTGGGACGAGCACGTGCGCGCGTTTCCCGACACCCGCCTGCTCGAGCGCTGGAGAGAAGTGCCCGGGCCGCTGCAAGCCCTCTCGACGATCTCCCAACTCGGCGAGGGAGAGGTCGCGATCGAAAGCGGAGCTCCGGCGGCCGGGGCAGCGCGGCCCGGCACGGTTCGCATCATCGAGAAGAGTCCCGAGCGGATGGTGGCCGAGCTCGACGCGCCGGATCCGACCTGGCTCTTCGTACTTCGGGCGTACTGGCCCTACCGCACGATCCTGCTCGACGGGAGACCGGTCGAAGCCCAGCCGGCGCAGCTGGCCTTTTCGGCCGTGCCGATTCCACCCGGCCGCCACCGCCTGGTCTGGCAGGAGCGCCTCCCGGGCCTGCGCCTCTCGGCCTGGGGAACGGCTCTTTTCGGGATGATCGCGGCGGGACTGGCTGTTGCCCACTGGCGCCGGAGGAACCGATGAAACGTCCGATCGCGGCGGCGCTCTCTGCCTTGCCGCTTCTCTGGGCCTGCGCGAGCGAGAAGCCGAAACCTGCGCGGGAGTCGGACGACCTGAGGCGTCCGGTGGAGGAGTGGCTCAAGCAGGAGCCGGTCGAGATGCTGCGCAACTATGTGCGGATCGACACGACGCCGGCTCGGGGCGAGGGCGAAGGCGCCGAGTTCCTGCGGCGGTTCTTCGAGTGCGAGGGCATCGAGGTGGAGACCGTGTGCCCGGCTCCGGGCCGGTGCAACGTGCTGGCGCGGCTTCCGGGCCGCCGTCGCGACGGCGCTCTGCTCCTGCTCAATCACATCGACGTCGTCGAGGCGTTCCCGCAGTTCTGGAAGGAAGCCGCGCCCTTCGAGGGCAAGATCCGGCACGGCTTCCTCTATGGGCGAGGCGCCTACGACATGAAGTCGCTGGGCATCGCCCAGGCCCTGGCGATGGCGCGGCTGAAGCGCCGCGGCATCGTGCCCGAGACCGACATTCTCTTTCTCGCCGAGGCCGACGAGGAGATCGGACAACGCTGGGGCACGCGCTGGCTCCTGGAGCACCGGCCGGAGTGGTTTGCCGGAGTTCGCCAGGTGCTCAACGAAGGCGGATTGACCGAGATGATCCTGCGGGACGTCGTCTTCTGGGGTCTCGAGACGCTGCAGGCCGGTTACGGCCTCCTGGAGCTCGAGGCCGCCTCCGAGGAACCGCTCGAGCGGCTCGCGGCGCGCTGGCCGAAAGCCTCCGCCCCCCCCGTCGTGCCGCATCCGCAGGTGGTCGTGGGCTTCGACCTGCTCGCAAACCGGATGGCCTCGCCGCTGACTGATCCCCTCCGGCACCTCGACCGGGTGATCCGGAATCCGGCGGAGCTGGCGATCCTCCCGGACCGCTACGCGAGCTTCCTGGAGCCGCGGATGGGCTGGTCGCTTCTGTATCGCCACCCCGACCACATGGATCGCGTGCGCCGGTTGGTCACCGTCTCGGTTCCTCCCGGCGTTTCCCCCGAGCCCTTCCTGCGTCCCATTCGGGAGGCCGCCCGGAGCGAAGGCCTCACGATCCTGACCTCGATCGTGAGCGAGGCCACCTCGCCGAGCCCCTACCCGACCCCCTTCACCGAGCTCCTGCGCAGTGTGACGGAAGCCCGATGGCCGGGAACTCCCTTCGGGCCGCTGCCGACCTCAGGGGGCTACACGACGTCGATTCTGTTGCGGGAGCGGGGCATACCGACCTACGGCTACCAGCCGGTTGCGATGAACATCACCGACGCCGCCCGACGCCATGGCAACGACGAGCGGGTTTTCCTCCGGGACTACCTGAACGGCGTCGAGCTCCTCAGCGAGGTGGTGGAGGAGTTCGCCGCCAACCCCCCGCCGGCGAATTAGTGTCAGATTCACGGCCCGAGATTGACACAAATCGACACGAGGCGAGGGTCCGTGGCTGACGCAATCCCTTGGAAATGTTAAGCTTAGGGCTCTCTAACTCGTGGCCCGATCCTTGCCTTATCGAGTGCTGTGTTGAAACTACTTATGGGAGGGTATCAATGAAGAAGCGGGAGTCCGGTTTTACTCTGATCGAGCTGCTGATCGTTATCGCGATCATCGGCATTCTGGCGGCCATCGCCATTCCAAACCTGTTGAACGCCGTGCAGCGTGGCAAGCAGAAGCGGTCCATGAGCGACATGCGCGCCCTTGCCACCGCGATCGAGGCCTACGCGGTCGACAACAACAACTACCCGGCGGCGACGGCGTGCGCCGCGGGGCTCTGGGTGACCACCTCGG
>JBKJWL010000169.1:0-16734 GCA_046716885.1 Thermoanaerobaculia bacterium | reverse complement strand
CGCAGGTCGTGCATCCGACGCCGCGCGGCGGTACGCCCGGTCAGGCGCCGCAGATCACCGCTGCGAACGTTCCGGCGATCTCGCAGTCGCCAGCGGCTGCGGATCTGATCACCTTCTCGAACAACACGGTTACGATACCGGAGTAACAACAACCGACGCCCCCTTGCGCCACCGGCACCTCGCCGGTGGCGTCGCGCTGCGATCGCTGCCCTGCATCGGACGCTCGCGCCTCCGAAGTACAATGCCACGGCCACCTCTGCGGGTGGTCGTTTGTTTCCGCCTTCCGCCTCCGATGACCGTCCCGATGACGCCGCAGGAAATCGTCTCCGAGCTCGACAAGCACATCGTCGGGCAAGGCGACGCGAAGCGCGCGGTCGCGATCGCGCTGCGCAATCGCTGGCGACGCCTGCAACTCGGCGAACAGATGCAAACCGAGATCAAGCCGAAGAACATCCTCATGATCGGCCCGACCGGCGTCGGCAAGACCGAGATCGCGCGGCGCCTGGCGCGCCTGGCCGACGCGCCGTTCCTGAAGGTCGAGGCCTCCAAGTTCACCGAGGTGGGCTACGTCGGGCGCGACGTGGAATCGATCGTGCGGGACTTGACCGAGGTCGCCGTCCACATGGTCCGCGAGGAGAAGACGCTCGAGATCCGGGACCGCGCCGAGGGCCGCACCGAGCAGCGCCTGCTCGACCTGCTGCTGCCGGCGCTGCCCGACACGGAGGCCGAGGAGACTCGGGCGAAGCTCCGGACGCTGCTGCGCGAGGGCAAGCTCGAGGACCGCCTGATCGAGATCGAGGTCGCCGACAAAACGTTCCCCTCCTTCGAGATCGTGACGAACCAGGGCGTGGAGGAGATGGACATCAACGTCAAGGAAATGCTCCCGGGCCTCTTTGGCGGAAAGAAGAAGCGCCGCAAGACGACCGTCGGCGAGGCGCGCCAGATCCTCCAGGCCGAGGAGGAGGGGCGCCTCATCGACGCCGGGCAGGTGGCGCGGGAGGCGGTCGAGCGCACGCAGTCCTCGGGCATCGTGTTCCTCGACGAGATCGACAAGGTGGCCGGGCGCGAGTCGGGCGGCCGGGGCCCGGACGTCTCGCGCGAGGGCGTCCAGCGTGACCTCCTGCCGATCGTCGAAGGAACCTCCGTCAACACCAAGTACGGATTCGTCAAGACCGACCACGTGCTCTTCATCGCGGCCGGAGCCTTCCACGTCTCGAAGCCCTCGGACCTGATCCCGGAGCTGCAGGGCCGCTTTCCGATCCGCGTGGAGCTCGACTCTCTGACCGAAGCCGACTTCGTGCGGATCCTGACGGAGCCGGAGAACGCGCTGCTCAAGCAGTACAACGCGCTGCTGGGAGCCGAGGGCGTCGACCTGACTTTCTCCGAAGAGGCCATCGGCGAGATCGCGCGGGACGCTGAGCGCGTCAATCGGGCGCTCGAGAACATCGGAGCGCGGCGCCTCCACACGATCCTCGAGCGCCTGCTCGAGGACATCTCCTTCGCGGGGCCGGAGAACGCGGGCAAGTCGATCCGGATCGAGCTGACCGACGTGCAGGGTGCCCTGGCAGATCTCGTGAAGGACGAGGACCTTTCGCGATACGTGCTGTGAGGAAGCCGACGGTCGGCGGTCGACAGTCGACAGTTCGCATCCTCGCCGTCGCGGCCTTCCTCGGGGCGCTCGCGTGCGGCAAGAAGGGGGATCCGCAGCCGCCGCTGCCGCGGGGACCCAACGCGGTGTCGGATCTGTCGGTGGAGCAGGAGGGCGACGACGCCGTCCTGTCGTTCAGCTTCCCGGACCGGCTGCTGACGGGCGGACCCCTGATCGACCTCGAGTCAATCGAGGTGTACCGCGTGCTCAGGCCCTCGCCCGCCCTGACCGCGCGGCGTCCGGCCGGTCGGGCGGCGGGCGCGCCGACCGGCGCGACGGGTGAGCTGCGCGGGCTCGGAGCGTCGGCGCGGCACGAGGCGACTAACGTGCGCCTGGCGGAGGAGGCCTTCTACCGGGACTCGCAGCGCATCGCCGCACTTTCCCTCCCGGCGATCGCCGAGTCGACCCACGGCGCGACGGTCGTCTATCGCGACCCGCTTTCTCCGCTCCTGGCGGAGGAGAAAACGGCCGACCCGCTGGCCTACGCGGTCGTCTCCGTGCGCCGCAACGGCGAGCGAAGCCCCCTCTCCAACATCGTCACCTTCACTCCCGAGCCCGCGCCCGAGGCGCCCGTGCTCCTGCCGCCGACTCTGGAGGAAGGCCGCGTCTGCCTCGAGTGGCTCCCCCCGGAGAAGGACGTCCTCGGCCGCCCCGTAGCGGTCGGCGGGTACCAGGTCTACCGGCGGCCGCTGTCGCAGGAGGAATACGAGGCCCCCCTGACCAGCCGTCCGGTCACGGGAACGGCCTTCGTCGACGTCGGCGTGCCCTACGGCGTGCCGCTCGTCTACACCGTGCGGGCCACGCTCGAGAAGAATCCGAAGGTCGAGGGCCTCCCGGCCGGCGAGCTTCCCGTCCTCCTGCGCGACGTGTTTCCGCCTCCGGCTCCGTCGCGCGTCGATGCGCTCTCGGAGGGAAACCTCGTCCGGCTCCTCTGGGATCCGGTGGATGCACCGGACCTGGCCGGGTACCACGTCGATCGGGCGCAAGGAGCCGCCGCGCCCGTCCGTCTGACGAAGGCCGCGTTGACCGAGCCTTTCTTCACGGACCAGACGGTCCTTCAGAGCCGGCCCTACCGCTACACCGTGCGCTCCATCGATCGGGCCGGCAACGAGAGTCCTCCGTCGCCGGAAGCCCTGGCGGAACCGTTCTGACCGAATAGCCTAAACTCCCCCTCCCATGTCGTTGCCCTCCCGTTTCGTGAAGATGGCCGGCGGCGGCAACGACTTCCTCGTTTTCGAGGCGGACGGCCGCGCGCTGTCGGAGGAGGATCGAGCGCGGCTTGCGCTCGTCTGCCGGCGCGGCCTCTCGGTCGGCGCCGACGGGGCGCTCTTCCTGTCGCCCGGGGAGGGCGGCGGGCGGGTGCGGGTCGACTACTTCAACGCGGACGGCGGCCCGGCGACCTTCTGCGCCAACGGCACGCGCTGCGCCGCCCGGTACGCCGCGCGGCACAGGCTCGTCCCCGGCAAGGCCGTGGTGCTCGAGACCGGGTGGGGCCCGATCGAAGCCTGCGTCAACGGCGAGGCGGTCACCCTTTCGCTTCCCGAGGTCGCGCCGCCGCAGGACCCGATACAGATCTCGGGGAGGGGTCTGCCGCCCACGGCGATTCCGATGACGGTCGGCGTGCCGCACCTGGTCGTCTTCGTGCGCGGCGACCTCGGCAAGTTCGCGATCGACCGGTACGGACCGCCGCTGCGCCACCATCCGGCGATGGCGGAGGGGGCCAACGCCAACTTCGTTCGCGCCTCGGGCGGCAATCGCATAGAGGTCCGCACCTACGAGCGCGGTGTGGAAGGGGAGACCCTCTCCTGCGGATCGGGAGTCGTTGCCGCGGCGATCGCCGCCGGCCGCCAGGGCCTCGCGGCCTCGCCCGTGGTCTGCGGCACCCGGAGCGGTGTGGACCTGACGGTCGAATTTCGCGACGACGGGGGCTCCATTTCGGGCGTGCGGCTGACCGGCGACGCGCGGGAGGTCTACGCCGGCGAGCTGCTCGAGGAGGCGTGGACACCGTGAGGAGTCGCGCCTGAGACCGGCGGCGCTTCTGAAGCGGATCTCGGATGGCGCGGTCCAGAATGTCTCGTTTCGCGACTTCCGCAGGCTACTCGAGGCAATGGATTTCGTTCTGGCTCGCATCTCCGGGAGCCACCATGTCTTCGTACACTCGAGACTTCCCGAACTCATCAACCTCCAAGACGTCGGCGGCGAGGCGAAGCCCTACCAGGTGCGCCAGTTCCTCCGTCTGGTCGAACGCTATAATTTGGGGCTGGAGCGCGACGCGTGAACGACTACCACATCAACATCTTCTACAGCGAGGACGACCAGGGGTACATTGCCGACATCCCGGATCTGGAATCGTGCTCCGCCTTCGGGGCGACGGCGCAGGATGCTCTCGCCGAGGTTGAGCGCGCGAAGGCGGCCTGGATTCAGGCGGCACACGAAGCCGGCAAGGCCGTCCCGGTCCCGAGGTACAGGCCGGCGATCTATCAGGTCGGGAACTGAGGCCGGTTGGTTCCGCTTCTGCCGTT
Source organism: Thermoanaerobaculia bacterium (assembly GCA_046716885.1). Taxonomy (GTDB): domain Bacteria; phylum Acidobacteriota; class Thermoanaerobaculia; order UBA5066; family Gp7-AA6; genus DAHUXD01. The sequence goes on along the minus strand of JBKJWL010000169.1, from coordinate 12,564 downwards.
CTGACACCGTGACCCGCACGATCCCCTTCGGCTCCCCGGACGCGCCCCCCTTTCCCTCCAAGATCGTCGCCGTCGGGAAGAACTACCGCGAGCACGCGGCCGAGTTCGGAAGCACGGCGCCCGAGGACGAGCCGATGCTGTTTCTCAAGGCGCCCTCTTCGCTCGTCTTCGGCGAAGGCGACATCGTCCTGCCGCCCGAGTCCCAGCGAGTGGACTACGAGGGCGAGCTCGCGCTCGTGGTCGGCAGGAAGATCAAGAACTGGCCGCAGGAGCGCTGGCTCGAGGCGCTCGCGGGAGTCTGCTGCGCCAACGACGTCACGGCGCGCGACCTGCAGAAAAAGGACAAGCAGTTCGCGCGTTCCAAGTCGTTCGACACGTTCTGCCCCGTGGGGCCTGCGATTGTTGCGGGTCTCGACCCCTCCGATCTCGCGATCGCATCGCGGGTCAACGGTTCGGTCCGGCAGTCGGCACGTACCTCGGGCATGGTGTTCTCGCCCGCGTTTCTCCTCGCCTACGTCTCCCGGATGATGACGCTTTTTCCCGGCGACCTGATCCTGACGGGAACGCCGGCCGGCGTGGGGCCGCTGGCGCCGGGCGACGTCGTGGAGGTCGAGATCGAAGGCGTGGGCATTCTGTCGAATCGGGTCGCGGCACCGTAAGGTCTCCGCGCGGCGCGCTGGCGCTCTCGCTGGCGCGGCTCACAGCGCGTCGAGCAGCGTCTCAGGAAGCCCCCCGAAGGCGCCCGAGGACATGAGCAACAACACGTCGCCCGCACGCGCCTCGCGCCGGAGGATCCCGGGGATCTCGGCGATCGACTGCGGAGCGTGAGCAGGCTTGCCCGCGTCCGCGAACCGGGCGACCAGAGTCGCGCGGTCGAGCCGGTCGACTTTAGCGAGACGGTCGGCGTGGAAGACGGGAGCGAGGACGAGCGCGTCCGCGCCCGAGAAGGCCGCGGCGTACTCGTCCTCGAACATCTTCCGGGCCGCGGTGTTCGAGCGTGGCTCGAAGAGCGCCCAGAGGCGCCGGCCGGGGAACCGCGCCCGCGCCGCCTGAAGCGTGCCTCGGACGGCGGTGGGGTGGTGCGCGAAGTCGTCGACGACGAGGATCCCGTTCTTTTCGCCCTTGACCTCGAGCCGCCGCCGGACTCCGGAGAAGCGCGGGAGCGCCCGGGCGATCTCGCTGACGGAGAGACCGAGCCCCCGCGCGAGCGCAATCGCGCCGAGGGCGTTGCGCACATTGTGCGCGCCGTCGAGCGGCGAGCAGAGGCGCGCCGCCGGCAGGCCCGCCTCGAGCAGCGTGAACTCCGTGCCCTCCGGCCCGAACACGATGTCGCGCGCGGAGAAGTCGGCGCCGGAAGAGTCGAGCGAAACCGTCGCGAGGGGAGCGCGCGCGTCGCCTGCCGCGTCCATGACGAGAGGGTCGTCGGTGTTGACAACGACGAGGCCGTCCGCGGGAACGAGCGCGACGACTTTGCGGAAGGCCTCCACGACGGACCCGAGGTTCGGGTACAGGTCGGCGTGGTCGAACTCGATATTGCCGACGAAGAGATGCTGCGGCTCGTAGTGGAGAAACTTCGGCCCCCGGTCGAAGAACGCGGCGTTGTACTCGTCGCCCTCCAGGACAAAGTGCGGCCCGAGGCCGCGCCGGTACCCGCGTCCGAGGTTTTTCATCTCGCCGCCGACGAGGAACCCGGGATCCCGGCCCGAGTCGAGCAAGAGCCAGGCCGTCAGCGCCGAGGTCGTCGTCTTCCCGTGCGTTCCGGTGACGACGACGGAGGTCTTTCCGGGCAGGAGGAACAGCCGCACCGCCTGAGGCAAGGAGAGGAGAGGCAGACCGCGGCGCGCGGCCTCGGCCGCCTCGACGTTGTCCCGGAGAGCCGCGTTGCCGACCACGACGGCATCGCAGTCGCCCGGCACGTGCTCGGCGGCGAACCCGTCGGCAACCGGAATCCCGAGGCGCTCGAGGGTCGTGGACATGGGGGGATAGAGCGTCCGGTCGCTTCCGGTGACGCGATGCCCCTCCTCCCGGAGCAGCGCCGCGAGGGGGACCATAGCCGTTCCGCCGATCGGCACGAAGTGAAAGCGCCGGGTTTCCGTCATCTGGGCGCCGAGTCTGGTCTAATTGGGGCGTTTTCGGAATATCCCCCGTGATCCCCCGGTTTCGCCGCTTTGGCAACCCAACTGACAGGAGGAAACTGAAGATGCGTCATGTTCTGAAAATCGGCCGGCTGGGAGTCGGCGCGCTCCTGGCGGCCGGGGTAGCACTCGCTCAGAAGCCCGCCGATTCCAAGCCCTCGGTATCCGCGGCTCCTCAGGCCCAATCGTCTCAGCCGGCGCCCCCGGCCCAGGCGGCCAAGCCCGCCGCCCCCGGCAAGGCGGTCGCCGCTCCTAAGATCGAGATCGGGCAGGAGACCCGGGACATGGGGACCGTCCCGAAGGGTCAGGTCATCGAGACCGACTTCGTGATCCGGAACTCGGGCGGTTCCGACCTGATCATCTCGGACGCGCGGCCGTCGTGCGGCTGCACGGTCTCGTCCTTCGACAAGGTCGTGAAGCCGGGCGCGGAAGGCAAGATTCACGCGAGTGTCGACACCAAGAGCTTCTCCGGGCCCATCTCGAAGTCCGTGCTCGTCGTCTCGAACGACCCGGAGCGGCCGCAGATGAACCTGTTCGTCAAGGCCCTGGTCAAGCCGTTCGTGGACGTGGCGCCGCAACAGTACGTCCGGCTCTCGGTCGTCAAGGGCGATGCGGCCTCGCAGGACGTGATCCTCATCTCCGAGGAGAAGGGCTTCAAGCCGACGGTCGCGGAGACCGCGCAGCCCTACGTGAAGGCGACGATCTCTCCCGCGGGCGACAAAGACAAGATCGCCGGACGGCTCGGCGAACAGTTCAAGCTGGCGATCTCGGTCCTGCCGGACGCTCCCGAGGGACTCCTCAACGCTCCCGTACGGATCAATACGGGCGTCTCGCAGCAGCCGACACTCGAGGTGCCTGTCTCCGGGATCGTCCGGCCGCGCGTCTCGATCACTCCGATCACCGTCAACTTCGGCAACTTCACGGCGGGCAAGGACCCCATCACGCGCAACATCGTGGTGACGAACAACAAGCCCGGCAACCCGATGAAGGTCACCAAGGCCGAGGTCAGCGTGCCCGGCTTCATGACCGACGTCGTGCCGACGCAGGAAGGCGTCTCCTACACGGTCGTCGTCAAGGCGAGCGACAAGGTCAAGAAGGGCGCCGTGGACGGAAAGGTCATTCTCTACACCTCCGACAAGGAGAGGGGCGTCATCGAGATCCCGCTCAAGGGCGAGGCGCTGTAGGATTGGGGTCAGGTCTTCATTTTTCGGATTTCTCGACGCCCCGGGCAACCGGGGCGTTGTTCTTTTCAGGGCTCCGGGAGGGGCGTGACGGCGGCGCTCCCCGCCGGGGCCGTCACCTCGACGCTCCAACCGAAAGCCTCCGCCGCCCCGGAGATCAGGTCCCGCGCGTGCTCCACGGCTCGGGCCTCGATGCCCGAGTCCTTCGCGGCGCGGCCGAGCTGACCGCGCGCCCAGAGCATCCAGCGGGTCCGATCCTGGGGCGTGATCGGGTTGATGAGGCCGCTTCGTTCGTCGAACCACTCGAGACGCGGGTCGATCGAGAGGATTCGGGGAGCGGGAAGAGCGATCCGCAGGAGACGCCGGTCCGGATCCGGCCGCACGTCAAACTCGGGCGAGGCGAGGTCGAATCCGGCGACCACCTTGCCTCGCATCCGGATCGTGGCGGTTTTCGGGAAGTCGAAGATGAGAAACGATTTGATCTCCTCGAACCGCAGGACGTCCGAGATCTGCGCCTCGACGGTCGCCAGCTGCGCGATCTTGCGGATCGCGTCGACTACGGGCGCCGCGTCCGCCAGCCGGGTCTCGCGAACGCTCGTCGCGAGCCTCACCACCAGGAAGCCGCTCACGGCCGCGAAGAAGAGGGCGAGGAGCCAGGGCAGGATGCGCGCGAAGCCTCGCATGCCGACCCTACTCCCGCAGGACGAGGGCGTCCCCGATCGCCACTTCGCCTTTCCGGCCCGGCGTGAAGACGTAGCCGCGGGTCCCCTCGTCCAGAAACTGCAAGACCGGTTTCAGATCCTGCGGCGAGCCCTCCGGGTCGCCGAGCGAGAAGCGCGAGAATTCGACACAGGGCGCGGCGACGGTGATGTGCTCGAGCGGCAGCAGCGCCCCCGCCGCGTTCCGAAATGCAAGTCCCGCCTCGAAGTCCGGAAGCCTCCAGATGCGGCCGCTCTCGACGAGGACGTTCTCTCCGGCGCACCCGGTCGTCACGTGCGCCCCGTACCGGTCGTGCATGTGGCCGTAGTGGCTGGTGAAGCCGAAGGAGACCTCGCGGCCGGGAGCAGTCTTCGTGCGGGGATGCCCCGGGTGGTGCACGTCCAGAATCTCCTCGCCCGCCGCGGTCACGCCTACGGCCCCGGAGGGAGACACGCGCAGGCGCGCAACCTCGGAGAGCGGCGCCGGATCGTAGACCCGCCGCGGGCGTTGGCCTCGCTTGAGGGAGTCCGTCTGGACCTGCAACCGGACGACGCGGCCAATCTCGATCACGTCTTTGCCGTCAGACGCGGCGCATCCTCTTCAGGATGTCGCCGTCCCAGTCGTACGCGAGTCGCGTGCGGCCGCGGGCGGCGTCCTTCTGGAGCGCATACCCGTACAGCATCGGCAGCGCGACCGAGGTCTCGATGAACGCCATCTCGTGCGTAGCCTTTTTCGAAACCTTGCCCCAGGAGGTCGCCTCCGAAAGGGTCGAGCCGCCAAGCCCTCCCCAGTGGGGGGCGTCCGTCGTGATCTGCAGGGCGTACTTGTGGCCGCCCGTGTCGATGCCGAAGATGTAGGACATCACGATCGAGTCGTTGATGTAGTTCTTGGGCACCCCGCCCGAGATATAGAGAGCCGCCGTCGCCCGACTCTTCACGACGATCTGCGTGAGCTCGTAGTTGTCCGCGATCGAGCTGATCTGGAAGGGCGTCTTTCCCGCGCGCCGGAAACGGTGGTAGTGCTCGGTCAGACCGATGCCGATCGATGAGTCGTTCAGGGCCGGGACGAAGAGCGGAATCCCGCGCCGGCCGCAGGCGCCCAGGATGGAGCCCTTGTCGTGCCGCGCCTCCCGGGCCAGGAGCGCGAGGAACTGGCGCGAGGACATGGACCGGCCCGCCAGCGTGTCGGCGAACTTCGAAACGGCGAGGTCGGTGGCCCAGTACTTCTCCTCGTCGATGAACGTGTCGTAGAGCCGGTCGATGTAGAGGTCGCGCAGCTCCTTGTCGTTCGCGTCGGGATCGCCGTGATAGTGGCGGCCGCCGCGGACCTGGTAGAAGTCCTGGGACACGATCGCGCCCGTCGAGACGACGACGTCGACCATGTTCTGCTCGATCAGGTCCACGATGACCTGCCGCATGCCGGCCGCGATGAGCGACCCCGCCATGCCGATGAGGATGGTCGGTCGCTGCCGGTCGCGCAGCATCGCTTCGAAGATCGCGGCGGCTTTGCCGAGCGCGCGCGCCTGGAAAGAGGCCTCGCGGTACGCGTCGAGGAGCTGAGAGACGGTGGTCGACTTGCCGACTTTTACCGGCGTCGTCGGACGGCCGAGGAGCGCCCTCTTGCGCTTGCGGTCGACGCCGATCGCCGCCGCGTGGATGTACTCGCGGGCGGTGTCGGGGCCTTTTCGTCTTTTCGATCCCATCGGCGTGGCCCTCCGGAAAGAATGCGGTACGCAGCCATCGCGGCGGCGTAGCCGGAGTCGATGTTGACCGTCGTGATCCCGTTGGCGCAGGAGTTGACGGCGGACAGAAGCGACGCGAGACCCTCGAACGCGGCGCCGTAACCGCGCGACGTGGGCACGGCGATGATGGGGCGCCCGACGAGGCCGCCGAGAACCGAGAAGAGCGAGGCCTCCATGCCGGCCACCGCGATGACGACGTCGACTCGCTCGATCTCCTCCAGTCGCGAGAGCAGGCGCAGGACGCCAGCTACACCGACGTCGGGAACGAGCGTCGAGGAGACGCCCAGGTACTCGAGCGACCGCCGGGCCTCCTCGGCGACTGCCGTGTCGGAGGTGCCGGCCGTGACCACCGCCACCGTGCCCTCGACCCGCGACATGGGCTTGCCGACGGAGAGGTGGAGGGTGGCAGAGAGCGGATCGTAGTCGGCCCGACCGGGAAGCGGCGAGATCGAGACCTCTTCCCAAAGCTCGGAGGTCAGGCGGGTCACGAGGACGTCGTGGGCCCGCGAGAGCTGGCGGCAGATCTCCGCAATCTGGGCGGCCGTCTTCCCCTGCGCGAGCACGACCTCGGGGAACCCAACGCGCCGCAGCCGATCGAGGTCGAGGGTGTAGTCGGGGCCCCGCATGGGGCGCATTCTATGCGGAGGTTGCAAGCCGCGGCCCGACGCGCTATGGTCGGTCCTCTTCGGCGTTCTTTGAATCGTTCGGCTAAGGGAAGCGGGTGAGAATCCCGCGCGGCCCCCGCCACTGTCACCGGGGACGCCTCGGGCAGCAATCCACTGGGCGCGTGAGATCGGGAAACCGGTTGCGCGTCCGGGAAGGAGCCCGACGGCGGAGGATCCGGAAGCCAGGAGACCTGCCGGACGACACGCTTCTCGGACGGGGTCACACGAGAGAGACGCGCCTTCGAATTTCCGGAGCGCGGGACGCCCTCTCGATCCGTTCGAGAGATCCGTCTCGTCGAACGGGAGGTTCGAATGACGACCGCGGTCCTGCTCGTTCTCCTCGGCGCCCTTTCCCGGCTGCTTCCTCATCCGCCCAACTTCGTTCCACTTGGCGCTCTCGCGCTCTTCGCCGGCGCGCGCCTGCCGCGCTCGTGGGCGTGGGCCGTGCCGCTCGGAGCCCTGGCACTTTCCGACATCTTCCTGGATCTTCCGACCGGCCGCGCGGCCGTGACGCTCCTACGCCTGACGGTCTACGCGACCTTCGCGGGGATCGTGCTCGCCGGGCGCGCATTGCGGGAGAAGCCCGGGGCCTCCAGTCTCGCCGCCTTTTCCGTCGGCGCCTCGACGCTGTTTTTCGCGACTTCCAACTTTGCGGAGTGGATCGGCGATCCGCTCTACCCGAAGACTCCGGCGGGCCTCGCGCTCTGCTTCGCTGCCGCGATCCCGTTCTTCTGGGCCACGCTCGGCGCCGATCTTCTCGGCACGGCGGCGCTCTTCTCGCTCGACGCGCTCGCGCGGCGCGAAAGGGAGCGGGGCTTCGCCGCCACTGCCACAGTGCTCGGGCTCTTCGCGCTCCTCGCCTTCCCGCGACCCGCGGTCGCCCAGCAGGTGCCCCCGGCCTCCGCGTCGGTCGTTGTGACGGCGACGTCCGTTCCCGAAGAGGAGAAGGAGATCGGCTCGGCGATCACCGTAATCACGCGCGAAGAGATCGAAAAGAGCGAGAAGACGCTGGTGTCTGAGCTGCTGCGCTCGGTGCCGGGCCTCGACGTCGTCCAGAGCGGCGCGCCGGGCTCGCTCACCTCGCTCTTCACCCGCGGAACCAACTCGACGCAGACGCTCGTGCTCGTCGACGGCGTGCGCATGAACTCGCCCTTTTTCGCGGGGTACGACTGGTCGGCCATGACGACCGAGAACGTCGAGCGGATCGAGATCGTGCGCGGACCCTTCTCCGCGCTCTACGGCTCGGACGCGATCGGCGGCGTGGTCCAGATCTTCACCCGCGTGGCCGCGCCGGGCGTCTCCGGGCGTTTCACGGGCGAGGCGGGCAACCAGGGGCAGGGCCAGGGCTCGGCGTTCCTCTCCGTCGGGGAGGGTCTCTTTGCGGCCACGGCGAGTTACCGGTACGCGGCGTTCGACGGCGAGCGGCCGAACACCGACTGGCGGCAGCGTAACGGCTCCGCCCGCCTCGAGGCGCGCCTCTCCGAGGGCAACCGCATCGCCCTGGAGGCCGGGATCCTGGACGGCGAGGTCGGCAACCCCGGGCCGCTGGGCGCGCCGAGCACGGCGCGCGGCCTCTTCCGCGAGCAGCGCATCGCGATCCCCGGCAGCTTCGCGCTCTCCGACACGAACCACCTCGACGTGCTGATCGCCGACGTCCGCTCGAAGCCCGGGTACCGCGACTCCGCCGGGGGGTTCGTCTCGCAGACGGATGCCGAGACGCTCCAGGCCCGCGTGGCGGACACGTTGAGCCTCGGGGCGCACAAGCTGACGGCCTTCGCGTCATGGGAGCGGTGGACGGTGGACGACGGGAGCAACTTCGGTACGAACCTCGAGAACGCGCGCACCACCATCTGGGGCGTGGGGGCGCAGGACTCCGTCACCTTCGGCGCCTTCACCGTGGCCGCCGGCGTGCGCTTCGACCGCCACTCGACCTTCGGCGACGCCTGGAGCCCGCGCGCCACGATCTCATGGCTCTCGCTCGATTCGCTCTGGAAGGTGCGGGTGTCCGGCGGGAGCGCGTTTCGGGCGCCGACGGTGGGGGAGCTCTACTACCCGTTCGGAGCGAACCCGGACCTCCAGCCCGAGCGGGCGGTCTCCTGGGAGCTCGGCGCGGAGCGGTACGTCGGCGGCGGCGCGGCGGAGGTGTCGCTCTTCTGGAACGACCTCGAGGACCTCATCGTCTACGACTTCGCGACGTCGACGAACCTGAACATCGGCCGCGCCCGCACGCGCGGCGTCGAGGTCGGCTGGCGGCAGGCGATCCTGCCCGAGCTCTCGGCGGACGCGACCTACACGTATCTCGACGCGGAGAATCTGGTCACCGGCGCCCCGCTGATCCGCCGGCCCCATCACCGCGCGGCCGTCGGGCTCGCCTGGCAGCCGGTTCCCGGCGTCGATCTCATGCCGCGGGTCCTCTACGTCGGAGCGCGGCCGGACAACGACCCCATCACCGGAGCGCCGGTCGAGGATCCATCCTACGTTCGTCTCGACTTCGCGGCGCGCTGGCAGGCCACCGCCCAGTTCGTCCCGTATCTTCGGTTCGTCAATCTCCTCGACCGCCGGTACGATGAGGCCGCCGGGTATCCGGCCGCGGGACGGTTAGTCGCGGGCGGAGTCGACGTGAGGTTCTGATGCCGAGGATCACCAGGGTCTACACGCGGACCGGCGACGACGGTACGACGGGTCTCGGCGGAGGGCAGCGCGTTCCGAAGGATTCGCTCCGCATCGCGGCCTTCGGCACGGTCGACGAGCTCAACAGCCACATCGGCGTGGCTGTCGCCGCCGGGGTGAACGAGGCACTCGCTGAGCCCCTCGCCGGAATCCAGAACGCGCTGTTTCACCTGGGCTCGGACCTCTGCATCCTGCAGGAGGATAAGGCGAAGATGCCCGTGCCGCAGATCGAGCAGAGGCACGTCGACGGCCTCGAGGCCATCATGGACCGGCTCTCGGAGGAGCTGGAGCCGCTCGAGAACTTCATCCTGCCGGGCGGCTGTCCCGCCGCGGCGCAGCTTCACGTGGCCCGCACCGTCTGCCGCCGCGCCGAACGGCTCGTGCTCGCGCTCTCGCGCAAGGAATCCGTGGGCGCGTTCACCGTGAAGTACCTGAACCGCCTGTCCGACGCGCTCTTCGTGATGGCGCGCCACGAGAACAAACGGCGCGGCGTCCCGGACGTTCTCTGGGACAGCCGCGCCTAGGACAGGCTTGAAGCTCTAGTTCGCCGGCCAGTGCAGGCCGAGGGCCTTGGAGAGAAAGACGGCCATCTGGCCCCGCGTGAGGGCGGCGTCCGGGCAGTAGAGAGGCGGAGCGGCCTGGCATCCGCCCGTAATGCCCGACGCCTTCAGCGCTTCGATGAACTGGAAAAACTGATGACTCGTAGGGACGTCGTTGAATGACGCGACGCCCGGCGCGGGGCTGACCGAGCGCTTCCACCAGACCTCGACCCAGCCGAATGCCTGAGCATTGTTGCCGCCTTGGATGGCTTGGACATGGATCATGAGCGCTTCGTCGAAGCGGCCGTTCCAGAGGTAGCCGATCGGGTTGAAGTTTCTGTCCGTGTCCCAGCCGTGAACCGTGCTGTCCACAGCTCCGATCACAGTGAAATTGCCGAACTTGTCACGACGTACCACGTTCACTGAGACGACGAAGGGGGCGTCGTCGGTGTTGCTGTTCAAGCCGATGAAGTCGATCACGGCCCCGGCCGGAAGGTCGAGGCTCGTGTAGAAATCACAAACTGCGTTGATTCCGCAATAGCGGCTGAAGGAATAGATGCCGGAGGTAGCAGTGTACCAGGTCATGAAGCTGTTCCTCGGAGTGAAGGCAGTCGCGGAGATCGTTGTCACCGTGTAGGAGCCCGTGCCGAACGCGTCCGGGACCTCTCGCGTGGTCGGAAGCGCGTTTGGCCTCTGAGCTGCCGCGTAGCCCGCGCACAACAATGCGATCACCGCCGACCCGAGGACCAGGCCGATTCTTTTGACGAGGATCACGATGGACCTCCTTTATTGGAGGGGCATCGTATCGAACTCGCCGAGGGCTCCGGCGTGGCGCCGAGGGCAGGGTCGGGTCCGCAAAACACGGACTCGACCCCCTCTTGCGGCTCTAGTTCGCCGGCCAGTGCAGGCCGAGCGCCTTTGCCAGGAAGACGGCCATCTGGCCTCTCGTCAGGGTGTTGTCCGGGCAATAGTTTCCGTTGCCGCATCCGCTCGTGATGCCGGAGGCTGCGAGCGCCTCGACGTACTGGTACAAGGGATGGTTCCACAACACGTCGTCAAACGTCGCCGCTCCCGCTGCAGGCGGGGGGCTGACCGAGCGCTTCCACCACACCTCCGCCCAGCCGAAAAACTGAAAGTTCGGGTTCGGAGCGTTCTGGACATGGAGAACGAGTGCTTCGCCGGCGGTTCCGTGCCAGACGTAGCCGATGGGACTCGCGTTGATGTCCGTGTCCCAGCCGTGAACCGTGCTGTCCAGATTTCCGACGACGCTGAGACCGCCGAACCTGTCGCGGCGGACCAGCTGGACTCCGAGAACGAAAGGGGTGTCCGTCGTGCTGTTCAACCCGATGTAATCGATCACGGCGCCGGCCGGAAGGTCCAGGCCCGTGTAGTAATCCAAGAACTGGTCCACCCCTCCGTAGCGGCCAAGGCTTCCCGAGGTGACATAGCTCATGGACGAGGTACTGCCAGTGAACGTCGTGGCCGAGATCGTCGTCACCGTGTAGGAGCCGGTGCCGAACGCGTTCGGAACCTCTCGCGTGGTCGGAAGCGCATTTGGTCTGGGCTGAGCTCCCATGTTGCCCGCGCAGAGCAACGCGACTACCGACGAGCAGAGGACCAGACCGATTCTCTTGATCAGGATCACGATGGAGCCTCCTTGTATTTGGCCGGCATCTTATCGAACCCAAGTTGGGGTCAGGTCTGGACTCTGTCCTTTGGGGAGACCTGACCCCCGTTCTCGAAAGACTCGCCGTGGCCGTTGGAGCCTTCGTCGGAACCGGTGTCGGTCGGCGCTTTTCTGCGGGGATGCGCGGCATAGCCGAGGATGAAAGCGACACCGAGAACGGCGTGCGACCAGCCGGCGCCGCGCGCCAAGCCTCCCGACACGATCACCTGGATCAGGTAGCCGGTCAGGACGAGCGGCAGGAAGAGCCAGAGCATCACGCTGCCGGTGCGGCGGCCGTTGACCTCGCCGATCCTGAGCCGCCTCAGGGCGTGGCGCCGGACCAGGAGGCCCACGCCGAAGACGGCGAAGGGCGCCACGAGGATGTGCGCCTTGAGTAACGCCAGCTGCCAGGGATGACCGACGCGGGAATCGGGGTCGAGACCCGGAACGAAATACTTGAACACCCCGTACACGACGCCCGTGAGCGACACGGCGGCCAGGGCCGCGTGGTTCCACCAGGCCTCCCAGCGCTTCATGGCGGGGGCGTCCGCGGCGGAGCCGAGTGGAGCACGCGGTGGAGCGCGAGGACCCGCCGCGCGGCCGCGGTCGTTGCGCGCGCCGTGAGGGTCGCCCCCACGACCGGGCGAACCCCGCGCTTGACGGACAGCTCCGCGTCCAGAGCTTTTCCGGAGAACTGCGCGTACCAGCGCGGGCGCGGCAGATACTCCTCGGGCTCCGAGAAGGAGAGGACCTCGACCCGCGTGATCGACCCCGAGGGATCGACGACGACCATGATCGTCTCCGAGGTCGTGCGCACGACGTGCGTGTCGAAGTACGCTGTGCCAGCCTCGCGGCCATCCTTGCGCGCCACGTAAAGCGTCGCCAGCGCCGCCGGCGGATGGTCGTCCCCGGAGAGCTTCTGCGCTTCCCGCTGCTGCGCCTCCGTCAAGAAGACCGTCCGGCGCTCGACGGCGGCACCCGGGAAGGCGAGCCGCAGCGCCTCCTCCTGCGTGAGGAACACCTTCGCTTCGAGCGCAGAGGCGGCCAGAACCGCCGCCGCGGCAGCTCGGACGAGACGGCTTACGACTCCGGCTCGAAAGCGCACGGTTAGAAGATGTACCCCAGAGAAACGTTCCACTGATTCACACCGGTCCTCGCCGCGTTGCGGCGCTCCTGCCAGTCCGCTTTGAAGATCAGCTGGTCGATCGGCTGGAACGCGAGACCGAGCGTGAGCTCACGATTGTCGTTGGCCGGGTTGCGCGCGAAGC
>JBKJWL010000168.1:0-4011 GCA_046716885.1 Thermoanaerobaculia bacterium | reverse complement strand
GACGACGGGCTTGCCGAGCTCGAACAGGGGCAGATAGTCGATCGCCGCGGCGTTCCACGGAAAGTAAATGACGTCGCAGTCGACTCCGGCGTAGGGCAGAAGGCGGTTGAGCTTGCGCAGGCGGGCTGTCGTTGTCCGCTCTTTGGACGCGTCGCGCCAGAAGAGCCGCAGCGCACGGGGCGACCGCACGAGAGCCTGGAGAGCGAGCCACCCGACCCAGAGAAGGCGCAGGATCTTCGACCCCTCCCACGCCCTGGTCTTGAACGTTCGCAGCCCGGAACGCAGAAACCAATCCTGGTCGGGCCAGCGTGAAAACGCGATCCGCACCTGTACGCCCGCTGCTGCGAGCCCGCGCATCAGGCGGCCGAGAAACGTCTCGGGAGGCCAGGAGCTCCCGACCACCAGCAGCCGGAGCGGACGCCTGTCACCACTGATCTCACGTCGAGGTTCGTCCATCAGCCCTCCTGCCCCCGCGCACCCGCGACCGCGCTGGCCTTCAAGGCGGCTCGTTCTTCCCACCAGTGGACGCGTACGAAGCGATGGAGCGACTTGGGGGCGGAGAACCGCGGCAGAAGAAAGCGGGACGTCGTCGCGTCGGCGCTCCGAGACTCGGTCGTAAAAGCCGCGGCGTAACCCGCGCTCGCGACCTCTTCGGGCGACTCCGGCACGAAGTCCCCATTGGGGAAGGCGAAGGCGCGGCACGGGCGGGAAAGCCGGGTCTCGAGCTCCCGGCGCGACTCGCAGAGCTCCCGAAGCCGCTCCGCGCGAGGCTGGGCGGCATGATGCAGGTCGTGATCCACTCCGTGACTTCCGATCTCGACACCCGCGTTGCCGAGGCCCGCGAGCTCCCGCCAGGTCAGCATCCGAAGCGACGGGAAGTGCGCGATGAGTCGTTGCGACTCCTCGGGGGGAAACTGAGCGCGGATTGTCGCCATCGCCTCCCGTTTCGCCGGCGCCGCCAGCGCTTTGAGCTGGGGCCGCAACTGCTGGAACGCCCGCTCCCGCTGGCCCCGGTTCGACAGTGGCCAGGTGGTGCCGAGCGCCTCGACGCGCCGGGCGGCCCCCGCCAGAAGGAGCAGGGAGAGCTCGTCGAACCACATGACCCCATTCCCTCCGACCTCTCCCACTGGCACGAAGAGACACCACGGCAGCCGGTGGCGGGACATGACTTCGGCCACCATCAAGTTGTTGGCAAAGCCGTCGTCGAAGGTCACGACCGCCGTCGGCGCCTTCCGCGCGCGCTCCGGCCTCTCGAGCGCGTCGAGAAGCTCCTCCAGGTCGAGAATGCGGAAACGCCGGAAATAAGCCATCTGCGCGGCAAATACCGCGAGCAAGTGATGGTTGCGCTCGAGGAGCGGATCGATTCTCTTCTCGACGACCCCGTGGTAGCGGAAGATCCGTATACCTCGGCGACGAACCGCGCCACGCAGCCCCCCCCCCAGGTATCCACGGGCGATGTCGAGGGTGGCCTGCGCGCTACGGAACATGCCGCTCTCGATCCGACACAGGTGCGGATTCCAAGCCCCCCAACGCGGCGTATCGGGTCGCCCAGGCGAGCATGGGCCGGACGGCTCCGGACCATTCGCCTCCCCAGTCCCCTCGCGCTGAGTCTCCATCCATGCTGTCCACGACGTGGAACGCGACGGCCTGGCGTTCCCCGAAATGCCGGGTCAGGGGGTGTGTGGTGAGGAGCTCGACGTTCACGATCACCGTTCCCTCCGACAGGAGGTTGCCCGGGACCCAGGCCGTCGTGGCGTATCGCCCGGGCGGGCGGGGTTTGCTCCTCCATTCCGGGTCGGTCTCGATCGACGCGAAGAGAAGAAGGCCCTCCTCGTTGAAAAAATCGAAACTCGAAGACAACACCCAGCCGGGCTCCAGGACGTCGAACTCCATCTCGATCCCGACCGGCTTCCGGATGTCCGCCGTGTCGGTAACCTCCCCCTCGGCCCCACGGACGCGTACGGCGCGCAAGCGCGCCGCTCCGCTCGCGGGCGCCTTGACGGGATCGCGCCACTCGCGCTCGGCCGTGGTTCCGACGTCGGAGGACAGGTACCTCCCGACGACCTGGTGCGAGGGGCCGTCCAGGAGGACGCCTCCTTCGTCGTGTAGAATCGTGCGGCTGCAAAGCCGGGCGATCGCTGGCATGTTGTGCGACACGAAGAGAACGGTCCGGCCCCGCCGGCCGACGTCCTCCATCTTCTCCAGACACTTGCGCTGAAAGGCCGCGTCGCCGACCGCGAGCACCTCGTCGACCAGCAGGATCTCCGGATCCAGATGCGCTGCGACGCTGAAGGCCAGGCGCAGATACATCCCCGAGGAATAGTGCTTCACCTGCGTGTCGACGAATCTCTCCACGCCGGCGAAGGCCACGATCTCTTCGAACTTGCTCTCGATCTCGCGGCGCCGCATGCCCAGGATCGCCCCGTTCAGATAGATGTTCTCTCTACCGGTCAGCTCCTGATGGAAGCCGGTCCCGACTTCCAGCAGGGAGCCGATTCGGCCACGCATCTCCGCGCGTCCCGTGGTCGGCTCCGTGATCCGCGACAGGATCTTCAGCAGCGTGCTCTTCCCCGCCCCGTTGCGGCCGATGATGCCGACGACCTCGCCGTGGCCGATCCGGAAGGAAACGTCGCGCAGCGCCCAGATCGTCTCGCGGTCAATCCTGGCAGGAGCGCGGCCGGCGAGAGCGCGCGCGGCCCGGACCGGCCCCATCGCGGCCCGAGCGATGACCTCGCGAAACGACTTGTACCGGGCGCGCTTCTCGCCGATCCGGTACCGCTTCCCGAGTCCGTCGACCAGGATCGCCGCGTCGCCCGGGTCAGACGACGTCGGCAAAGGTCTTCTCCATCCGGCGGAAGTAGAAGGCGCCGCCCACCAGCAGCACCAGGGCGGCGACCGCGGAGACCGCGATCATCGGACCGGGGGCGGTCTTCGCATCCAGGAGCGCCCAGCGGAAGCCCTCCACGACTCCGACCATGGGATTGATCCCGTAGAGGGTCCGCCACGGTTCCGGGAGGAGACTGCTCGGATAGACGATCGGCGTCGCGAACAGCCAGAACTGGGTCAGAAACGGGATCGTGTAGCGCACGTCGCGGTATTCGACGTTCAGGACCGACAGCCACAAGCCGACCGCCAGGGCGGTGACCAGGGCCAGGAGCAGAAACAGCGGCAGCCAGACGATCCGCCCCGTCGGAAGGATGCCGTACCAGAGCATCAGGCCGACGAGGACAACGAAGGCGAGCGCGAAATCCACGAGGCCCGAGAGCACGTTGGCGATCGGGATCGTGAGGCGCGGAAAGTAGACTTTCCGGATCAGGTTGGCGCTGTCGACCAGGCTGTTGGCGGACTGGGAAAGACCGTTCGCGAAGAACGTCCACGGCACCAACGCCGTGTAGGCGAAGATCGGGTACGGAATGCCGTCGGAAGGCATCTTCGCGAGCTTTCCGAAGAAGAGGCTGAAGACGACCATGGAGAAGAAGGGCTGAATGATCGCCCACGCGGCCCCCAGCGCCGTCTGCTTGTAGCGGACCTTGATGTCGCGCCAGACGAGGAAGTAGAGCAGCTCGCGGTAGGCCCACACCTCGCGCAGCTTCAGCGGGATCCAGCCCTTGCTCGGCTGGATGACGATGATGGGGATCTCGGTGGTTTCCTCGGTCCGTGCGCTCATCGTTCGTTCACCTTCCGTTGTGTCTTCTCCGGCCGTATCTCGACGAGGAGTCGTTCGTACAGCGAAGACAACTGTTCGGCCATCAGATCGATCGAAAACCCGTCAGCGATCTTGGGCCCCCGCGCCGCGTAGGATGCTCGGATCGCCGGGGACAGCATCTGGCGCATGGCCTCGGCGAGGGCCTCCTCGGACTCGGGCGGCACGACCAGCGCTCCGTCGTCGCCGACCATCTCCCGAACTCCCCCGACCGGCGTGGCGATGCACGGCAGGCCCGAAGCCAGGGCTTCCACCATGGCGATCGGGAAGCCCTCGAAGCGCGAGGGGAGAAGAAAAACATCGAGCTG